>MGOD01000037.1:32068-48703 GCA_001795245.1 Chloroflexi bacterium RBG_16_70_13
CGAATGCGGTCGCCGATGCTCCCCACTGGACCAGCCGACGACGATCACGACCTCACCACGGGCCGGGATCGTGCCGCCCGACACCGCCGAGACGAGGTCCGCGAGCGATCCCCGGACCACCTGCTCGTGGAGCTTGGTGAGCTCGCGGCAGACGGCAGCCGGGCGCGTCGGGCCGCAGGCCGAGGCCAGGTCCGTGAGCGTCGCGAGGAGACGCCCGGGGGCCTCGAAGACCACGTTGCCTCGCTCGTCGGCGGCAATCGCGGCGAGTCGGTCCCGGCGCGCCCGGCCGCTCCGTGGCAGGAACCCCTCGAACACCCATTGCGGCCCGGCGACCCCCGAGACCGCCACGGCGGCGAGGACGGACGACGCTCCCGGGATGGCCTCGACGCGCCCGCCCTCGGCGGCCCAGGCCGCGGCCAGCTCCATCCCGGGGTCGCTGACGGCCGGTGTCCCGGCATCGGTCACGAGGGCCAGGTCCGCCCCGCCGCGGAGGTGAGCCAGGAGCTCCGCAAGCCGGCCCGGTCCGCTGCGCGCGTGATAGCTCAGCGTCCGCGTCCCGATCGCGTAGCGAGCGAGCAACCGCCGAGTGACGCGGGTGTCCTCGGCCGCGATGAGCGGCACCGCGCCGAGGACGTCGAGCGCGCGGAGCGTCACGTCGCCGAGGTTCCCGATCGGGGTCGCGACGAGGAAGAGGGTGCCGCCCGGGATGTCCGCCATCGGCGGCGTCAGCCGCGCGCCGAGCCAGGGCGTCGCCGCGGATAGAGGTAGTCGACGCCCGCGGTCCGGGGCCCGAGCTTGGCGATCGGTGGCACCTGGCGCTTGAACTCCGAGGTCGCGATCATCCGGTCGACGCGGGCGACGAATGCCGGGTCGAAGCCGAGCGCCACGACCTCCTCGACGGAGCGGCGCTTGTCGATCCGCCAGAAGAGGAGCCGGTCGAGCTCCGGATACGTGAAGCCGGCCTCGCCCTCGTCGGTCTGGCCGGGCCAGAGATCGGCCGAGGGGGCCTTGCGGATCACCACCTCGGGGACGCCGATCGCGGCGGCCACCTGGCGGAGCTGGCTCTTGTAGAGGTCGCCGATCGGGTTGAAGGCACAGGCGCTGTCCCCGAAGAGCGTCGTGTAGCCGATGAGCGCCTCGGTCTTGTTGCCGGTCCCGACGACGAGCCCGCCCCAGGTCACGGAGCGGTCGTAGAGGACGGCCATTCGCATCCGGGCGGCGAAGTTGCCGCGCCGGAGCGGACTCGCGGCGAGGCCCTCCGGCCCCGATGCTCCCGCGGTCTCGCCGACCCCGAAGAAGCCGTCGATCAGCGGTCCGATCTCGACCACCTCGCTGGCACAGCCGATGGCGTCGACGACGGTCTCCGCGTCGGCTCGCGAGGCCGGCGCCGACGAGCCTGCCGGCATGAGGATGCAGCGCAGACGCTCCGGGCCGATCGCCTCGGCGACGAGGTACGCCACGAGAGCGCTGTCGATGCCCCCGGAGAGCCCCACGACCGCCCGCTCGAACCCAGCCTGGCGGAGCTGGCCGCGGATGAACTCGGCGATCACCCGGCGGGCCACGTCGGTGTCGATCGCCAGCTCAGGGGGCAGCTCGAAGAGCGGCGTGCCATCCGCCCCCGTGGCCGTCGCCGGTCTCGTCATGCCGCGCCCATCTTCGGCCGCGCCTTCGCCCGTTCCGGTCTCGCCGGCCCGGGCCGCGCACGCTCCGGTCTCGCCGGCTCGGAGTCCGTCGCCCCGGGCCCGGTCGAGCCGGCCACGCCCCCGAATCCGATCGGCCGGCCGGGTCCTGGCTCTGCGGCCACGTCGAGGCCGTCCTCGGCACCCTCCTCGGCGGTTGTATCAGGCGCCAGGCCGGCCCGCTCGGCGATGAGCCGCCGCCACTCGCGGCTGACCAGCTCCGGGCGCTCGTCCCGGAGCAGTGGGAGGGCGATCCGCTCGCGCCGGACGTCGGCCAGGTCAACCTCGCCGATGAAGAGCCCCTCGTCGAACATCGGGGCGGAGAAGACGGCCCCGCCGCCCGGCCCGATGACCTCCGAGCCGCCCCAGAACGAGATCGATTCGTCGACCCCGACGCGGTTGCAGAAGACGACGAACGAGGTCGTGAGCTGGGCGTAGGTTCGCATCAGCGTTCGCCACGAGGATGCCGTGCCTAGCCCCACCTCGCTCGACGTCGCGAGGTCACGCCCCGGCGACGACGAGACGTTGATCAGGATCTGGGCCCCGTCCAGGGCGAGGACCTGCGGCGTCGAGACGTGCCAGAAGTCCTCGCAGACCGCCAGCCCGACGCCCACCCCGAGCCGCGACGGCACCGCCCGCAGGACGTCCCCGGGCGAGAAGAAGCGGCGCTCGTCGAACAGGCCGTACGTCGGCAGGTAGACCTTGCGGTGGACGTGTCGCACCTCGCCATCCTCGAGCAGCGCGGCCGCGATGAACAGCCGATGGTCACCCGATTCCTCGACGAACGAGACCACCGCCGACAGGCCGACCGTGGCTGCGGCCAACCGCGACAGGCGGGGGTCGTCGAGCCGCATCGCCACCTCGGCGGCCAGGTCCTGGAGCTGGTAGCCGGTCAGCCCCAGCTCGGGGAAGACGACCAGACCGGCCTGGCCCGCGCGCGCTTCCCCGAGCAGCTCGTGGTGGCGGGCCAGGTTGGCCTCGAGGTCGCCGAGGCGCGGTGCGACCTGGGCGAGGGCGATCCGGAGCGGTTGCACGG
Source organism: Chloroflexi bacterium RBG_16_70_13 (assembly GCA_001795245.1). GTDB lineage: Bacteria > Chloroflexota > Limnocylindria > Limnocylindrales > CSP1-4 > UBA5189. The sequence continues at coordinate 34,784 of MGOD01000037.1, forward strand.
ATCGAGTCTAGGGCCCACCGGGACGCACCGTCGATGCGGAGGTCCGGGGCCAGAACGTGCGCCGGCCTCGATCGCCTCGCGCGGCTAGGCGTGCGGCGGTCCGGGCTCCACGAAGTGCGGGCCGCTTACGGACCCCGTCATCTGCTCCTCGGCCTCGGGCACCTCGATCTTGCCGGCCCGGGCCCGCGCCGCCACCTCGTCCACCGTGATCGGGAAATGACAGGCGACCTTGTGCTCGGGAACCACCTCGATGAGCGGCGGGACCTCGACCGCGCAGCGCTCCTGGGCCTGGAAGCAGCGCGTCCGGAAGACGCAACCGCTCGGCGGGTCGATTGGGCTGGGGACGTCGCCCTGGAGCATGATCCGCTCGCGCGTCTGCTGGATCCTGGGATCCGGGACCGGCACGGCCGAGAGCAGCGAGTGCGTGTACGGATGGAGGGGCGCCGAGTACATGACCGGGCGCGTCGCGGTCTCGACGATGTGGCCGAGGTACATGACCGCGACCCGGTGCGAGATCTGGCGAACGACGGCCAGGTCGTGGGCCACGAAGAGGTAGGCCAGACCGAACTCCTCCTGGAGATCCTTCAGGAGGTTGAGGATCTGGGCCTGGATGGAGACGTCGAGGGCGGAGACCGGCTCGTCGCAGACGATGAGCTTCGGCCGGAGCGCGATCGCGCGGGCGACCCCGATCCGCTGGCGCTGGCCGCCGGAGAACTCGTTCGGATAGCGGTTGTAATGCTCGGGGTTCAGCCCGACCCGCTCCATGAGTTCCTGGACGGCCGCCTTGACGCCGCCCGGCGGCTCGACGCCCTGAATCCTGAACGGCGCGCTGATGATGCCGCCGACGGTGTGGCGGGGATTCAGGGCGTTGTAGGGATCCTGGAAGATCATCTGGGCCTTGCGGCGGATCGGGCGGAGCGCGGCCTGCGACAGGTTCGCGATCTGCACGCCCTCGAGCTCGATCTGGCCGCCGGTCGGCTTGATCAGCCGCAGGATCGAGCGGGCGGCGGTCGTCTTGCCCGAGCCGCTCTCGCCGACGAGGCCGAGGGTCTCGCCGGAGTCGAGCGAGAGGCTCACGCCGTCGACGGCCTTGACCTGGCCGATGACGCGAGGGAGGAGCCCGCGGGAGCGGACCGGGAAGTAGGTTCGGAGGTCCGTGACGCGGAGGATCTCGTGGGGCGCGGCCGTCATCGCTGGGCTCCGGCGAGGATCCTGCGCACGTCCGCCGAGATCTGCTGGCGTTCCTCGGCCGGCAGGTGACAGCGGACGAGGTGACCCGGCGCGGTCGGGAGGAGCTCAGGCCGGACAGAGAGGCAGGCCCCGTTGGCGACCCGGTCGCTGTAGTTGCAGCGCGGCTGGAAGACGCAGCCCGGGGGCAGGTTGATCGGTGAGGGTGGGTTCCCCCGGATCGGGTCGAGCCGCTTTGGCAGCTCGCGATCCATCCGCGGGATCGACGACAGGAGCCCGAGCGTGTAGGGCATCTCGGGCGCCTCGTAGATGGTCGAGGTCTGGCCGACCTCCACGAGCCGGCCGCCGTACATCACGGCGACATCATCGGCGACGTCGGCGACGATGCCCAGGTCGTGGGTGATGAGGATGACCGTCGTCCCGAACTCCTCCTTGAGGGTCGAGATGAGCTCGAGGATCTGGGCCTGGACGGTCACGTCGAGCGCCGTGGTCGGCTCGTCGGCGATGAGCAGCTGTGGTGAGTTGATCAGGGCCATGCCGATCATGACGCGCTGGCGCATGCCGCCCGAGAGCTGGTGCGGATAGGCATCGATGCGGCGCTCCGCGGCGGGAATGCCGACGTGCTTCAGCATCTCCAGCGTTTCCTTGCGCGCGGCCGCCTTGCCGATCTTCCGATGGGCCAGGATCGCCTCGACGATCTGGTCGCCGACCCGGTAGAACGGATGCAGGCTCGACATCGGATCCTGGAAGATCATCGCCATCTCGGAGCCGCGGAGCGCCTGGACCTCCTCGGGCTGGAGCCCGTTCAGTTCCTGGCCGTCCAGCCAGATCTCGCCCGAGACGTGGCCACCCATGCTCCTGACGAGGCCCATGATCGCCTGGGCGGTGACGCTCTTGCCGGAGCCGGATTCACCGACGACGGCGAGCGTCCTGCCGCGCTCGAGGCTCAGCGAGACGCCATCGATGGCCCGGACGACGCCGTCCTCCGTGTTGAACGAAACGAACAGGTTCTCGATCGACAGGAACGGCCGCTCAGGGGATGGCTCCGCGCTCCCCTCCCTCTCCTCGACATTGATCATCCGACGCGCACTCGCGGATCCACGACCGCGTAGAGGAGGTCCACGACCAGGTTCGCCACGATGATGAGCGTGGCCGCGATGAGGGTGATGCCCGAGATGAGCGGCAGGTCCGAGGCGATGACGGACCCGATCGCCAGCGAGCCCAGGCCGGGCAGGTTGAAGATGTTCTCGGTGATGATCGCGCCACCGAGGAGGTAGGCAAGATCGAGCCCGGCCGCGGTCACGATCGGCGTCAGGCCCGCCCGCAGGGCGTGCTTGACGACGACCGTCCGCTCCTTGAGTCCCTTGGCCCGGGCCGTGCGGACGTAGTCCTCGCCGAACACCTCGAGCACCTGGTTCCTGGTCAGTCGCATGTAGAACGCGGCGTTGAGGGTGGCGATCGTGATCCACGGCAGGAGCATCGTCTGGACGAAGCCCCCCAGATCCTTGAACGGCATCCCCGCCTTCCACTGCGGGTTGGGTAACAGGTGTAAGAAGAGGATGACGAAGAAATAGAGGACGAGTCCGATGAAGAAGGACGGCAGGGAGTAGCCGACGAGGGCGATGCCCATCACCGTCCTGTCCTGCCAGCGGCCGCGTTTGAGCGCCGCCACGATGCCGAAGACAAGGCCGACGGTCATCCAGGTGACGAAGCCGCCGATCGCCAGCCAGAACGTGACCGGGGCAGCCTTCGTGATCAGGTCAAGGACTTCCTGGTTCCTGAGGAACGAGTAGCCGAGGCACGGCGCCTCACACTCGAGGGGCCGCTTCGTGTCGGCGAGGTAGGTCCGGCCGAAGAAGATCCCGCTGACGAAGCGCTGGTACTGCTCGACGGGCGGGATGTCGAGCTCGAGCCGGTGGCGGTTGTTCTCGATGATCTGGGGGCTGCAGGCCTTGCCACAGGTCAGCCGGGCAGGGTCGGCCGGCATCAGGCTGAACAGGACGAAGACGGCGAGTGTCAAGAGGACGAGGAGCACCACCATGCCGAGCGTGCGCCGCACGATGTATCCGGCCACCCGGCTCCTCCTCGTTCGGTAAAGGGACGTCTCAGGGGGGCGGCGGAACCGCCCCCCTGAGACCTTGATCTCAGAGCGTTGACGCTACGGCGTGACGTACATCTCCGCGTACGGCCACGACCCGTAGGGTGCCCACTGGTAGAGCGGCTGGACCTTCGTCCCGCCGAAGGTCTGGCTCAGCCCGAACGTCGTCGGGATGACGTAGACCCGCTCCATCGCGAGCTTGTTTAGGTCCTGCCACATCTTGGCCTGGGCGGCGTGGTTGAGCTCGGCGAGCGCGTCCTGGACACCCTGCACGAAGTCCTCATCGTGGACCCGCGAAAGGTTCCAGCCGCCCTTGTCAGTGAACAGCGGTCCGATGACCGTCGAGGCGTTCGGCCAGTCCGGACCCCAGCCGGCCCAACCGAACTCGTGGGCGGCCTCGTCGTCGAAGACGATTCCGTAGTACTGGCCGGGCGGGATCGGGTTCGGGGTCACGGTGATACCGGCCAGGCCGAACGAGGCGACGAGGATCGCGGCCTCCTGGTCCCGGACGGCGGTCTGCGGGTAGTCCCAGGTCAGCGCGGGCATCGGCTCGCCGGAGTCGGCGATGAGCTGCTTGGCGAACTCGGGATCGCCGGTGTCCGGGACGGCCTGGCCGAAGAGGTCGGTCCACATCCCGGTCTCGGCGTACTGGTCGCCGAGGTTCGGCTTGATGACGCCGTCGCCGAGGGCGCCGGCGTAATCGCCACCGAGGTTGGCGCGGATCGCGTCTCGGTCGAGGGCAACGGCCATCGCCTGGCGGTGCTTCTCGTTCGAGACCTTGTTGGTGTCGATCCAGTAGTACCGGGCGAACGGGTCAAAGTCGCTGGTCGCGCGACCGGCGAAGTCGGCGTTCGGGGTCTCGGGATCGGTGAAGATCGTCGAGAGGTTCTCGGGCTGGATGGAGCCGTACTGGATGGCGAAGGCGTCGTCGCCCTCGCTGGCGATGAGCCGCTGGTCCATGACCTTTGCATCGATGCCGAAGTCGACCTGCCACACGTCGGGGTAGGCCTTCCGGATCGGGTCGCTGGCCGGATCCCAGGCGTCGTTGCGGACGAGGATCAGGTGGCCGCCGTTGCCCTGGGTGTACTCGTCGATCTTGTAGGGACCGTTGGACCACGGGCGGAGCGTGTACTGCTCGACGGTGTCCTCGAGGTCAGGATGGCCGGTCGGATCCGGCACCGGGCTGAAGCCGAGGGTCACGGTGTAGTTGAAGTCCGCGACCGGCTGGTTCAGCTTGAAGGTGATCGTCTTGCCGTCGCAGGAGACGGCCTTGTCGAAGTCAGCCTGGCCGGTGCCGTCGTAGGGACCGTAGTACGCCGACAGGAAGCCCGACTTCGGGTCGTTCTCGTCCGTGATCGGATTCGAGGGGATGTCGAGGTACTGGACCGCGTACGTCGGGCCGTTGACGATGACGTCGTTGGCGAACGTCCGCGATACGCCGTACTTGACGTCCTCGCAGGTGAGCTCCGAGCCGTCCTCCCAGGTCAGTCCGTCGCGGAGGGTGAAGCTCCACGACGTGGCGTCGGGGCTGGCGGTCCCGGTGTCGGTCGCCAGGTCACCCTGGAGGGTGTTGGCGACGCCGGCGTCCGGGTCGTAGATGAACGACGTCAGCGAGCGCATGATCGTGGCCCCGAAGAAGGCCAGGTCCTCGCCCGTGTAGGCTCGCTGGGGGTCGATGTCGTCGAACTCCTCAGCCGCGGTCAACATGTAGATGGTGCCGCCGCTGTGGTCCACTTCCTCCGTGGGAGCAGGGGTGTCGCCCGGACCCTGCGTCACGGTCGTCGTCGGGCTGGGGGTGGTGGACCCGCCACAGGCCGCCAGCACCAGAGCGAAGGTGGTGCCGAAGACGAGGGCGCGACGCAACCACGCGTTGGATCTAGGCATGCTTCTCCTCCAATTTGCCGGGATGGTCCCGGCACAACCCACGCGATGATATACACCATGAGCACGCCGGAGCGCGCTCGTCAATGCGCCAGATGCACTCCTCCGGTTCGTGCCGCCTCGGCCGTCAGCGGGTGACTCGCGGGTCGAGCGCATCACGAAGCGCATCGCCCAGGAGGTTGAAAGCGACGACGAGGATGGCCAGGATGCTCCCCGGGATGAAGAGGTAGACGGGTACCTTGGTGAAGTAGTTCACCGAGTTGGCAAGCATCGCCCCGAAGGTCGTGTCCGGCGGGATCACGCCGACGCCGAGGAACGACAGGGCTGCCTCGAAGCCGACGTACGCCGGCAGCAGCAGCGTCGTGTAGACGATGATCGGGGCCCACAGGTTGGGCAGGATCTCGGTGAACAGGATCCGCCGCCGGCTCGAGCCCATGGCCACGGCTGCCTCCACGAACTCGCGCTCGCGCAGGCTGATGACCTGGCCACGGACGATCCGGGCGAGGTAGGGCCAGCCGAAGGCGCTGATGACGACGATCAGGTACACGATTCGCGACGGGTTGCCCTTCGGCACTCCGAGGTCGGTGATCCGATCGGTGAGGACGTTCGAGAGGGCCAGAACGATGAGGATGAACGGGAACGCCAGGACGAGGTCCATGAAGCGCCCGATGACCAGGTCGACCCAGCCACCGAGGTAACCGGCGACGATGCCGATCACGACGCCGACCGTGACCGTCAGCAGCGTCGCCGTGGTCGCCACGACGAGCGAGATCCGGAGGCCCCAGAGGAGCTGCGACAGGATGTCCCGGCCGGTACCCCATTCAACGCCGAACGGGTGATCCGCACTGATCCCGCCATTCGGCAGGACGGGTTGGCCGCCGGTGTTGCTGATCGCCTTGCGATCGAAGGCGTAGGGGTCGAGGCCGAGCGCTGGCCCGACGACGGGCCCGACGATCCCGATCAGGTAATACAGGATCAGGATGATGAGGCAGATCATCGCAATGCGATCGCGGCGGAGGCGGGCCCAGACGATCTGCCGAAGGCTTCGACCAACCATGTCAGCGAGAGGATAGTGATTGCGGGGCTTCCGTCAACCGGCCAAGCGGCACCCCCACCGGTCGCGGTGATCGGCGGGCCAGCAGTCGGATGGTCATGATCTGCTCACGATTCCGAGGTCAGCTGCTCGTAGGCGGCGGGGTCGAGCAACGTCCCGCCCTGGGCCGGATCGGCCAGCCGCAGCCGGATCATCCAGCCGTCGCCGAAGGGCTGGCTGTTGACGAGCTCGGGCTGGGTCGCGAGCGCGTCGTTGACCGCCGTGACCGCGCCCGCGAGCGGGGCGAACAGGTCACTGACCGCCTTGACCGATTCGACGACGCCGAACGTCGCGTGCTGCTCGAGGGCGCGGCCGACCTCGGGCAGGTCGACGAACACGACGTCGCCCAGCTGGTCCGCCGCATACTGGGTGACCCCGACGGTCGCCTCGTCACCCTCGATGCGGACCCACTCGTGATCCTTCGTGTAGCGCAGGTCGCCGGGGACCATCGGGTTCCTCCTTGATCGCTGGCGGCCTCGGGCCCCAGCAGGCTGGTTCGCGACGACCGATGCTTGCGTCCGAATGATGGCGGGCGCCGGGCGGGGTCAGGTGGGGCGCCGGTAGAAGGGCAGTGGGATGATCTCGACGGGCACGCTCATCCCGCGGATGTCGACGGCCAGGATCGTACCGGGTTCGGCATCGGCAGGCGCGACGTGGGCCATCGCGATTGCGCGTCCGAGGGTCGGCGACATCGTGCCCGACGTGACCGTCCCGCTGGGACCCGACGCGTTCAGCACGGGATAGCCGTGGCGGGCGATCCCGCGTCCGGTCACGGTCAGGCCGACGAGGCGCTTGGCGACGCCCTCGCGGGCGACGCGGGCCAGGGCATCGCGGCCCACGAAGCCGCCCGGCTTGTCGAGCTTGACAACGCGGCCGAGCCCGGCCTCGAACGGGTTCGTGTCCCGGTCGAGCTCGTTGCCGTAGAGCGGCATGCCGGCCTCGAGGCGGAGTGTGTCACGGGCCCCGAGGCCACAGGCAACGACCCCGGCCGCCCCGCCGCCCGCTTCCAGGGCATCCCAGATCTCCACTCCCCGATCCCATTCCACGAAGACCTCGAAGCCGTCCTCGCCGGTGTACCCGGTCCGGGCGACGAGGGCAGGGACGCCGGCCACGCTGCCCTCCGCGATGGCGTAGTAGCGGAGGGCCGCCAGATCGACGTCCGTGAGCGGGCCGAGGACGCCGGCCGACGCCGGGCCCTGGACGGCGACGAGCGAGGTCGCCAGCGAGCGGTCGTCGAGGACTGCGCCCCGGCCGTGCAGCCGGGAGGCCAGCTCGTCCGAGACGATCGCGGCGTTGCCGGCGTTGGCGACCACGAGGAACCGCTCGCTGCCGAGGCGATAGATGATCAGGTCGTCGATGATCCCGCCATCAGGTACACAGATCATCGAGTACTGGGCCCGCCCCACGGCCAGCGTCCGCGGGTCCGAGACGACCGCGGCTGCCAGGGCGTCGCCGGCGGCCGCGCCCTCGACGAAGAGCTCGCCCATGTGCGACAGGTCGAAGAGGCCGGCCCGCTCGCGGACGGCCCGGTGCTCCTCGATGATCCCGGTGTACTGGACCGGCATGAGCCAGCCGGCGTAGTCAATGAGCCGGGCGCCGAGGCGCCGGTGGACCTCGACCAGGGCCGTCTCGTGTGCCGGGATCACCTCGGCGTCGGTCATCCGGCGGTCGTCCCCGGGTTCAGGTTCGGCATCGAGCCGGGATCGCCGGGCCCATGCAAGGCGCCGGCCGCCGTCTCGACGAGGGCCCGCTCGGTGTCGAATGTCAGGAGGCTTCGGGCGTCGTCGAATCGGACCCAGCGGACGCGCTCGAACTCGTGATCGTGACGGTCCAGGTCACCGCCGATCGGCTCCATGAGAAAGTAGTGGACGGTCTTGTGGATGCGCGTGCCGCCCTGGACGAAGGTGTACTCGATGGACGGCAGAGGCGCGACGATCCTGACCCGGAGGCCCGTCTCCTCCTCGACCTCGCGGACGGCCGTTTGCTCGAGTGATTCGCCAGGGTTGGGCGTCCCCTTCGGGAGCGTCCAGGTCCCGGCGTGCCGGTCACCGTCGCGCCGACGCAGGCCCGCGACCAGCGACGGACGGTCCTCTTCGATTCGGACGACGATCCCGCCGGCGGACGTCGCGGTGGCGGACCTCAGGGGCGCCACGGCGCCGGGGCGGCGCTCGATCGTCCCGGCGGGACCGAACGCGACCAGGTCATCGAGACGACCGGGTGCGGGCGACCCGTCGCCGGTCGGCGCGTCCGCGTCGGGGTGATGGAGCGGGTGCCCGCGCGGAGCCGCGCATACGCCGAGTCGGCCTCGCGGCGGAGCTCCGTCGGACGCCAGGCCGCCGCCCGGAACGCGGTCTCGACGCGCAGCCCGAGGCGGCGCTCCCGGGTTCGGGACGATGGTCGGGGGAACCGGGCCGCGGGGCGCGCTGCGTACTTCGCGGCGATGCTGTGCTCCATCGGCCGTATGGTAGCGCGTCAACGGGCCCGCGCAAGGGAAGCGCGCATCGCCGCAGCGGCCTCCGGTGCCAGCGCGCCACGCCCCTCGGCGAGCGCGACCTCGCGCTCCGCCGCGGCGACGTACAGGGCCAGGGCCGCCGGGGCATGCGCGCGCATCGTGGCGAGGTGCCGATCCAGGGTGCCAACGTCACCGCGGGTCATCGGTCCGGTCAGGGCCCGGGCGATCCCGAGGACACGGGCATTCGCGAGGGACTGCTCGGCGAGGCGGCCGTAGATCGAGAGCGAGCCGGCCTCGTCGAGCCCGGCCACGCGTCCCAGCTCGGCGATGGCGTCGAGGAGCGCGATGAACCCGCCGGCGGCGAGGACCGCGGCCGCGTGGTAGGCCGCCTTCGTTCCGGGTGCCAGCCGGACGGCCTGGGCGCCCACGGCCTCGGCCATCCGGGCCAGGAGATCCACCAGCTGGTCGTCGCCCTCGATCGCCACGGTGGCGCCGTGAAGGGCCGCGACCGCCAGCTCCGTGTCAGCGAAGGCGACGAGGGGGTGGAACGCGCCGACCTGGGTCCCCGCCGCCATCGCCGGCGCGAGGGCCTCGGCCCCGAGCGCCCCGGACGTGTGGACCATCGCCTGGCCGCTGTACATCCGGAGCTGGCCGGCGAGCGACGGGATGACGTCGTCGGGGACGGCCAGGATGACCAGCTCGACCTCGTCGAGGAGCGCGGTTGCCTCGGCAAACCCGCGGGCGCCGGGAACGAGCGAGCGGAACCGCTCCCGGCGAGCAGCGTCTCGCGAGGCGACGGCAGCCACCGGCCAGCCCGCCCGGGCGAGCGCCATGCCCAGGGCGGTGCCGACGGCCCCGGCCCCGACGATCCCGACGACGGGTGGCTCGCCGGGGCCGGAGTGGACGTGCGGGTGGGCGTGGTCGGAGGCGCTAACCTCGTCGCCGTGGCGGTGCTGGCCCGGCGGCGGGGGGTCCAGGTCGATCCCGCGGTCACGGAGCTCGCGCAACGTGGGGTCGACCTCACCGGCCTCCGACACGCGGCCGCGGAGCTCGTCGGGGTCCGGCCAGGCCCTCATCCGCCGCCTCGCCGGAGGTGCTCGGCCCGGGCGCGGTACGCTTGCACGGAGCGAGTGTAGCCAGCGCAGCAAAGGACCGAACCCCGTGCCATCCCACGATCCCTTCGGCGCTCGCGGCCCCCTCGGACCCGGTCTCCCCGATCGCTACCGGCTGACTGCGATCGCCGACCGGATCGACCTCGGTCGAGCCCCGGTGACGCTCAAGATCCTCCTCGAGAACGCGCTCCGGCACGCCGGTGGTGGGGTGGTCACGGCCGACGACGTCGAGCAGCTGGCGGCCTGGCGGCCCGGGGCGGCCGGCGCGGCGGAGATCCCGTTCATGCCTTCGAGGGTCGTCCTCCAGGACTTCACCGGCGTGCCGGCGATCGTCGACCTCGCCGCGATGCGCGACGCCATGGCCGAGCTCGGCGGCGATCCGGCGCTGGTGAACCCCCTCGTCCCGGCCGACCTCGTGATCGACCATTCGGTCCAGGTCGACGCCTTCGGGACGCCGGCGGCCTTCGCCTTCAACGTCGCCCGCGAGTACGAGCGCAACGGCGAGCGCTACCAGCTCCTGCGCTGGGCCCAGACTGCCTTCCGTGACCTCCGGGTGGTGCCCCCCGGCACCGGGATCATCCACCAGGTCAACCTCGAGTTCCTGGCCACCGTCGTCACCGACCGGGAGGACGCCAACGGCCGGGTTGCGTTCCCGGACACGCTCGTCGGGACCGATTCCCACACCACGATGATCAACGGTCTCGGCGTCCTCGGCTACGGGGTCGGCGGCATCGAGGCCGAGGCCGTCCTCCTGGGCCAGCCCCTCTACCAGCCGATGCCGCGGATCGTCGGCGTCCGCCTGACCGGCGAGCTGCCCAACGGCTCGACGGCCACGGACCTCGTCCTCGTCGTGACCGAGATGCTGCGCAACTTCGGGGTCGTTGAATCGTTCGTCGAGTTCGCCGGCGACGGCCTCGCCGGGCTGTCACTCGCCGACCGGGCCACGATCGCCAACATGAGCCCCGAGTTCGGGGCGACCTCGACGCTCTTCCCGATCGACGAGGAGACGCTCGCCTACCTCCGGCTGACCGGCCGGCCGGACGAGCGGATCGCGCTCGTCGAGCGCTACACGAAGGACCAGGGCCTCTGGCGCGAGCCCGGACCCGGACCGGATTTCGACGCCCTGCTGACGCTCGACCTGTCAACGGTGGAGCCATCGGTCGCCGGCCCGCGACGGCCCCAGGACCGGGTGCTCCTGCCGACCCTCCCGGCCAGCTTCCACGCGGCCTTCCCCCAGACCGGGCCCGTCGAGGCGCCCGTTGCGACCATCCCGGTCGAGGTCGACGGCGAGCGGGGCGAGGTCGGCAACGGGTCGGTGGTCATCGCCGCGATCACCTCGTGCACGAACACCTCGAACCCGACCGTCATGGTCGGCGCCGGGCTCCTCGCCCGGAACGCGATCGCACGAGGCCTGAGGGTCGCCCCGACGGTCAAGACCTCGCTCGCGCCCGGCTCCCGGGTCGTGACGAGCTATCTCGAGGCGGCCGGGCTCATGACGCCGCTGGAGTCGCTCGGCTTCGCCCTGGCCGGTTACGGCTGCACGACCTGCATCGGCAACTCCGGGCCGCTCGATGCCCCCGTCGCGGAGGCGATCCAGGCGCACGAGCTCGTCGCGGCTGCGGTCCTGTCGGGGAATCGGAACTTCGAGGGTCGGATCCACCCGCTCGCGCGCGCGAGCTACCTGGCGTCGCCCCCGCTCGTCGTCGCCTTCGCCCTGGCCGGGCGCATCGACATCGACCTGAGCACGCAGCCGCTGGGCATCGGCGACGATGGCCGGCCCGTCTTCCTCGCCGATGTCTGGCCGGGACCCGACGAGATCCGCGAGGTCATTCACGATTCGATCGACCCCGAGCTCTTCCGCCAGACCTACGCGACCGTCTTCGACGGCGACGACCGATGGCAGGCCCTGCCGATCCCGGACGGCGACCGCTACGCCTGGGACCCGGAATCGACCTACATCGCCCGGCCCCCGTTCTTCGAGGGCATGACCGCGGAGCCGTCGCCGATCGCCCCGATCGCCGGCGCCCGGGCGCTCGCGGTCCTGGGCGACAGCGTCACGACCGACCACATCTCGCCGGCCGGCTCGATCGCCGCGTCATCGCCGGCCGGATCGTGGCTCCAGGAGCGAGGGGTGACGCCGCTCGAGTTCAACTCGTACGGGTCACGGCGGGGCCACCACGAGGTCATGATCCGTGGCACGTTCGCCAACATCCGACTTCGCAACCGGCTCGCCGACGACCGCGAGGGGCCGTTCACCCGGCACCTCCCCGACGGCGAGGAGATGACGATCTTCGAAGCCGCCACGCGGTACGCCGCCGAGGACGTGCCGCTGATCGTCCTGGCCGGGCGCGAGTACGGGACCGGCTCGTCCCGCGACTGGGCGGCCAAGGGCGCGACCCTGCTCGGCGTCCGGTCGGTCATCGCCGAGAGCTTCGAGCGAATCCATCGGAGCAACCTCGTCGGGATGGGCGTGCTGCCCCTCCAGTTCCTGCCCGGTGCCAGCGCGCAGGGACTCGGGCTGTCGGGTCGCGAGTCGTTCACGATCGACGACGTGGCCGGTGGTCCGGAGGCCCGCAGCCGCCTGACCGTCCACGCGATCGAAGACGGGACGGGCCGGACGACGACATTCGACGTGGATTGCCGGCTCGACGGCCCGATCGAGGTCGAGTACTACCGCCACGGCGGGATCCTCCAGGCCGTCCTGCGCCGCCTCGCCGCCGAGTCGATGGCCGGCTGAGCCCTCCGGGCGTCGGACGGCGGCGTCCCGAGCAGGCGCCACCGGGAGTAGGCGCCGCTCCCAGGACTCGATGAACCCGGCGCAGGCGACAACGCCCGCCGGACCCGGATCACACGCCGCCACCGAGCCCAGCGACGTGTCAGCCGAGGTCCGGTGAAGGCGGAGCCGAGCACCCGAGCGAGCGCACCCCGGCGTGCGTGAGCGAGGGAGCGCAGGCGACAACGCCCGCCGGACCCGGATCACACGCCGCGGAAACGGTCAGACGCCCCTGGCGGGGCCAGGGGCGTCGACCTGGAGGAGGATTGCCCGGCGGGCCCGCGCCCGCCTTGCACTCGTGGGACGCCGAACGCGCGGCTGACGTGACGGATTCACGCGCGCGAATCCAGATGCAGGTCGCGGCATCGAAACGGGGACCCGCCGGGTCCCCGTGGAGGGCTGCAGATGGTGGGCGATACTGGATTCGAACCAGTGACCCCGCGGATGTGAACCGCGTGCTCTAACCACTGAGCCAATCGCCCCTGCCGGCCCCGGCCGGATGCCGGAACGGGCGCCGATCATACAACGAGGTCAGGCCACCGGGCGATCATGGCCGCTCGGTCCGCGCCCTCGACCGCGACCAGCTTGTGACGTCCCGTGGCGCCTGCGATGAGGCGTGCCGCCCGGCGCGGGACACCGGCCGCCTGGGCAACCAGGCGGAGGACGGCCTCGTTGGCGGCCCCGTCGGCCGGTGCGGTGGCGACCCGGACGAGGAGCTTGCCGTCACGCACGCCGTCGATCGAATCGCGCCCGCCGCGTGGGGTGACCCGGACCTCGATCCTGAGCTCCCTCGAGCCCCCGATCATCCCGGCAGGGACCGGATGATGACGCCCAGGACGAGGATCACGACGAGGGGCGAGAAGTCGAACATGCCGCCCTTCGGCAGGAGGTTCCTGATCGGGGCGAGGACCGGCTCCGTGATCGCCACGAGAAGCTGGCCGAGGGCCGAGCGTCGGCGCGGGTCCGTGTCGACGTAGGAGAGCAGGACGCGGGCGATGACGAGGAGCTCGAAGGCGAGCAGCAGGAACCGCAGGAAGTTGAACAGGAATACGGTGCCCACGGCATCGAGTCTAGCGGGGATCGCCCCGCCGGGCTGGAGCCTGCCCGGGGGCGCCGTGGCCGTGCGCCCCGCCGAGGCCATGGTCGTGATCCGGACGCTCCCCGAACAGGGCGCGGCCGACCCGGACGAGCGTGGCGCCCTCCTCGATGGCAATCTCGAAGTCGTCGCTCATGCCCATCGACAGGTCGGGCCCGAGTCGCGGCTGGTCGCGTCGGAGGGCCTCGGCGAGGTGGCGGAGCGCGACGAACGTCGGCCTGGCGGCC
>MGOD01000037.1:48773-48933 GCA_001795245.1 Chloroflexi bacterium RBG_16_70_13
ATGGCCGGCGGGGCAGCCCTCAGCTCGGTGGCCCCGAAGCCGGCCTTCTCCGGGTCGGCATCGACGTTGACCTCCAGGAGGACCGGCAGCGGTCGTCCGGGCCGCAGCTCCGCGGCGAGTCGGTCGAGGCGACCGGCGAGCGCCAGCGAATCGACCGTCT
>MGOD01000038.1:0-1302 GCA_001795245.1 Chloroflexi bacterium RBG_16_70_13
AGCGCGTCGAGAACCTCGTTGGCGAGCACGGCCCCGGTGATCGGCGCCCCGTCGTCGGGCTCAAGAACGTCGGCGGCACCGAGGGCGGCGAGGCGCCCGGCGACCTGCGCCGGACGCCCGGCGGAGCGCTCCGCGATCCGGTACCGCAGGGCCTGGCGGAGCGGCGAATCGGCCATCTCGAGGCCCTCGACGATCCCCGCCGCGAGGGCACCGCTGCCGGCCCCCAGCTCACGGACCGTGAATCGCAGCGGACGGCCCAGGCGCTCCCAGGCCTCGTGGAGCTGGCGGGCCATCGCCCAGCCGAAGATGGGGTGCGACTCCGGGGCCGTCAGGAAGTCGGCGTCGCGGCCCGGCCCGCGCCGGCCGGAGGCGTAGAACCCGAGCTCGTGGTGGTAGAGGGCGAGCTCCATGAACCGGGCGAAGGTCATCGGCCCGGCCGCGCGGATCTCGGCGACGATCATGGCCAGCAGCACGGGCTCGTGCCCCGGGTCGTCGCGCGGCTGGAGCCCCGCTTGCCGCCGCGGCCCGGCGACCTGACGATCGGTCACCGGGTGCGGCTGCCGAGCAGGAGCCGGAGGCCCGGTCCGACGAGCGTGTGGCCGCCGAGGAGGACCGGGATCGAGGCCTCGCTCGCCGCCACGGTGAGTGCACGGAGCCATGGGTCGGCGATCCGCTCGGGGTCGAGGAGGTCGCTCGCGAAGCGGTCCTCCGGTGGCGGCCAGCCGCCTTCGTCGACGCCAAGGCGATGGGCGAGCAGCACCCGTGAATCGATGACCGCGGCGTCCGCCAGCCCGGCGAGGACCCTGCCGAGGGCCGCCGGACCCTCGCGGTCGAGGACGAGGCCGAGCATCGAACGGGCCGGGCGCTGACCGGCCGCCGCCGTGCGCATGCCGCGCTCCTCGACAAGCGCCCGGATCCGGCTCGCGGTCGCGGTCTCCAGCCAGGCCAGCGTCGCGGCGGAGGTCCGGCCGGCGACGACGAGCTCCGCCCTGGGGTCGCGGGTGATGGACCTGACCCGGTCGATGGTCGCCCTCGCCCGCTCGAGCGTCGGGTCGTCTCGGGCCGCCTGGCCTGCCACGAGGACGTCGATCGGCGAATCGAGGTCGACCTGGAGGCGCCATCGCGCCCGGAGATCCCGGACCTGATGACCCCGCTCGGCGAGCCAGCGCGGCAGGCCGTTGTCGGCGGCCACGTCCGGAAGCTCCGCGAGCGGGGCCCGGGCCGGGATCGCCACGATGTCGCTCGAGAAGGAGTTGTTCGAGAGCGCGGGCCCGTCCCCGGCCGCGGCCGCAACGAACGCCC
>MGOD01000038.1:1415-6801 GCA_001795245.1 Chloroflexi bacterium RBG_16_70_13
CGGCCCGCGTCTCCACGATCCGGGCGACCGCCCCGGCGGCCTCGAATCCGCGGGCGTGGCGGGTGGCGTTTGTGGCCCGGGCCGCCGCGAAGGCGGCCTCGAGCGGGCCGGCGCCCGGGGTCGGGACGGCGTGGAGGATGATGGCGACGACGCGGCTCACCACGGGAGTCTGCGCGGCGGAGGCGAAGCGGGCAATGCGGCGGGTGCGGGCATACGTCGGCCTGGGGTCGAATCTCGGGGATTCCGCGGCGACGCTCGCGGCAGCCGTGCGGGCCCTGGGAGCCCTGCCGGGTGTGCGGCCTCGAGGGGTCTCGCGCCTCTACGCAACGCGGCCGGTCGGTGTCAATGACCAGCCGGACTTCCGGAACGCGGCCGTGGCCCTGGACGTGCCGGCCGGGCCGGACCCGGCGACCGGGGCGATCGCGCTCCTCGTCGCGCTCAAGGGCCTGGAGCGGGCGTTCGGACGGCGGACGCGCAGGCGCTGGGGTCCGCGCGAGCTCGACCTCGACCTCCTCGTCTTCGGCCGGGCGCGACTGGCGGTCGAGCGCCTGCTTGAGGGCGTGTCCCTCGATCCGGGCAAGGCAGACACCCTCCTCGTCGTCCCGCATCGCGACGCCGCGGAGCGGTTGTTCGTCCTTGACCCGCTCGCGGACCTCGCCCCGGGACTCGTCCCGCCCGGCTGGGGTCACACGGTCGCCTGGGCCCGGCGCCGGCGCGAGGCGATCGAGGGTCCGGATGCGGTTCGGCCGATCGCGACCTGGGACGCGGACGAGAGGAGCTGGGCGCCGGCCTGACCGTCGCCCGCGGCGGCGGGCGCGACAGGACCGACCTAGCCGCGAAGCAGGCGGGGCTTGATCGAAGTCTCCTCGATCCCGCCGGCGGTCCGCTCGACGCGGAACGCCCGCGATTCGGGCATCGAGGCGACGGCCTCTGAGAGCGTCGTGTCGGTGAAGACGAGCCCGACCGCGTCGTCAGCGGCGTACCCGTCGGGCAGCTCCCTTGACGCGACGAGCTCGTGGTAGCGGGGCCGGCGGTTCGATTCGCTGTCGTAATGGGGGCAGAAGCTGCCCGGCAGGAAGCCCAGGCCGTCGTGCAGGGGGGCGAGGGCGGGCCCGAACGAATCGGTCGACCCGGCCTCGAACCAGCAGACGGACCCGGCCGAGGGACCGGCGAGGACCACCCCGGACTGCCACGCGCGACGGAGGGCGGTATCCACGCCGTGGAGTCGCCAGATGGCGAGCATGTTGGCGGTGTTGCCGCCACCGACGACGATCAGGTCGTGCTCGAGGAGGAAGCCCTCGATGTCGCCGATCCGGCGGTCGAACAGGCCGAGGTGGGTCGATTGCGCCCGCCGGGCGAACCACCCGTAGAAGGCCGCGATGTAGCCCGGGTCATCACCGCTGGCGGTGCCGATGAAGCAGACCCTCGGGTAGGCCTCGCCGGTCAGGTCGAGGAGGTGCTGGAAGAGCGGCCCATCGGTCGAGCCGGGCAGGAGCGATGCGCCCCCCAGGGCGACGATGCGTCGCGCGGAGCCTGCCACAACCCTCCGTCTCCGCCGTCGTCCGCGCCCGCCCGCCCGGCCTACAGCCGGACGCTCGGCGGCCGCTCGCGATCGAACATGTGGACCGTGTCGACGAAGCGGACCGTCTTGGTCTGGTAGGCCATCACCAGCGAGTGGGTCCGGGCCCCGCCGCCGAAGAACCGGACGCCCTCGAGGAGGTCGCCGCTCGTGACCCCGGTCGCGGCGAAGACGAGGTTGTCGCCCGAGGCGAGGTCCTCGGTGTGGTAGACCCGCGTCTCGTCGCCGTGGCCCATCCGGGCGCCCCGCTCGCGCTCCTCGTCGCTGCGGTAGCGGAAGCGGGCCTGGATCTCGCCGCCGAGGCAGCGCAGCGCCGCGGCCGTGATGACCCCCTCGGGGGCGCCGCCGATGCCCATGACCGCGTGGACGCCGGTCCCCGAGACGGCGCAGCTGATCGCCGCCGAGAGGTCGCCGTCGGTGATCAGCTTGATTCGGGCGCCGGTCGTGCGGACCTCGTCGATGAGGGTCGCGTGACGGGGCCGGTCGAGGATGATGATCGTGATGTCACCGGGCTTCCGGCGGAGGGCCTCGGCGATCCGGTTGATGTTCTCGGTCGGGCTCAGGGTGATGTCGACATGGCCGGCGACGAGGGGGCCCACGCAGAGCTTCTCGAGGTACGTGTCGGGGGCATGGACGAGGCCGCCCCGCTCCGAGGCGGCCAGGACCGTGATCGCGTTGGCCGAGCCGGTCGCGACGAGGTTCGTGCCCTCGAGGGGATCGACCGCGATGTCGATCTCGGGCGCGGCGTTGCCGTCGCCGGGCGCGCCGACCTGCTCGCCGATGTAGAGCATCGGCGCCTTGTCCCGCTCGCCTTCGCCGATGACGATCGTGCCGGCCATCTCGATCTCGTCCATCGCGGCCCGCATCGCCTCGACCGCGAGGTGGTCCGCCGCGTCCCGCTCGCCGCGGCCCATGAGCCGCGCGGAGGCAATGGCTGCCGCCTCGGTCACCCGCACCATTTCCAGGGCCAGCAGTTTCTCCATCAGTGTCGGAAGTGCCTGCGGCCGGTGAAGACCATCGCGAGATGGTGGCGGTCGGCGACCTCGATGGCCATTTCATCTCTGATCGAGCCGCCCGGCTGGATGATCGCGGTCACGCCGGCCTGGGCAGCGATCTGGATCCCGTCGGGGAAGGGAAAGTAGGCGTCGCTGGCCATGACGCTCAGGCGCGATCGGTCGCCGGCTCGCCGGAGGGCGATCTCGACCGAGACCTGGCGGCTGGCCTGGGCCGCGCCGATGCCGACCGTCGCCCCGTTCCGGGCGAGGACGATCGCATTCGAGCGGACGTGTCGCACGGTCCGCCAGGCGAACAGGAGATCGGTCAGCTCCTCGAGGGTCGGGCGACGCTTCGTGACCACCTGGAGCTGGCCGCGGTCGATGCCGAGGGTGTCGAGGGTCTCGACGAGGAGCCCCCCGCCGACCCGCTTGAAGTCAAGGTTGGCGATCCCGTAGTCGCGCATCCCGTCCGTCGGGTCGGCCGGGACGGCGAGCACCTCCAGGCCGGCCTTCTGGCTCAGGATCCCGAGGGCCGCCTCCTCGTAGCCGGGCGCGACCACGGCCTCGTACGAGTTGGCCACGATCTCCCGGGCGGTCGCGCCGTCCATCTCCCGGTTGACCCCGACGATCCCGCCGAACGACGCGACGGGGTCGGTCTCGAGGGCCTTGCGGTAGGCCTCCACGAGCTCGTCGGCCGAGGCGACCCCGACCGGGTCGGTGTGCTTGGCGATTGCGACCGTGGGCCCCGTGAAGTCCTGGGCCGTCCGGTAGGCGGCATCGAGGTCGAGGAGGTTGTTGAACGACGGTCGCTCGCCGTGGAGCTGGGTGCTGTCGGCGAGGGTGCCGGAGCGGTGCGTCGTCTCGCGGTAGAAGGCGGCCGGCTGGTGGGGGTTCTCGCCGTAGCGGAGGTCGGTGACCTTCTCGAGGACCATCGCCAGACGCTTCGGGAAGATCGTCCCCGAGAGCTGGTTGAGGTAGGCCGCAATCTCGGCGTGGTAGGCCGCGACCGCGCCGAAGGCCTCGGCCGCCAGCTGGGCCCGGAACTCGGGGCTCACGAGGCCGCGCTCCCGGAGCTCGGCCAGGACCCGCGGGTAGTGCTCCGGGCTGCTCACCGCGGCGACGCCGGCCGCGTTCCGGGCGGCCGCGCCGAGGAGCGCCGCCCCGCCGACGTCGATCATCTCGATCGCCTGCTCGATGCCGACGAGGCTCCGCCCGATCTCGGCGCCGAACGGCTTCACGTTGACCACGACGAGGTCGATCGGGCCGATGCCCTGGTCCTCGAGCTCGGCGAGCTGCTCGGGCCTGTCGCGGCGAGCGAGGATGCCGGCGTAGACGGCCGGGTGGAACGTCTTGACCTGGCCGCCGAGGAGTGCCGGGATGCCGGTCAGGTCGGAGACCGGGGCGACCTCCACGCCGTCGGCGTGCAGGTGCTCGCGCGTGCCGTCGGTGGCATAGGCCTCGACCCCGAGCGCCTGCAGCTCGCGGGCGAAGGCGGTGATGCCGTCGCGCGTGGCGACCGACAGCAGGGCTCGCAAGCGTCTTCCTCCATCCGCCTGACCGTCGCGCGTCTCGGGGCCCGAGTATACCCGCGGGTCATGGCATACTCCACGCTCGCCCGGTCCGGATCGCGACGGCGCGGCCGGCGCGGCACGGCACGGCCGGCATCGAGCCGGCCCGGCACGATGGAGAGACCGTGACCCTCCCGCCCTGGGAATACCTATGGCTGCCGTTCTCGCGGAGCACGTTCCCCGACCTCTACGACGCAACCTGGATCTCGTCGCTCGTCCTGCTCGTGGTCCTGATCGTCCTGTACAACGTTCGGACCCGGGCGCTCCACCGGCACCGCCTCTACACCGACATGTGGGAGTGGCTGCTGTGGACGGGGCTGATCACGTTCTTCCTGCTCGCGACCGGCGCCCTGTTCCTGTTCGACTTCGCGGTCGAGCTCGTCATCCTCCTCGGCGGCCTGGGGGTGATGGTCTGGGTCCGCTTCCTGCGCTACCCGCCGCTCTTCGCGGCCTACGAGCAGCAGCTGGCCCGGCAGCGCTACCTCAGCCGGGCCAAGGCGGCCAGGCCCGAGGCGACGATCCGGTCGCGATCGTCGCGCCGGCGCCGGCGCTGACGGCCCGCGGCGGGCCTCGGCCGGGCACCTCGGCACCCGCGGCGACGGCGAGCATCCGATGCCGATCGAGGTCCGCCGGTTCGGCGTCGGGTTCCGGCGCCCGGAGGGCCCACCCGGCACCCACGGGCTGACCGGCCAGGTCATTCACTCGGACGGCCGGGGCGTCGTGTCCGAGCTGGCCTTCTCCCGCGGTGGGGCGATCGCGCCCCATGACAACCCGAACACGACCTGGTTCTGCGTCATCGAGGGCGGCGGCTGGGTCCTCGTCGGGGACGAGCGACGGCGAGTGGCAGCGGGCGAGGCGGTCCTCTGGCCGGCGGGCGTGACCCACGCGGCCTGGACCGATCACGGCGAGATGCGGGCCATCGTCGTCGAGTTCGCGGGGGCGGACGACGCCGGGCCGCCGGCCATCCTCGAGGGCGCTGGCCGGCGGCTCGGGCCGGGGGCTTCGGCTCGCCCGGTGCGAGGCGAGGGCCGGCTGGCCGAGCGGCCGGTCGATCCAGATCGGCTGGATCGGACCTCGGGCGAGCCGCTTTGACCGGTCATCGGGAGTCCCGGGCCGCCCCCGGGACGCCGAGGGCCCGGCGTCCGGGTCTCCTCGGCTTCCGGATCTCGCCGACCGAGTCGACCGGCGTGGACTGGTCGCGGCTCGACGAGACCTGGGCCCTCGCCGGCGAATCCCCGGCCCTC
>MGOD01000038.1:6815-7711 GCA_001795245.1 Chloroflexi bacterium RBG_16_70_13
GCTGAGCGATCACCTCTCCGACGCGTCGCGGGAGCGAGGTGGCCCGGCCGTCGAGTCGCTCACCGCCGCGGCTGCGCTGGCCCATCGCGTGCCCGGCAAGTGGATCGGGATCGCCGTCCTGTCCGGGACGTTCCGGCACCCCGCGCTTGTCGCCAAGTCGGCGACCGTCATCGACCAGGCGACAGGCGGCCGGTTCATCCTCGGGCTCGGTGCGGGCTGGCACGACGGCGAGCACGAGGCATTCGGGATCTCCCTGCCGCCGATCGTCGAGCGCTTCGATCGATTCGAGCGCGGCGTGCGGACCATCGCCGCCCTCCTCTCCGACGCCGCGCGCTCCGAGCCCGGCGTCACGATCGACGATCCGATCTTCCCCCTGCGCGCTGCGACGAACGAGCCGCCGCCGACGCGACCCGGGGGCCCACCGATCTGGATCGGCGGCCAGCGCCGACGCGGGATCGCCCTCGCCGTCCGCTACGCCGAGGGTTGGCCCATGCCCGGCAACCGCCCCGGCGACGTGGCCTACTTCAGCGACCGGCGCGACGCGCTGCGGCGGGCGCTTGCCGAGGGCGGGCGCGATCCCGACGACTTCACCTTCGCCGCACAGCTGAGCTGCGGCCGGACCGCCGCCGAGCGGTCCGCGGCGCGCGAGGTTGCCGGCCGCCTCATCGACGCCGGGGCCAACCACGTGATGCTCGGGCTGCCGGCCTCGGTCGCGCCCGACGGCCTGGCCGACCTCATCCGCGAGGTCGCCGAGCCCCTCCGATCGACGTTCGGCTGACGCCCGCTCGGCGTACCCGCCCTCGGCGTACCCGCCCTCGGCGTACCCGCCCTCGGCGTACCCGCCCTCGGCGTACCCGCCCTCCGGCGTACCCGCCCTCCGGCGCACCCGCCCTCGG
>MGOD01000038.1:7769-9350 GCA_001795245.1 Chloroflexi bacterium RBG_16_70_13
CCCTCGGCGTACCCGCCCTCGACGAGGAGCACGCCGCCGCCGGCGGTCCGGCCGCGTCGCCGCGATCTCGTCCGCCACCCGCTTCCCTCCCCGACGGGGGCTACAGATCCCTGTTCAGGATCGCCCCGAGCTGGCCGAGGATCCTGGCCGTGGCCCCCCAGACCTGGGCACCGGGAATCGGGTAGGCCCCGTAGCGGATTCGGAAGTCGAGGAGGTCGGCCTCGACGATCTCGATCGGGGCGCCGGGGAGGAAGGCCGAGAGCGGCGCCCACAGGATCTCGGCGACCTCGGCCTCGGAGGCCGTGACCCGGGGCCGCCGCTCGGCGATGGCGAGGACCGGTGCGACCCGGTAATCCGAGATGGGGATCCAGAACGTCTCCAGCTCGCCGACGACCCGCACGCCCGCAGCAGCGGGATCGAGGGCAACCTCCTCCGCCGCCTCGCGCAGCGCGGTCTCGACGTCATCGCGATCCTCGGGCTCGGCTCGGCCGCCGGGAAAGGCGATCTGCCCGCCGTGGTGCCCGCCGCGGTCGACGCGCCGGATCAGGAGGACGTCGGCCGCCGCGTCCGGGTCGTCGTCGTCCGCCGGCGCTATGAGCACCAGGACGGCGGCCGGCCGCGCCGAATCCGGCCCGCTGAGGATCGCGGGGCCGCGCCGCTCGCCGGTGTCCAGCCGCTCCGGCATGAGGGCGGCCGGCGGCGCCGGCATGAGAGCCGGCAACGAGGCGAGGCGGGACGCGGCTTCGGCGAACCTCAGTTGACGAGCTCCCCGCCGCCGTCGCGCTTCTTCGGCTCGATATCGGGGACGTCGAAGGCCGACCGCCGCCGCCCGCGCCCGCCGCGTCCACCCGCCCCCGCGCCCACGGCCTCGGGCTCGTCATCGCTCCCGGGCGTCCGGGCATCGCGACGATCTCCCGCATCGGTGACGACCGTCGCGCCCTCGGTCGAGAAGACGAGCGTCGTCCCGACCGGGTCGGCATCGGCGACGATCCGGTCGCCGGGCTTGAAGCGGCCCTCGACGAGGGCCCGCGCAAACGGGTTCTCGACGAGCCGCTGGATCGTCCGCTTCAACGGCCGCGCCCCGAACGACGGGTCGTGGCCCTCCCGGGCGATGAGGTCCCGGGCGGCCGGCGTCAACTCCAGCGCAAGGTCCTGGGTCGCGAGGCGGCGCTGCAGGTCGGCGATGAGGAGGTCGACGATCGCGGCCAGGTGCGCGTCCGTCAGGGCGTGGAAGACGATGACCTCGTCGACCCGGTTGAGGAACTCCGGCCGGAACTGCTGGCGGAGGGCGTCGGTGACCTGGCGCTTCATCGCCTCGTAGGCGTCGGCGTCCTCGGCCCGGCCGGCGTACGACTGGATGACCGTCGAGCCGACGTTGCTGGTCATGATCACGACGCAGTTCTTGAAATCGACCGTCCGGCCCTGGCCGTCGGTGAGGCGGCCGTCATCGAGGACCTGGAGGAGGACGTTGAAGACGTCCGGGTGGGCCTTCTCGATCTCGTCGAGGAGGACGACCTGGTACGGCCGGCGCCGGACCGCCTCGGTCAGCTGGCCGCCCTCCTCGTAGCCGACGTAGCCGGG
>MGOD01000038.1:9391-9991 GCA_001795245.1 Chloroflexi bacterium RBG_16_70_13
ACTCGCTCATGTCGATCCGGACCATGGCGTGCTCGTCGTCGAACAGGAAGGCCGCCAGGGCCCGGGCCAGCTCGGTCTTGCCCACGCCGGTCGGGCCGAGGAACAGGAACGAACCGATCGGGCGTCGCGGGTCCTTGAGCCCGGCCCGGGCCCGACGGACGGCATCGGACACCGCCGCGATCGCCTCGTCCTGGCCGACGACGCGGTCGTGGAGCCGCTCCTCCATATGGATCAGCTTGGCCGTCTCGCCCTCCATGAGCTTCGAGACCGGGATGCCCGTCCAGGCGCCGACGATCTCGGCGATGTCGTCGGCCGTGACCTCTTCCTTGAGCAGCGCCCCGGGCCCCTGGAGGGCGGCGATCGCGGCCTCCTGCTCCGTCATCCGGGCGTCGAGCTCACGCTGGGTCCCGTACTTCAGCTGGGCCGCGCGCTCGTAGTCGGCCTCGCGCTCTGCCTGCTCGATCCGGACGGCGAGCTGTTCGAGCTCCGACTTGGTGGCCCGGATGGCCGCGATCGCGGTCTTTTCGGCTTCCCAGCGCTGCTTCATCGCGCCGGCGTCCTCGGCGATCTCGGCGAGCTCCTTCTCGAGCGCCTCGAGGC
>MGOD01000039.1:0-982 GCA_001795245.1 Chloroflexi bacterium RBG_16_70_13
CGAGCGCGACGCCGCCGAGAAGCGAGATGGCGCAGGCAGCGCCGGCAGCCTCATCGAGCACGACCCGGACGATCTCGCGGAGTGGCGGCAGGACGTTCGCGATGGTGTCGACGACCCTGGCCCGTTCCGCCTCGTCGGCGACGACGAGGCCTGCGATCCCGGCGACGAGCACCGTGAGTGGGACGACTGCGAAGAGCGCGTTGTAGGCGAGGCCGCCGGCCAGCAGGGCGCCGCCCGCTGCGTCATACCGGGCGAGCACCCCGCGCAGCGAGGCGACCGGCCCCCAGCCCAGGACGGCGGCCAGCCGCGTGGCCCAGCCGCGGTCCATCGCGCTCAGTCCGGGAGATCCTCGAACAGGCCCGGCTGGAGGTCATCGGCACGGACCCGGCGGGGCGGCGCGATCAGTGCACGCACCTCGCCACGCCGCACGAAGCGACGTCCGCCGAGCTTGATGCTCTGGAGCTTTCCGGTCCTGGCCCAGGTGCCGATCGTCGACGGCCGGAAGTGGACGTTGGCGGCCGCGAGGATCTCGGCGGCCTCGGCAAGGCTGATCCAGTCCGCAGCTGCCATCGTCACTCGCCTCCGTCCGAGGATATCGCGGCCGTGGACGTAGCGGAGCCACCCGAGCCCTCGCCGCCACCTGAGCCCTCGCCGCCACCTGAGCCCTCGCCGCCACGAGAACCATCCGCCCCGCTCGACGCCTTCGCGTCGCCCGCGGACTCACCAGCCGACTTCGCGGTCCGCGACCTGTTGGCAGACGGGGAGGAGGCCCTGTCCTTCTTCGCCCAGCCCGAGCCCTTGAAGTGCACCGCCGGGGTGGCGAATCCCTTGCGCATCGTGCCTTCGGCGCCACAGGCGGGGCAGAACCTGGGAGCGCCATCGTGGATCCCGTGGATCACCTCGGTGAGCTGACCGCAGCTGACACAGGTGTAGTCGTGGACGGGCACCGAACCGGAGTCCTCTCTCGCCCGGGATCAGCCGC
>MGOD01000039.1:1004-1317 GCA_001795245.1 Chloroflexi bacterium RBG_16_70_13
CGGACAGTAGAACGCCCGCTCGTGCGCCGACTCGAAGCCACAGTGGGGACAGACCACGCCGCCGTGCCCGTGCGCCGCGGCCGGCCGCGGGACGGCGGTGAGCCCCAGCGAGTACTGGCTGGCGAGGATCTGGGTCAGGAGGCTTGTCAGGATCTTCGAGCCGATCCGGTCCGAATCCCCGCGAACCCCGCGGCCGCCCCAGCCCACGACGCCCCGGACGATGAGGTCGCCGGTCACCTCGTCCCAGTGGGCGGCCACGCCGCCCACGATCGCGTTGTATTCGGGGTAGCCGGAGGTGTCGGTCTCGCCGTCG
>MGOD01000039.1:1420-3866 GCA_001795245.1 Chloroflexi bacterium RBG_16_70_13
TTCAGCCACTGCATCGCCTCGGACGGGTGGACGATCGAGGGGGTCGCCTGGCTGTACTCGATCGGCAGCGGCTCGATGACCTCGATATCGCTCTTGGCGATCCCGACGAGCATGTCCGGGAGGTCCGCGATCGCCCGCGGCCCGGCCTTGATCCGGACGCCCTCGCTCGTCTTGCCGGCGTAGTTCAGGCGGAGCTGGTGCTCCTGGGCGACGACCTCCTCGGGGAGGGCGTGGCTGGCCGTCCCGGACGGGCCGGGCTGGCTGGTCGTGGGCGCCGGTGCGGGATCACCCCCCCGACGGCGCAGGAACTCGAGCGGCACGTGGCTCTCCCCGGGACGGCGTCGCGAACAGGCTTCCTATCGTAGCAGCGACGCCGGTCCGCCTCGCCGTGTCGTCAGCCTCGCCGTGTCGAGATCACCGCCTCGAGCGGCCGCAGCGCGACCCGCCGGTCCGGGCCGATCGGCGGCCCGGGCTCGAGATGCGTCCCATCGGCGCGGAGCCAGGTGCCGCTGCCGACCTCGACGCCGAGGGTGACGGCGACCGGCCGGGGGGCGAAGTTGACCACGACGAGGACCTCCTCGCCGGCGGCCTCGCGGATCCAGGCGAGGACGTCGCGGTGATCGGCCCCGACGCGCCGAAAGGTGCCCGCCCGGAGCGGCCGCAGTGATCTCCGCGTCGCGAGCAGGCGGCGGTAGGTGGCGAGGACCGATTCCCGATCGGCGGCCTGGCTGGCCACGTTCCGCGTCGCCGCGTCGGGCGCCAGCGGGAGCCAGGTCCGGGCGCCCGGTGCAGTGAAACCGGCGTTCGGCGTGCCGGTCCAGGGCATCGGGCTGCGACAGCCGTCGCGATTCCACCACGGGAAGAAGAGGCCGGCACGGCGAGCCGGCGGGTCGATCGCCTCGGCCCGCCGGACGGCGATGTCGCCGAGACCCAGCTCCTCGCCGTAGTACAGGAACGGCGTCCCGCGGAGCGTCAGGAGGATCACGGCGGCGGCCTTCGCGACGGCATCCCGATGCTCCTGCCCGATCTCTCGCGCCAGGCGGGAGGCGTGCCGCGGGCGGTCGTGGTTGGACAGGACGACGGTCGGCCAGCGGACCGGGCCGAAGGCCCGCTCGACCCGCTCGATGGCGGTCCCGAAGGCGGCCGCCGACCACGGTCGCTCGAGGAGGACGAAGTCGAAGATGAGGTGCCGGTCGGCGGCGAACGAGGCGGCCGTTTCCGCCCCGCCCCCGAAGAGCTCGCCGACGGTCATCCGGCCCGGCCGGCCATCGACCTCGGTCCGGAAGCGGGCCAGGAACTCGACGAGCTCGGGCTGGTTCTGGTCGTAGACGTGGCGCTGCCGATCCCAGGCCTGACGTCGCAACCCGGCGCCCGGGTTGGCCACGAAGTCGGCGTGCTTGAAGAAGGTGTTGAAGACATCGAGGCGAAAGCCGTCCACGCCCCGATCGAGCCAGCCCCGGACCATCCCCAGCTGCGCCCCCGGAACGGCCGGGTTGCGCCAGTTCAGGTCGGGCTGCTCGGCGAGGAACGTGTGGAAGTAGAACTGGCGCCGACCCTCGTCCCAGGTCCAGCCCGAGCCGCCGAAGAACGACAGCCAGTTGTTGGGTGGGCGCGGCCGGCCCCGTCGATCGCGCCCGGCCGGATCGCGCCACAGGTACCAGTCGCCGTACGGCCCGGCCGGGTCGGCCCGGGAGGCCCGGAACCACGGATGGCGGTCGCTGGTGTGGTTCATCACCAGGTCGAGGATCACCCGGATGCCCTGCCGGTGGGCCGCCCCGACGAGCGCCTCGAAGTCGGCCATTGAGCCGAAGATCGGATCGACCGCCCCGTGGTCGGACACGTCGTAGCCGAGGTCCCGACCGGGTGACGGGTAGATCGGCGAGAGCCAGATCGCATCGACCCCCAGGCCGTCGCGGCCGAGGTGGTCGAGATGAGCCATGATCCCCGGCAGGTCCCCCACCCCGTCGCCAGTCGAATCGGCAAAGCTGCGAGGGTAGATCTGGTAGACGACGCCGGTCTGCCACCAGTCGTCGCCGGCGGTCACCGGCTGGTCTGCGCGGACTGCGTTGTGATCCAGGGTCACGCGGTCGCACCCTCGGACTGGGACAGCTGGAAGGCGGCCGAGGCCGTCGGAATCGGGCAGGCTGGAGGGATGGTACGAGAAACGCTTGACGGATGCCGTGACGCGCGTTAGTAATACGCGTTACTAACGCGAGTCAACGATCCCGGGCAACCCGCCGCATCGCAGCGTCCCAAGGGAACCCCCGCATTGCCGAAGCCTCGCCGTCGTCCGACCAGCGCTGACGTAGCCTCGCGCGCCGGAGTCTCCCGGACGACGGTCTCGCTGGTCCTCAACGAACGCAGCGAATCGATCCCCGAGGCCACCCGGCGGCGGGTCTTCGAGGCGGCCCGGGCGCTCGGGTATCACCCTGACCACTCGGCCCGC
>MGOD01000039.1:3873-4013 GCA_001795245.1 Chloroflexi bacterium RBG_16_70_13
CCGGTGGCCAAAGCCAGACGCTCGCCCTCGTCCTCCGCCAGACGCCCGAGCAGGTCGCCGGCGATGCCCTCCTGGCCGAGACCCTGCGCGGCCTCGCCACGGCCGCCCGCTCGGCCAGCTTCCGGGTTCTCGTCGAGCCG
>MGOD01000039.1:4185-5267 GCA_001795245.1 Chloroflexi bacterium RBG_16_70_13
AGCGTCGACGTTGACAACGTCGCCAGCGCCCGGTTGGCCGTCGACCACCTCCTCGAGCTCGGCCACCGCCGGATCGCCTGCATCACCAACGCGGCCCTCACGTACACGGCCGCGGCCGATCGCCTGGCGGGCTACCGCGAGGCGCTCGCGACTGCCGGCCTGGCCGCTGCCCCGGAGCTCGTCGAGGCCGGCGCCTTCGATGCCGAGAGCGGCCACCGGGCCATGACCAGAATTCTCGAGCGAGCCCGGCCGGACGCCGTCTTCGTCGCCAGCGATGTCGTCGCCCTCGGGGCGATCGGAGCCCTCCGCGAAGCTGGCCTGCGCGTCCCCGACGACGTCTCCGTCGTCGGCTTCGACGATGTCCCGCTGGCCGCCTACTTCGACCCACCCCTCACGTCGATCCGCGTCCCGGCCTACGACCTGGGCCTGGCCGCGGGACACGCGCTGCTCGATCGAATCCAGGGCCACGAGGTGCCCCTTCGGACGCTACTCCCCACGGTTCTGGTGGCTCGCTCGTCGGCGATTCCGCGGGCCCTCCGGCAATGACGATTCAGGGCCCTTCGCCGGTCGTGGGACCGGGCGAATTTCGAGGTTCGCTGCGCACAAGGCGCAGCGTCCCCTCAGCGGCCCGGCGGGGCGATCGCGGTCGACGACCGGGCGATCAGCTCGAGCGGCGCTTCGACTCGAATCGGACGCGCGAGGCCATCGTCCGAGATCTGGCGCAGGAGATCGACGGCCAGGCGGCCTGTTTCCGTCAGGCCCTGGCGAACCGTGCTGAGGCCAAGGGGAGCGGCGAGCTCGATGTCGTCGTAGCCGATGACCGAGAGCTCGTCCGGCACGGCGATGCCCATGGCTCGGGCCGCGGACATCACGCCGATCGCCTGGGTGTCGCTGGCGGCAACGATGGCGCTCGGCGGGCGAGGGAGCCGGAGGAGGATCGTGGCGAGCTCGGCCGCGGGTCCCTGGCCGTGCTCGCCGAAGCCGACGAGCGTCGGGTCCCATGCCAGGCCCCTCTCGATCAGGGCAAGCCGGATACCCGTGCATCGCATCCGGCTCGACGAGAAGCCAAGCCTCGAGCGGGG
>MGOD01000039.1:5300-10677 GCA_001795245.1 Chloroflexi bacterium RBG_16_70_13
AGGTGATCGGCGGCGAGTCGGCCGCCGACGATGTCATTGCTGACCACGCGCGAGAAACTGCGATGGTGGGTGTCCAGGAGGACGGTCGGAGGACCGAGCTCCAGGAGGCGGCGCGCCGCATCGGGCGGCAGCGGCAGGGACACGATGATCAAGCCGTCATGGCCCTGCTCCGGCAGGTTTCGCAGGAGCGACTCGCGCCGTCCGACCGACTCCACGTTGTACATGACCATCGAGCCCCCGGTGGCGGCGACGACCGCCTCGATCCCGCGAACTCGCTCCACGACCCCTGGGCGGGTGAGGAACGGCACGACCACCCCGATGGTGTTGGTACGGCCCCGGACGAGGTTGCGGGCGCTCGCGTTGGGCACGAAACCGAGCTCCGCGATGACCGCCAGCACGGCCGCCCTCGTCTCGCGGCTCACCTTCGGGCTGTCGTTGAGCACCCGGCTCACCGTCGCCACGCCGACGCCCGCCGAGCGGGCGACATCCCTGATCGTTGCCATGCTCGAGTGTTGACCAACCCCCATGAAGAATCGTCGTACTTGACGGCCATGATACCGTATCCACGATCCCCGTGGAAACGGTTCCACTCGGTCGAATGGCGCCGTCGTATCGGCGCTGGTGTCGATACACCGGTTAGGAGGAGAAGCGCGTGAAACGAGCTCTACTGTTCATCGCAGCCGCTGCGCTCGCCGTCTCGGCGTGCACCGGCGGTGCGACCCCGCAACCGACCGCCGGCCCGACGACGGGCCCCGGCGAGAGCGATGCGCCGGCGCCGACGGATACGTCGCTCGCCGGCACGAAGGTGGAGGTCTTCGGCGCCTTCCGAGGCGACGAGGGCACCCGTTTCGAGGAATCCTTCAAGGCGTTCGAGGATGCCACCGGCGTGGACGTCCTCTACAGCGGCTCGGACCAGTTCGAGACGCTCGTCAACACGCGCGCCGAAGCCGGCAACCCGCCGGACATCGCCGCTTTCCCGCAGCCGGGCGGAATGCGCCGCCTGGCCGCCGCCGGGTTCCTCACGCCCCTGCCCCAGGAGATCATCGACGCGATCGATGCCAACTACGGGCCGGGCTGGAAGGAAACCGGTACCGGTGATGACGGCAACGTCTACGGCGTCTTCCATCGGGTCAACATCAAGAGCCTCGTGTTCTACCCGAAGAAGGCCTTCGAGGCGGCCGGCTACACGGCCCCCACGACGTGGGACGAGCTGACGGCCCTCAGCGCCCAGATCAAGACGGCCGGATCCTCGCCGTGGTGCGTCACCATGGAGAGCGGCGGCGCCACCGGCTGGGTGGCGACGGACTGGGTCGAGGACATCATGCTTCGCTCAGCCGGACCGGAGACCTACGACAAGTGGGTCACTCACGAGATCCCCTTCAATGACCCCGCCGTCAAGGAAGCCGTCGAGACCCTCGGCAGCATCTGGCTCGACTCGACGCAGGTCTACGGCGGCACCACGAATATCCTCTCGACGAACTTCGGTGAAGCCGCCACCCCAATGTTCGAGAACCCGCCGAAGTGCTGGCTCCTCAAGCAGGGCAGCTTTATCACAGGCTTCTTCCCCGATGCGATCAAGGCAGATCTCGATGCCGAGGTCGGGAGCTTCGCCTTCCCGGCCATCGATCCGCAGTACGGCACCCCCGCCCTCGGCGGCGGCGACCAGTTCGTCATGTTCAAGGATCGCCCGGAGGTTCGGGCCTTCCTCACCTACCTGACCACCGGTGCGTCGGGCAGCACCTGGGCCGCCGCCGGCGGCGCGCTGTTCCCGCACAAGGACCAGGACCTGAGCGCCTACGCCAGCGCCCTCGATCGGGCGGCCGCCGAGCAGCTCCTCGCGGCCGACTCGTTCCGGTTCGACGGCTCGGATCTCATGCCGGCCGCGGTCGGCGCCGGGACGTTCTGGAAGGGCATGGTCGATTACGTCAGCGGTTCGAAGGACCTCGACACGGTCCTGTCCGAGATCGACGCCAGCTGGCCGTAGCTTTGGCTGAAGCCCGGGGGAGAGCGTCGAGCCTCCCCCGGGCATAACCTTCAGGCTGGACCGATCCAGTCATCGTCAGTCGGTTCGTGAGGAGGAGGGCAGCCGTGGCCACCAGCTCTGGGGTCGTCGAGGCGGAGCGGCCCGGAATCGCACTCATGGTCGGGCTGGCTGCCGTCCGCCTCGCGGCCTCGCTCTTCGTCCCGCTTATCGCCTTCGTCGTCCTGTGGCAGGGATTCCTGTTCCTCCGGGACACGGACGCCCCCAAGCCGGTCGTGGCCGGCGTTGCGATCGTCTGGGGCGTCGGCGGCGTGGCGCTCTTGTACGTCGTCGCGAACTGGGTGGTCGGCCGCCTCCCCAGCCGCTGGGGCGGCCGCGTCCTGCCCTTCGTGTTCGTTGGGCCCGCGATCGCGATCCTCTTCGCCTATCTGCTGATACCGACGATCCTCACGCTCGTCTACTCGTTCCAGGATGGCGCCTCGAAGAACTGGGTCGGCGTGGACAACTACGTCTTCGCGGTGACGAATCCATCGATGCTCGAGGCGATCCGGAACAACGTTCTGTGGCTGGCCGTCGGGACCGGCGGGAGCGTCAGTCTCGGCCTGCTCCTGGCAATCCTCGCCGACCGCGTCGCCTTCGAGCGGCTGGCGAAGCTCCTCATCTTCCTGCCGATGGCGATCTCGTTCGTGGGTGCCGGCGTGATCTGGCGCTTCATGTACGCCTTCCGGCCCGCCGGCGAGGAGCAGATCGGCCTCGTGAATGCGCTCCTCGGCGCCTTCGGGATCGCGCCCCAGGGTCTCGTCCAGCTCCAGTTCTGGAACAACTTTCTGCTGATTGCGATTCTCATCTGGGCCCAGACCGGGTTCGCGATGGTGATCCTGTCGGCCGCCCTCAAGGGTGTCCCGGCTGAGCTGCTGGAAGCCGCCCGGATGGATGGCGCGACCGAGGTCCAGGTTTTCCAGAAGGTCGTGATCCCGACGATCCGCGGCTCGATCATCACGGTGTCCACGACGATCGCGATCCTGACCCTGAAGATCTACGACATCGTGACCACGATGACGAACGGCAACTTCGGGACGGAGGTGATCGCGACACTCCAGTTCAAACAGTCGTTCACCTTCTTCGACTACGGCAAGGGCGCCGCCCTGGCGATCATCCTGCTCCTCGCGGTGACCCCGGTCATCTGGTACAACCTGCGGCGCCTCCGCGGGCAGGAGGGATTCCGATGAGGGGCTCGCTCGCCTCGCGCCTCCTCATCAACATCGCGGTCATCGTCCTGGTCGTCATCTGGACGCTCCCGACCGTGGGCCTCCTGATCACCTCGGCCCGAGAACGCGACGCGATGGCGTCGAGCGGCTGGTGGTCGGTATTCACGAATCCCGGCGGCGCCGGTTGGACGACGGCCAACTACACGTCGGTCCTGTCCGAGGAGTCAGGGATCGCGATCGCCTTCATCAACAGCCTCACGGTCACGATCCCGGCCGTCGTGATCCCGATCCTGGTCGCGGCCTTTGCCGCCTATGGCTTCGCCTGGATGCGCTTTCCGGGCCGCAAGGTGCTCTTCGCGATCATCATCATGATGCTCGTCGTCCCGCTCCAGATCGCCCTGATCCCGGTCCTGAAGGGCTACCTCTTTCTCGAGCTCAACGGCACGTACCTCGCGATGTGGCTGGCGCACACCGGCTTCGGGCTCGCGCTCGCCACGTACCTCCTCTACAACTACATCAGCGAGCTGCCCCGGGACATTCTCGAGTCGGCGTTCATCGATGGGGCTTCGCATTTCACGACGTTCACCCGGCTGATCCTGCCGCTCTCGGTGCCGGCCCTGGCGTCATTCGCGATCTTCCAGTTCCTGTGGGTCTGGAATGACCTGCTCGTCGCCCAGACGTTCTTAGGGACCCAGAAGGAGGTTGCCGTCGTCACCTCGGCCCTGCTCAACCTGATCGGCACGCGGGCCGAGGCCTGGCATCTCCTCACGGCCGGAGCCTTCGTCTCAATGGTTCTGCCCGTCGTCGTCTTCCTGGCCCTCCAGCGGTTCTTCGTCCGAGGCCTGCTCGCCGGCTCCGTCAAGGGCTAGGCAGGATGCACCAGCTGAGGTTCGCTCGGGGGCGTCCTGGGGCGCCGCCTGCACGTGACGAGCGCTTCGCGTGAAGGGCGACGTCATCATCGTCGAGGCCCATCACCGGCGCGCGGCCGCGGCGATCGCGACGCACCTCGTGCCGCGGCTCGCCGACCTCGAACGGCGCGCGACGATCAGCGTGGCGGGCGAGTCCGGAAGCGGGAAGTCGGAGACGGGCCTCGCCCTCCTCGAGGCGCTTGGCCGGCTGGGTCGTCACGCGGTCGTGCTCCAGCAGGACGACTACTTCGTCCTGCCGCCGCGATCGAACGACAGCGCCCGGCGCCGCGACATCCGGCAAGTCGGAACGGATGAAGTCCGGCTGGCACTCCTCGACGCCCACCTGGCCGCCGTGCGCGACGGGGCGACGTCGCTGCGCAAGCCGCTGGTGATCTACGCGGAGGACCGGATCGAGGATGAGGAGATCGTCCTCGATGGGATCGATACGGTCATTGCCGAGGGCACCTATACCTCCCTCCTAGAGGCCATCGACGCCCGCGTCTTCATCGCCCGGAACCGCCTCGAGACGATCGGCGCGAGGCAACGCCGTGGCCGCGAGGCAGAGGATCCGTTCCTCGAACAGGTCCTCGAGATCGAGCACGACATTATCGCCCCGCATCTAGAGCTCGCCGACTACGTGATCACCCGGAACTACGACGTCGAGCTTCCGCAGCGGTGACCCGGCCGTGAGCGTACGGGCGGCGGCGGACGTCCCGGCGCGGCCCGCGGAGGTCGTGGCGCTCCCCGCCCCCCTGGTTCTCGATCGCCTGCGCGACCGGGTCGGCGATCTCCTCGATCTCGCGATCGCGACGGCCGCGTCCGGAGCACCCGATGCCGACGTGCCCGCCTCCCTGCACAGCCCGATCGCCGGCGAGCCCGGCGGCCGATGGCTCCGCCGCGCCAACATCGTCGGCGTCAACGTCCGCACGGTCGGCGATCTGCTGGGCGTTCTCGCCTACGCGATGACCCTGCCGCGCATCCAGAACTCGGTGCACCTGCTGCCGATCTGGGAGCCGGGCGTGGTCGGCAGCCTGTACGCGCCAGTCAGCTGGAACATCGACCCGGAGCTCCGCAGCGAGGCATGGGCGGCGGCCTGCCCAGGGCTTGATACGGTCGAGAAACAGCTCGGGGCGGTGGTCCACATCCTCCATGCGATGGGCAAGACGGTCGGGATCGACGTCGTGCCGCATGTCGATCGCTACTCGGAGATCGCGCTCGCCGGGCCGGACCTGTTCGAGTGGCTCCGGCGTCGGGGCACCAGGATCGTCGAGCACGGACCG
>MGOD01000039.1:10756-14589 GCA_001795245.1 Chloroflexi bacterium RBG_16_70_13
CCAGGAGCCCTGTTCCGCGGCCTGGACGAGTCGTCTCGTCTCGAGCTGCTGTTCGGCTGGCCGGGTGACGCGGAGGGGCGTCGACATCGGAGGATCTCGCTCGTTCGGGCGCTCCACGATCACGGGCTCGAGACTGTCCCCGCCACGATGGGCCCGCCCTACCGCGGGATCGAGCCTGACCCACGTCCCGAGGCCGTCGCGGTCGACGGGCTCGGGCTCGAGTGGCGCGAGTACCGGATGCTCGAGCCCGGCCCGACCTCTCGCGTCTTCGGGCCCCTAACCCGGTACGCCCTCTGGGAGGCGCGGGGTGACGGTTGGGCGCTCGACTTCGACCGCCCCCGGGCGCATGTCTGGGACTACGTCGCCGACCATGTGGCGGCCTTCAGGCGCGACATTCCATTCGACTTCATGCGCGGCGACATGGCCCACGTCCAGATGCGCGAATCGGGCGTCCCGGACCCGATCCCGGCGCGCTACGACCTGTTCGGCTACGTGAAGCGGCGGGTGCGGGAGGCGACCAGCGCCCCGTCGTTCGGGTCGTTCGCGGAATCCTTCCTCGCGCCGCGAGACACGTTCTCGTACGGCGTGGAGATCGAGCACCTGGAGGCGGCCGAGTCTGATGCAGCGCTCGGCGACCTCCAGTCGGTCCCGACCGACGACCCGGAGTTTCGGCGGCGCCTACGTCAGTACATCGACCTCGGTGCCATCCGATCGTGCGCTCCCTCCTTGACCGTCATGACGGCCGACAAGGACGACCCGCGCTTCGACGCCGCCTATCGAGCCGGGAGCGCCGTGCGTTTGTTCGTATCGCTCCTCGTCCCGGACCTCCCCAGCTACATGGCCCTGGGCTTCGAGAGCCGCGACGTCCACGACCGGCCGGCGGCGAACGAGTTCTACTCGAAGCTGTATGTCTTCCGGCAATCGGCCGGCCCCAACGTCACCGTCGGGCCCTATCGATGGGGCCACAACGACGCGCTGCTCGCGGCCGTGACCCGAATCCGGGCGTTCGCTGACGAGATCTCCGCGGATCTGGCGTCAGGCTCCGTGCGTTGGCTGCTGCCGCCGGACCCGACCGACTCTGACGCGGTCATTGCCTGGCTGATCGAGGGTCGGACGCGGTGGCTGTGCGTGGCGAACCTTGACGGTCGTCAGGCGAGCGGGCAGGTCGGCATCCCCCGGGCCGCGGTTCCGGCCGCCCCCGAGGCCTGGGACCTGGCATTCGATGTCACCGAGCCGTTGGCTGACGCTCGCTCGGCGGCGGACGAGGCTCGCCAGGCGCACCCGGTGAGCTCGATCCTGCGTTCGAACGGCCCCCACTGGCCGATGAGTGCGATGCCGCCGGGCGCAGGCCTCGTCTTTCGGCCGCGGGTGGACCGGCCCAGCCGCTGAGGTGGCCTACCGGCCGAGGCGAGCCCGGAGCCGCTCCACCGTCTCGGCGAGCTCGGCCTCGCGGGCCCTGGCTCCCTCGACGACGGCCGGCGGTGCCTTGGATGTGAACGCGTCGTTGGCCAGGCGCGCCCGCGCGGCGGCGAGGAAGCCCTCGGCCTCGCCGAGCTCCTTCTCGAGGCGGGCCCGATCGCCGTCGGACGAGCCCATCTCGGCGGTGGAGATGCGGGCCTCGAGATCGCCGGCGATGACCGCCAGGCCGGCCGGCGCGGCGACCTCGAGGTCGGCCCGTGCGGCATGGCTCGTGAGGGGCCGAGCCCTGGCCAGGCGGGCGATCGCCGGGGACAGCGCGTCGAACGCCGACGCCAACCCGGCCGGGACGGCGACATCGATCGGGAGCCACGAGGCCGCCACGATCCCGGCCTCGGCCCGGGCGTTGCGAACGGCCCTGACGAGCTCGACGATCGCGTCGACCTCGGCCTCGGCGACGGCGTCGCGAGGCCCCGCGGCCGGCCAGTCGGCGACGATGAGGAGCTCGGGGTCGGCGGCGGCGTGGGGAATGGCGGCCCACAGCTCCTCGGTCACGAAGGGCATGACCGGGTGGAGCAGCCGGAGGTACGTGTCGAGGGCCTCGACGAGCGTCCACCAGGTCGCCTCGCGCTCGGCATCGGGCAGGGACGGGTCCGCGAGCCGGACCTTCGCCAGCTCCAGGCCCCAATCGCAGTACTCGGACCAGATCGCCTCATAGAGGGTCCGGGTGACCTCGGCCAGCTGGAGCTCGGCCAGGCCGCCATCCAGCGCCACGACCGCCGCCGCGGTCCGCGACCGGATCCAGCGCTCGGCCGGGCCGAGCGCGGCGGGATCGGGCGCCCGTCGCGGGGCCCCCGCCGGGATCGAGGCCGGCCGGGCACCCAGGACGAAGCGCGTCGCGTTCCAGAGCTTGTTGGCGAAGTTCCGGCCGTCGTCGAGCTTCTCGGTCCGGAACTTCTGGTCGTTGCCCGGCGAGGTCCCGTGGACGAGGGCGAAGCGAAGCGCGTCAGCGCCCGACTCGTCGATGGCGTGAAGCGGGTCGACGACGTTGCCCTTCGTCTTCGCCATCCGCTTGCCGGAGGGGTCCTTGACGAGACCGTGGAGATAGACCGTCCGGAACGGGACCTTCTCGGCAAGGTGGATCCCGAACATCATCATCCGGGCGACCCAGAAGAAGATGATGTCGTAGCCCGTCTCCATGACCGAGCCCGGGTAGTAGCGCCGGAGGTCCTCGGTCTCGTCCGGCCAGCCGAGGGTCGAGAGCGGCCACAGGCCCGAGCTGTACCAGGTGTCGAAGATGTCGGGATCCTGGGTCAGCTCCGGGGCGCCGCGGCCGCACGTTCCGCAGGCCGTCGGCCCGTCCGCCTCGTCCGACACCGTGACGTGCCCGTCGGGGCAGTACCAGGCCGGGATCCGGTGGCCCCACCACAGCTGGCGGCTGACGTTCCAGTCGTGGATCGACGTCATCCAGTGCTCCCAGACCTTCTCGAACCGCGGCGGGACGATCTCGGTCCGGCCGCTCCGGGTGGCTTCGAGGGCCTTGGCCGCGAGCGGCCCGACCCGGACGAACCACTGGGTCTTCAGGCGCGGCTCGATGACGTCGTTCGAGCGCTGGCAGCGACCGATGAGCATTGGATGCGACCGGGTGGCCTCGAAGTCGCCGCGGGCATCGAGGTCCCGGACAATCGCCTCGCGGGCGGCGTAGCGGTCAAGCCCGGCGTAGCCGGCGCCTAGCTCGTTGATCGTCGCGTCGTCGGCCAGGACCGTGATCAACGCCAGGCCGTGGCGCTGGCCGATCTCATAGTCGGTCCGGTCGTGGGCCGGGGTGATCTTCACCGCGCCCGTGCCGAACGCCGGGTCGACGAGGTCGTCGGCCACGATCGGGACGTCGCGCTCGACGAACGGGATGCGGGCCCGCCGGCCCACGAGCGCGGCGTAGCGAGCGTCGTCGGGATGGACGGCCACCCCCGTGTCGCCGAGGATCGTCTCGGGCCGGGTCGTTGCGACGCTGATCCACTCGGTCGCGCTCGGCTCGCCGGTCGCCTCGTCGATGAGGTGGTAGCGGATCGTCCAGAGCGAGCCGATCTCCTCGGTCGGGATGACCTCGAGGTCGCTGACGCTCGTCCGGCAGCCGGGGCACCAGTTGACGAGCGCCTCGGTGCGGTAGGCCAGGCCCTCGTCGTAGAGCTGCTTGAAGCTGACCCGGACGGCCCGGGCCGAGCCCTCGTCCATGGTGAACCGCAGGCGGCCCCAGTCGAGCGACGCCCCGATCCGACGCTGCTGGCCGAGCATGACCTCGCGGGTCTCGTTGATGAACCGCCACATCCGCTCCAGGTATCGCTCGCGGCCGAGCGTTTCCCGCGTCTCGCCCTCGGCGGCGATGATCTTGTCGAGGACGTACTGGGCGGCGATCGAGG
>MGOD01000039.1:14638-16175 GCA_001795245.1 Chloroflexi bacterium RBG_16_70_13
GTGCCGGATCATGACGTCCTCGATCGTCGAGGTCAGGGCGTGGCCCAGGTGGAGCGCGCCGGTGATGTTCGGCGGCGGCTGGATGATGACGAACGGCTCCTTCGCCTCGTCCGCGCGCGAGCCCCTGCCGTCCGGGGCGAAGACGTCCGCCGCCAGCCAGCGCTCGTAGATCGCGCCCTCGAAGTCGGCCGGTCGGTAGGCCTTCGCCAGCTCCCGCGATTCGGTCGTCATCTGCGTTCGTCTCTCCCTCGAGCGCCGCGGCCGGCGCCGGAACGGAAACGACCCGCTCGTCCAGCGGACGAGCGGGTCGTGGTACCACCTGCTGGTTCGAGGTCCGGGGCCGTGCCGCTCATCGCGGCCGCCTCGTCCGGGCCTCCTCGTGGCGCGCTATCGGGCGCCGACCGCACGGCTCGCGAGCGACCTTCGGGTCCGTCGTGCCCGCGCGGCTCGCACCGTCCCGCGCTCGCTTCGTGGCCGACCCGGCCCTACTCCTCTCGGTCCTCGCCGTGAGACGGGGAGTGTAGCAGGTACCGAATTCGCCTCCCGGAGCCTACTGCCGGGCGTAGGTGATGAACTGGTAGAAGAGACCCTCGATGTCCGACGGGACGCTCATCTCGGTCCAGACCATGTTGGCCACGCCGTCCGAGCCGTAGGAGATGTTGATGTAGTCACCGTGGAACGTGGCGCACGTCTCGCAGCCCTCGACGCCGGCCCGGAAGTAGCGCGACATCGTGGGATCCGAGGCAGCCGTGCTGACCACCGTCTTCGACAGCGCGCCGGGCGTCCCCTCCAGGAGCGAAGCGTTGTAGAGCGGGCCGTTGGCGGCGCCCCGGTCGTTGTAGACGATCCCGATGTCGCCGGTCGTCGGATCAACGTCGACCCACGGGAACCACTGATCGCCGCCGCTGCCGTCGACCAGCATCGGCCCTGACCACGACGAGCCGCCGTTCGACGAGATCATCAGGAAGACATCGGTGTTGGTGACCGGCTCCTCCGAGTCGTGCGTCCCATTGCGGTTGTCGGCGAAGACGAGGTACAGCGTCCCATCGGTCGGGCTGGCCACGATGTTGCCGGCCGAGTTGACCCGGAGCTGGTAGCCCGTGAGGGTCTGGCGGCCGCTGACGTTGATCGGGTAGTCGGCGGAGCCATCTTCGAGGCCCACGACGAACGTCGGGCTGGACCAGGTCTCGCCGCCGTCGGTCGAGGTGACGAGCAGGTATTGATCCTCGAACTGCTCGCCGGTCTCCCAGAGGGCCTCGTTCTGCTCGTTCTCGAAGGCGACATAGACGGTGCCGTCAGGGCCCACCGTCGGGACCGAGAACTGGTTCTCGTCGCACTGGCCGGCCGGTCCGTGCTCCTGGTAGGTGCACAGGTCGGCGTTCCAACCGGAGATCTCCTGCGGCGTCGACCAGCTGTAGCCCCCGTCGTCGGAGTGGGACTCGAAGATCGCCGAGGACAGATATGCGCCGTAGGCGGAGACGAACTTCGACCAGGTGATGTAGGTCCGCCCATAGAACGGCGATGCCGGGTTGTTGTC
>MGOD01000039.1:16289-19127 GCA_001795245.1 Chloroflexi bacterium RBG_16_70_13
AGGTCGCCATCGCAGGCCTGCGAGCCGGCCGCGTGCTGGGCGGAGTAGCTGAGCGACGAGTGGATCGTCGTTCCGTGCTTGACGTCGAAGACGGTGACCGGATCGCTGCCGATCTTGAGCGGCTTCTCGATCGACATGTTGCCGGTCGACCAGGTCATGCCGCCGTCCATCGTCGTGTAGTACTGGTCGCAGCAGGAGCCGTAGTCGTTCGAGCTGGCAACCATGTTCAGCGGGTCGGCCGGGTTGACCTCGATGTCCGGCTCGTTGTTCGGGAACACGTCGTCGCAGTCGAGGTTGACGACCGGGCCGTCGGCCTCGGCGATGCACTCGAACTGGTCGTGCGGGCCATGGAGCTTGTCGAAGCCGGCGACGTCGGGCGTCGCCGAGCGCTTCAGGGCCATGCCGCCCTCGGGCAGGGTCGGCCGTGCGCCTACCGTCCCGGCGAGCGCGATGGACAGCACCGCGGCCGCGCCGAGGGCAAGCATGAATCGATTGGCTGTCATGAACCGTGTCCTCCACTCGGTCCGTATCACCGTGCCCGGGTCGATACCCCTCAGGCACGGCGCCCCGCCGGACAGTCTGAGATCCGCGTTCGATGCGATGGGGTCCGCTGCGGATCGCAGTCGTCAGGTGGGGATGATGCGCCGCCGGGCCGATGATCGCCAACCACGAGCCACGCCAGGTGGTGCACCCAGGCAACGGCCAGGGGTCGGCAAGCGTGCTCAGGGTGGGGTGTAGCATCCTGGCCGATGCGCTCCGCCGGGATCGGGATGCTGCGCGCCTGCGTGGCCGCGCCGCTGCTCGTGGTGGCGGGAGCGTGCTCCCCAGTGCCGCCCTTCGGCGCCCAGGGTCTTGTCGCGCCGGCGCCCTTCCCGAGCCGGGCTGATCTCGATCCTGCATCGGCCTGCGTTTCCCGCCCGGACCCCGCCAACGGTGGCGATCCTGCGCCACCCGACGGCGTCGTCGCGGCCGGCGACCCCGCCGATCCTGCGGGCGTCGTCGCCATCGAGGTCGTCGGACTCGGGGAGCTCGTGCTGCCCTCCGGCCAGCTCGTCGTCGACGACCTGTTCTTTCTCGGCGGTGGCCCGAACGACCTCGAGGCCATCGACCTCGACGGCTTCGCCGGCAACGCCGACGTCTGCCTCCACCTCGCCCACTACGCGACGGCCGACGAGCGAGTGGCATTCGTCCACGTCCGCCTGAGCGACAAGCCGGTGGCGACCTGGGTGGAGGCCGGCGGCTTCGGGGTCGACAGCGGGACCGGCGGCATCGCGTCGACCGAGGCGGTGGCCGCAGTCGTGTCGGGAGAGGAGGGGCTCGTCGAGCAGTACCTCGACGAGCTGGACCGCCACGACGTGAACACCTGGAGCTGGCTGAACGTCGAGACGGACGCGGCCACCGGGGCGAACATCATCGGCTTCAGCACCGGGTTCGGCGACGGCGGCTACCCGGTCGCCCTTGGGAGGGACGTCGACGGTCGGCCCGCGTCGGTCGTCATCGACCACGTCGTCGTGCCGTGGGCGTGGCTCAGCCGTGTGGGACCGGTGACGTGACCTCGGTGCCGCTCGCCGTGGCCGCGTAGATCGCGCCGAGGAACCGGCTCGGGACGCGGTGGAGGAGCCGCGATTCGCCGAACCCGGCAGCGGTCGCTTCGCGCCGCCAGGTCTCGAAGGAGAACGGGTACGGGACCCAGGGATTGCCGCGATCCGCGTCCTACTCGACGACGTCGAGGCGCCCTGCCGGACGCAGCACGCCCCGGATCGCTGCCAGGAGTGGTCGGCGGTCGCGCACGAAGTGAAGGCTGTTCGCCGCCAGCACACCGTCGAAGGGGCCGGGCGGTAGGCCGCGGCTGAAGTCGGCGGCGACGGCCCGCATCGAGACGCCCGGATACCGGGCTCCGACGGCGGCCACGGCCACGGTGAGCGCCGCCCCATCGAGGTCGGCGCGACGAGCTCCGCGTCGGGTCCGAGCGCATCGGCGAGGGCCAGGGTGAATGCCCCCACCCCCGCCCCGAGCTCCAGCCAGCGACGGCCGGCGCCCGCAACCCCGCCCCGGATCAGCGCGACGTGATCGGCGTGGTTCATTGGGACCATCCTGCCCGATGACGTAACTGGCCGATGAGCGCCCGGCGAGATGATCCGGCCGTGGACGACCTGACCGTCGGGCTCGTGCTCCGGGCGCTGCGGATCCGACGCGGCTGGCGGCAGCGTGACCTTGCCGCGCGCGTGGGCTGTTCGCAATCGGTTGTCTCGCGCATCGAATCCGGTCATCTCGGCGGCGTGACCGTGGACCTCCTTCGACGCCTGTTCGAGACGCTGGATGCACGACTCGAGCTTCTGCCGCGTTGGCGCGGCGCCGATCTCGAGCGGCTCGTAGATGCCGATCATGCGGCGGTGGTCGCGGCGACCGTCCAACGACTCGAGCTCGCTGGATGGGAGGTGGCGGTCGAGGTGACGTACTCGGTCTACGGCGAACGGGGCTCGATCGACGTGCTCGCGACGCGGAGCGGCTCCCTCGCTGCCCTCGTCATCGAGGTCAAGACCGAGCTGGCCTCGGCGGAGCGCATCGGGCGGAAGCTCGACGAGAAGGCGCGCCTGGCACCGAAGATCGTTCGAGATCGCCTCGGCTGGACGCCTCGAGTCGTCGGGCGGTTGCTCGTGATGCCGGATCGATCCCGGCTCCGCCGGACCCTCGATGCGACCCCGATCCTGGCGCGCATGTTCCCGGACGACGGCCTGGCGACGCGACGCTGGCTGGCCGCGCCGGTCGGTGACTTCGCGGGTCGGTGGTTCTTGTCAGGAATCGCTCCACGGCATTGGAGGAAGGTCGCGGTGCCAG
>MGOD01000039.1:19141-19418 GCA_001795245.1 Chloroflexi bacterium RBG_16_70_13
GCCGCGAGCCGCGACACCCGGGCATCGTGCTCGAGCCGAGCCGGGCGGGGCGCCGCGACCGCCGCGGCAGCCGGCGCCGATGCCACGTGGAGATTCCTGACGGGATCAGGAGCGAAGCGGGGCACGTGCATGCGCCTCAGCGATTCGCTGGCCGGGGTGGGCCGCGGGTGCGGGGCGGGGTGAGGCCGCGGGTGCGGGCGGGCTCGTCGCAGCCGGATCCGGGCCGTTGCGAGCAGAGCTAGGGTCGGGTCGGGTCGGGGACGCTGCCGCTCTCGGC
>MGOD01000039.1:19452-23888 GCA_001795245.1 Chloroflexi bacterium RBG_16_70_13
CGCGCCGCGTTCGGCGAGCCACTCCTCGTAGTTGGTCTCGTCGACGCCCTTGTCGACCTCGGTCTTGGTGAGAAGGAGCGGCAGGCGACCGCCGCGGATGGTCTCCTCGGTGATGATGCATTTGCGGATCTCGGTCCGCTCGGGGATGTCGAACATGACTTCGAGGAGCGCCTCCTCGACGATGGATCGAAGGGCTCGGGCACCGGTCTTGCGGTCCAGCGCGACGTCGGCGGCGGCCTGCAGGGCGCCGGGCGTGAACACGAGCTCCACCTTGTCGAGCGACAGGAACTTCTGGAACTGCTTGGCGACGGCGTTCTTCGGCTCGACCAGGACGCGCACCAGGTCGGCGGCAGTCAAGGCGGCGAGCGTGACGATGACCGGCAGCCGGCCGATGAACTCGGGGATGAGCCCGAACTTCAGGAGGTCCTCCGGCATCAGCTTCTGGAGGATGAGCCCGCGCTCGATCGCCGAGGGCGCCGAATCGGACCCGAAGCCGATGGCCCGCCGCCCGACCCGCTCCTCGACGATCTTCTCGAGGCCATCGAAGGCGCCGCCGCAGATGAACAGCACGTTCGTGGTGTCGATCTGGATGAAGTCCTGGTGGGGATGCTTGCGCCCGCCCTGCGGCGGCACGTTCGCGACCGTCCCCTCGAGGATCTTCAGGAGCGCCTGCTGGACGCCCTCGCCGGAGACGTCCCGGGTGATCGAGGGGTTGTCGGCCTTGCGCGCGATCTTGTCGATCTCATCGATGTAGATGATCCCGCGCTGGGCCCGGGCGACATCGAAGTCGGCCGCCTGGATCAGCCGCAGCAGGATGTTCTCGACATCCTCGCCGACATAGCCGGCCTCGGTCAGCGAGGTCGCGTCGGCGATGCAGAAGGGCACGTCCAGGACCCGGGCCAGCGTCTGGGCGAGGAGCGTCTTGCCGGAACCCGTGGGCCCCACCAGCAGGACGTTCGACTTCTGGAGCTCGACGTCGTCGATCTGGTGGCCGGCGTTGACCCGCTTGTAGTGGTTGTAGACGGCGACCGAGAGGACCTTCTTGGCCTTGTCCTGGCTGATGACGTACTGGTCGAGCGCATCGGTGATCTGGCGAGGGTTCGGGAGCTTGGCGGCCGGGGCCTTGGCCTTCGGCTGCTCGAGCATCTCCTCCTCGATGATCTCCTGGCAGAGGTTGATGCACTCGTCGCAGATGTAGACGCCCTGGCCCGCGATGAGCTTGCGGACCTGCTCCTGGCTCTTTCCGCAGAAGGAACAGCGGTACGGAACCTTGGGTCCCTTGCTGCTGCTCGTCGTCGTGCTCAAATCATCGCCTCGTTCGTCGGCCTCGGGGTCGCCCGGCCCGCCGCCAGGATCAGCCCTTCGACTTCTTCGTCTCCACGTCCGTGATCTCCGCGACCTTGCTGCCCTCCCCGCCGGCGAGGCCGGCCTGGTGGGCCTGCGAGATCAGCGACGATCCCTGGACCGCGTAGACCGCGTCGATGATGCCATAGTCCTTCGCCTCCTCGGGAGACATGAATCGGTCCCGGTCCGTGTCCCGGACGATCGTCTCGAGGGGCTGCCCCGTATGGCGGGCCAGGATCTCGTGGTTCATCCGGACGATGAGCTCCCACTCCTTCATCTGGATGACCGCGTCGGGGGCGTTGCCCCGGAAGCCGCCGGAGCCCTGGTGGATCATGATCCGGCTGTGGGGCAGGGCATAGCGCTTGCCATTCGCGCCGGCTGCCAGCAG
Source organism: Chloroflexi bacterium RBG_16_70_13 (assembly GCA_001795245.1). Classification (GTDB taxonomy): domain Bacteria; phylum Chloroflexota; class Limnocylindria; order Limnocylindrales; family CSP1-4; genus UBA5189. The sequence goes on from MGOD01000039.1 coordinate 21,185, forward strand.
GACCGCCGCCATGGACGCAGCCTGCCCCAGACAGATCGTGCTGACCGGGGCTCGAAGGTACTGCATGGTGTCGTAGATCGCGAGGCCGGCCGTCACGACGCCACCGGGCGAGTTGATGTACAGGCTGATGTCCTTCTCCGGGTCCTCGGACTCCAGGAACAGGAGCTGGGCGATGACCAGGTTCGCGAGGTGGTCCTCGATCTGGTCGCCGATGAAGATGATCCGTTCCTTCAGCAGCCGCGAGTAGATGTCGTAGGCGCGCTCTCCGCGGCTGGAGGACTCGATGACCATCGGAACGAGCATGTCGGGGCTCCTGTCGGGCGGTTTCGGGCTCTGATCAGCGGGCAGCGGCCGCGGAGGCGTCGGGCTCGACCGCGGCGCCAGGGTCGGTCGCGTCGATCGCCGCGTTGGAGGCGGCCAGGTTCGACGAGATGCCGCTCGGGGCATCGTCCTCGAGGTGTGGGATCGGCGGATGCTCCGGATGGGCGGCCAGCCAGCCCTCGACGAGCTGCTCGACGACGCGTGTCCGGCGGAGCGTGCTCCGGATGAAGCCGCGGCCACGCGCTGATTCGAAGTAGGAGACGGTCTTGCGATCGTCCGCGTAGCGCTCGCGGGCCCTGGCCACCTCGGCCTCGACGTCGGCGTCGGAGATCTCGACCCCGTCGGTCTCGGCGATCTTCGAGAGGACCAAGAGGACCCTGACTCGCTTCTCGGCGTTGGGGCGGAACTCGGCGTGGAGGTCTGCCTCGGTCTTCTCGACGACCTTGAGGTAGGCCTCCTCGGCGATCCCCTGGCGGGCCAGCGAGCCCCGGAACTCGTCGTGCATCACCTCGACCTCCTGGTCGACGAGGACGTCCGGGAGCTCGAGCTCGGCGTTCGCGACGGCGTACTCGATGATCCTGTCGCTGAACTCGTGGCGGGCCTTGTCGAGGGCGTTCCGCTCGAGCCGGGCCTTGACCTCGGCACGGAGATTGGCGAGGTCGTCAAAGGCACCGATCGAGCGGGCGAAGTCGTCGTCGATCGGGGGAAGGACCTTCTCGCGGAGCTCCTTGAGCTCGACCGCGAAGTGGGCGACCCGGCCGGCGAGCTCGGCCTCGCCGTAGTCGGCCGGGAAGGTGATGTCGAACTCGGTCGACTCGCCCGGTCGGAGGCCCATGACGTGGTCCTCGAAGCCCGGGATGAGGCGCTCCTGGCCCAGGATCAGCGGCATCCGCTCGGTCGAGCCGCCATCGAAGGCGACGCCGTCGCGGGTGCCGGTGTAGCCGATCACTGCGTAGTCGCCGGCCTTCGCGCCCCGCTCCTCGACCGGCGAGAGCGTGGCGTGCTGGTCGGCCAGCTCCTCGAGAACCTTGTCGACCTTGGGGGCATCGATGGCGTCGATCTCGGGCTTGAAGTTGAAGCCCCGGTAGTCGCCGAGCGTCACCTCCGGCCGGACCTGGACCGTCGCGCTGAAGATGACCGGTTTGCCCTCCTCGGCCTGCTCGACCTCGACGTCGGCGTTCGTCAGGGGCGTGATGTCGTGCTCGACGAGGGCGTCGCGGTAGGCCCGCTGGACGAGATGGTCCATCGCCTCGTCGAGGATGGCCGGCCTGCCGACGGCCCGCTCCACGATCGGGCGCGGCGCCTTGCCGGGGCGAAAGCCGGCGATCCGCGTGCGCTTCGAGATGTGGCGGACGGCCTCGTCGATGGCGGTCGTGAGCCGCTCGGAAGGGAGCTCGAACCGGAGCTTCAGCGAGCTCCTCGGAGCGGGGGTGACGGTGTTCGACATCGCCGGGAAGTATACGGGCGAGGGCCGCTGGGGCCGGCCGAGGCCGGCCGGGGACACCCGGGGTCAGGATCCGCCACCGTCATACGCCGGGCTTATGGATCGAGGGTTGCCATACGCGGCCCGTATGGAGTCGACGTCCGGCGAGCCCGGGGGGCCGGGCTCATACCTGGGGCGTCTGAGATCGACACGACCCGGAACGATCGCGGCCACGGGTGCGCAACTCCATACGCACGAGGTATGAAACGGAACCGTTCCCCGGCCGACCCAGCACCGAGGCGTCGGGTTCATACTCGGGGCGCAGGGGGGCAAAGAGCCACCGCAGGCTGGTAGGCGAGGTCGGGGTCGAACCGACACGCCGCTTACGCGGCACCGGCTCCTAAGGCCGGCGCGTCTGCCATTCCGCCACTCGCCCACGGCGAGGATAGCGCCGCGCGTGACGAGGAGCGGACGGCTCAGGCGGAGGACCGCTCCGTCGCTTCGGCGTCCGCCGTCGCCGTGGCGCCGTCCATCCGGGCGCGAGCGCGGCGCAGACCCTCGGCGAACGACGGCCCGTCGGGGTCGAAGAGCCGCTCGGCGAAGGCGCGGCCGGCGCGCACCGACGCCGGCTTCAGGAGGTTCGAGAGAAGGCCGGTCGCGACGCCAACGAGATCGCTGTCGCGCCGCTCGGGAGCCGTCGCATCGAGGTACTTCGCGAACTCGCGCTCGAGCGTCCCGCGGACGCGGTCGCCGTCAGAGCCCATCTTCCGGAGCGTCTTCTCGACCTCGTCGGGAAGCATCGACTTCGGGAGGTCGGCCTCGGGCCCGAAGATCGCCCGCCGGGCCCGTCGAAGGACCCGTCGCGGGCCGCCCAGCAGGAGGAACGCCGCGCCAGCCGCCGCCCCGCCGACCTTCACCGGCTCGCGGCGCAGGCGCGCCGGGATGTCGACGGCGGCGCGG
>MGOD01000040.1:0-3790 GCA_001795245.1 Chloroflexi bacterium RBG_16_70_13
AGATCGCCCTCGTCGGCAAGTACATCGAGCTCCCGGACGCCTATCTCTCGGTCAGCGAGGCCCTCAAGCACGCCGCCTGGGCCCACGAGGTCGACGCGAAGATCCGGTGGGTCGATTCCGAGGCCCTCACTCGCGAGAACCTCCACGCCGAGCTCGACGGCGCGGCCGGGATCCTCGTCCCCGGCGGCTTCGGCCATCGCGGCATCGAGGGCAAGGTCCTCGCCGCCCACTTCGCCCGGGACCACAAGGTGCCGTACCTCGGCCTCTGCCTGGGCCTCCAGTGCGCGGTCATCGAGTTCGCCCGCGAGGTCATGGCGACCGGCGACGTCAACTCGACCGAGTTCGACATGTTCACGGACAACCCGGTCATCGACTTCATGCCCGACCAGCGCGAGCTCGAGGACAAGGGCGGGACGATGCGGCTGGGTCTCTACCCGGCGAAGCTGACCGCCGGCTCGAAGGCCGCCGCGGTTTATGGCCAGGAGGTCATCTACGAGCGCCACCGCCACCGCTTCGAGGTGAACAACCGCTACCGCCAGACGCTCGAAGGTGCCGGGATGCTATTGAGCGGACAGTCACCGGACGGACGGCTCGTGGAGATCGTGGAGCTGAAGGACCACCCCTGGTTCGTGGCCTCGCAGTTCCACCCGGAGTTCAAGTCGCGCCCCGAGCGCCCCCACCCGCTGTTCGACGGCTTCGTCACGGCGGCCCTCGCCGTCCGAGACGGCCGACAGCCGGTCTTCGAGGCAGCGCAAGCCTCGCCTGGTGCCGTTGAGCGCGAGCGGACGACCGCCGATCCGACCGTCCCGGCCGGCTGAACGGGGCTGCCAACATGCGCCGCACGCACCTGAGCCTGTACTACCTCGCGGGCTACCTCATCCCGGCCGGCCTGCTGCTGCTCTTCGTGCCGGAGTTCGCGACGAAGCTGCTCCTGTCGGATCGGACTTACGACTACGCGCCGTTCCGCCTCGCTGGCGTGCTGCTCCTGGTGATCGGCATCCTCATCGTCCAGATCATCCGCCACCGCCTGGATGCGCTTTACTCCACGACCCTCGTCGCGCGGGTGCTCATCAGCGCAACGCTCCTCTGGCTGTATCTCAACACCGGCGATCCGTTCTTCGGCGTGATCCTGGTGATCGTCCTGGTCGGGGTCGTCTTGACCGGCGTCAGCTACATCCTCGACCGCCGCTCCGCCTAGCGATCGGGGCGGACCTCGCACCGCGCGTAGAATCGCCGTCCCGGACTACCCTGACACGAATCGCGAGGCCCCCGATGAAGCTCTTCCTCGACACTGCCGCCATCGACGAGATCCGGACGGTCGCCCGGTGGGGCGTCCTCGACGGGGTCACGACGAATCCCACGCTCTTTGCCAAGACGTCGGGGATGACCTACGACGAGGTCCTCGCCGAGATCTGCACGATCACGAGTGGGCCGGTCTCGGCCGAGGTCGTGGCCGAGGACGTCGACGGGATGCTCAAGGAAGGCCGCCACTTCGCCAAGATCGCCGACAACATCGTGGTCAAGGTGCCGATGTCCGAGACCGGCCTCGAGGCGATCAGCCGCTTCGCCGCCGAGGGGATCCGGACGAACTGCACCCTGGTCTTCTCGGCCAACCAGGGCCTCCTGGCGGCCAAGGCCGGCGCCTCGCTGCTGTCGCCATTCGTCGGTCGCCTCGACGACATCAACGAGGAGGGGATGATCGTCATCCGCGAGCTGGCCGACATCATCCGCTTCCACGAGATCGATTCCGAGGTCCTGGCCGCCTCCGTCCGGCATCCGCGCCACGTGACGGATGCAGCCCTCGCCGGAGCGCACGTCGCAACGCTGCCCTTCAAGGTCTTCCAGCAGATGGTCCACCACCCGCTCACCGACAAGGGGATCGCCCAGTTCCGGAAGGACTGGGAGGCCGCGCGCGAGGCGATGGCCGCGAAGAAGAAGGGTCGCGCCAGGGGCTGACCCGCGGCATCCGGGCTGGGCGACCGCGCCGGACCCGACAGGGGATCCTGCTCAGGTGATGCCCCGGTGGAGACGGCGGAAGGTCGGCCGGAAGCCGAGGGCCCGCCACGCGGCGTCGGCGGGGAGGTTCGTCGACCGCCAGTCCGTGGCAATCGCGGGATAGCCGGCGTCGCGGCCCCAGGCGAGGACCGCCTCGCCGAGCGCCCGGCCCACGCCCAGCCCGCGCGCGGCCGGCAGGACCGCCGCGTAGCCCAGGAACCCCGCCGCCGCCGGGCGCATGAGGCTGACGTTGGACTTCGACTCCCCGAGCGAACAGGCGATCGCCGAGCCGACGACGAGACCGTCGACCTCGGCCACGAGCGTCGTGAAGCGGGGGTCGTCGAAGTCGGCCTCGAGCTCCGCGTGGACCTCGTCGATCGGCTCGATCGGGAGGCGGGAGAAGATCGGTGAACCCTGGCTGTGGCGCGGCAGGACCAGCTCCAGCTCGGCGAGGGCCGGCAGGTCGGCCCGCCGGGCAGGCCGGATCGTCAGCTCGGCCCGGGGCACGATGCCGAACGACGCGGGCGGGGCCTCCCGAACGGCATGGACATGCTGCTGGCCGAAGTCGAGGCCGAACCAGGCCGCCATGAGCTCATCGTCGGTCGCAGGGACCACCACGTAGTGGTTGGCCGGCAGCGACTCGACCCAGACCGCGGCCGCGTCGGCGTACAGGGCCCGCACCACGTCCGGGTCCGCGGCCGCGTGACCGGCCGATTCGATCCAGACATTGGTGCCCCACGTCTCCCGATCCTTCGAGATCCCGACGAGGTAGCCGACGAGCGAGCCGCCGCGGTGAGCAACCCGGCCCGCCGCGGCGTCGCCCGCCAGCAGCTCCTCGATCTCGCGCCGCGCGTCCACCGGCTCCTCGAAGGCGGGGTCGAGCAGCGGCTCGGCGGCCCGGTGCCGCCGATGGCGCTCGGCGAGCAGGGCGGCCGCGCCGTCGAGGTCGACCGGCTCGAACGGACGAACCTGGATGGACCGCGACGGGCCATGCTTCCCGGGCCCCAACGTCAGGCCCGGTCCGGCGCCCGGCGGCCGGTGTGGAGGGTGACCATGCCGAGGCTGAGCGGCGCCCAGCGCACCTCGGCCAGGCCCGCGGCCGCCATGATCTCGGCGATGCCCTCCGGCGGCGGGTAGGCCCGTACGCTCGAGACGAGGTAGCGATACGCGTCGGCCTGGCCGACGACCCGCCCGATGAGCGGCACCGCTCGCTCGAACCACAGTCGCCCGACGCGCCCGGCGAGCGACCGCGGCCGGGCGATCTCCAGGCAGACGACCCGTCCGCCCGGCCGCACCACCCGGACCATCTCGGTGAAGCCGAGCCGGTAGTCCGGCAGGTTCCGCATCCCGAAGGCGATCGTCGCCGCGTCGAACGACGCATCGTCGGCCGGCAGGGCCATGGCGTTGCCGATGACGAACTCAAGCCACGGCGCATCCGAGCCGGCGACCCGGGCCCGTTCGAGCATCCCCGCCGAGACGTCGACACCGAGGACCCGCCCGAACGGCCCGACCCGGTCGGCCAGGCTGCCGGCGAGCTTGCCGGTCCCGGTCGCGACATCGATCGCGGCCATGCCCGAGCGGAGGCCCGTGGCCGCGACCACGCGACGGCGCCAGCGTGGCTCCTGGAAGCCCGAGATGACCGCGTTCATGCCGTCGTAGACCGGGGCGATCCGATCGAACATCGCCCCGACCTCGGTGCCGGTCACGACGTTCCCGCGCGGCGCGGGATCCGCGGGCGGGCCGCCCGCGGCGAAGTCGGGACCGCGGCTCGTGGTCGTCATCAGGGCACTCGCGA
>MGOD01000040.1:3861-5409 GCA_001795245.1 Chloroflexi bacterium RBG_16_70_13
GGCCAGGACGACCCGATTGCGGCCCGTGTCCTTGGCCTCGTAGAGGGCGGCATCTGCCGCCTCGATGAGGGCTTCGGGCGAGTCGATCGATTCGCGGTAGCTGGCCCCGCCCGCGCTGACCGTCACGGCGATGCGCTGCTCGCCCTCCGGGACCGTCGTCTCGGCCACCGCCCGCCGGATCCGCTCGCCGATCTCACGGATGTCGTCGAGGCCCGCGCCGGGCAACAGCACCAGGAACTCCTCACCGCCGTAGCGGACGAGGACGTCGCCTTCGCGGATCACCCGCCGGCAGGCCCGGGCGACGGCCCGGAGCACCCGGTCGCCGGCCAGGTGGCCGTACGCGTCGTTGATGGCCTTGAAATGGTCGAGGTCGAACATCAGGACGCCCAGCGGGTTCTCGGCCCGGATCGCCCGCGAGAACTCCTCGCCGAGGCGGGCCAGCCCGAACCGCCGGTTGTAGGCATCGGTCAGCGGATCGACGGCCGCGAGTCGCTCCAGACGGTCATGGGCGAGGGCGTTGTTGATCGCCAGCCCCAGGTCGGTTCGGAGCTGCTCGAGAAGCTTCGCGGCGTCGGCCTCGAACGCCGTCGCCGTCGCCAGGACGATCGCGCCGAGCGGCACCTTCTTGAAGGTCACCGGGGCGACGAGGATCTCGCGCGCGGGCTGGCCGAGCACGATCGAATCGATGACGAGGCCGGACGCGCCGACCGTCATGTGGGCCTGCTCGTCGAGGCGCATGGCCCGCCGGATGTGGTCGCTGTCGGCCAGGCCGTCCGCCGTCCGAAGGGCGTGGCTGGCGAGGGGCTCGAGGGTGTCCTCCCGCACGACGAGGATCGCTCCGGCGTCGGCGCCGGTGAACCGGAGGAGTGCGTCGAGGGCGCCGCTCCCGAGCTCGGCCAGGTCGAACCGGCTCGAGAGGACCTCACTGAACGCCCGCATCGCGGCCTCGACCTCGTGGCTCCGGGCCAGCGTCCCGATGAGCCGGTTGAAGGCCGCGGCGCTGGCCCCGACCTCGTCCTTCGAATCGACCGGCAGGGCGCACGACGCCGGGTCGCAGTTCGACCAGTCGTGGCTGAACACCGCCTGGGCCAGCTGTGTCTCGACGCTGCCCATGCCGTCGGCGAGGAGGCGCAGCCGCCGGCCGACGACGAGCCGGGCCAGGGCGTAGTTCGCGCCGCCCACGACGAGGCCGGCCGAGAGCGTCGCCCCGAAGAACAGCGGAGTCAGGACGCGATCCTCTGGCAGCCCGAGGAGCAGGCAGAACGGCGGGAAGACGAGGCCGATCGAGAGGCCGAAGCCGGCCATCCAGATCGCGAGGTCGAGGAAGACGCGGTTGGTGAGGCGGGGCATGGCGGCGGGCTCCGAGTGACCGGGACGGGGACAACCTGGTCCAGCCTCGCGCCGACCGAGGCAGACCGCCATGCCGCTGTCGTTCGGTGGGGTCTGGTACGTTCGGCTGCTCCACGACAGCCGTCCCACGCGATCGACCGGTCAGGCGACCGGGCGGCGCGGCGGTCGGCCTGGAGTCGGCAACCGGGGCAGCGGCTG
>MGOD01000040.1:5448-10824 GCA_001795245.1 Chloroflexi bacterium RBG_16_70_13
CCGCCGGCGCATCGGTCCGCCCTGCTCAGCGGGCGGCTCGGACGCCGGCGGTCAGCCGCCGAGCGAGGCAGCGGCCTCGACGCCGTCAGCCGCCGAGCGAGGCAGCGGCCTCGATGCGGGCGTTCCGCCGAGCCCCCAGAGATCGGGCGTTCCCGCGATCGCGGTCGACGCCGGCCCGGATGACCTGGTAGGCCACGATCAGCTGCGTGAGGGCGAGCGGGTCGGAGTGGCGCGGCGTCGTGCCGTCGACGAACGACCCGATCTCCTCCGGCCGAAGGTGCCGATGCGTCTCGAGGTGGGCCCAGACCCGTTCGTCGAGCTCGCGGGCCTGCTCGCGACCCACGGTCCCGTCGATCTCGAGGGTCGTGAACCGCCCGCCGGCCGTCGCCGGGGCGGAGGTCGTCACGAGGCGAACGGGAGCGTGGGCGCGGTCCCGTGACGCCAGGACGTCGTCGAGGTCGAGGCGAGGGAGGCGCTCATGGAGGTCGATCCGGACGTCGAGGTGGGCGTCGTCGTGCTCGACCGAGGTGCCCGGAAGGAAGTAGCCGGGGGGCGCCTCGAACCGGACGACGACGTCGGCGTGGGCACGCTGCGGCTCGATGTGGGCGAGCTGGTCGGCCCGCCGGTCCATGAGCTGGCGGATGACCTCGGGGACGCTGTAGCCCCGCTGGGCGCAGTCGCGGCGGACCTTCCACGACCACTTGAGCTCCTCCTGCGGGTCCAGCCAGATCCGGACGTCGAAGGCCTCCCGGAGCGCCGGCGTGAAGAGCGGGAACAGGCCCCGGATCACCACGACCTCACGTGGGCTGACCGTCTCTCGGGGTCCGAACGTGCCGGTCGAGTGATCGTAGGTCGGCTTCGTGATTGTCTCGCCACGGCGGAGACGCGCGACGTGGTCGGCCATCAGCTCGAGGTCGTTGGCGAACGGGTTGAGGGCCGTCACGCGGGCCGCCTTGCGGCCGGCCCGGTCGAGCCGGTGGTAGTCGTCGAGGCAGATGTTCGTGATCCGATCGGCCCCGAAGATCCGGTAGAGCCCGGATACGAGCGTCGTCTTGCCGGTGCCGCTGTCCCCGCCGACCGCGACCATGACGGGTCGTTTCGTCGTCATCTCGGGCCCCCCTAGAAGCTCACCGCTGACCAGAGCTCGAGGGCCTGGCGCAGCTCCGGGCAGCCGCGGGCTGCGGCATCGAGGGTCTGTCCGGCGGCGACGGCCTCGACCGCCGCCCGGGCCGCGATGGCCCCGCTTCGACTGCCGCCGGGATGACCGTGGACGCCGCCGCCGAAGAGGAAGAAGGCGTCCCGGCCGAAGATGGCGTGGAGCTCCGGAACGTGACCGGGGTGCAACCCGCCTGACGCGACCGGGACGACGGGCCGGAGGTCGGCCCAGGACTGGTCGAACAGGGTCCCGCCGCCGGCCGGGGCGAAGTCGGCCGTCATCATCCGGCGCCGCTCGCCCATCTCCTCGATCGTCCCCTCGAGCTTGCCCACGCCGGTTCCGACGTGGACGTGGTCGACGCCGAGCAGGCGCGCCCACTTCGCGATGACGAGGAAGTCGACGCCGTGTGCGGCCTGCCGATCGAGGACCGCGTGCATCGCCCGGTGGGCGTGCAGGGCCAGGCCCAGGCGTTCGGTCTCCTCGCGCAGGCTCGCGGTGGCCGCGAAGCCGACGGTCAGGAAGTCGACCATCACGAACCGGCCGCCCTCCCGGGCGACGACGTTGGCCCGGCGCAGCATCTCGCCGGCGTTGCCGGCCGTCACATTGGCCCAGTAGCCCTTTCGTTCGCCGGTCTCGGCCTCGGCCCGCCGGACGAGCTCGAGGGTCCGGGCGATGCGCTCATCGAACGGCGACCACGCCTGGCTGTTGAGGTTCTCGTCGTCCTTGATCGTGTCGATCCCGCCGCGCAGCGTCTCGTACGCCCGCTCAGCGTGCTGTCGCGGCGACAGGCCCAGCTTCGGCTTGATCGTCGAACGGGTCAGCGCCCGCCCGTAGACGTCGAGGGCCCGCCGAACGCCCGGGATCCCGAAGGCGGGTCCCGGGAACGACTCCACGAGGGCCTCCGGGATCCGCATGTCGAGGAGCTTCAGGGCGGCGACGGCCTTGAAGCCGAAGACGTTGCCCACGACGCTCGACAGGATGTTCGGGATGCTGCCCAGCTCGAAGAGCTCGAGCGGATAGGAGATGAACGCGACGTCATCCTCGATCCGATAGACGCGCCCGCGAAGGTCGAACGCCAATCCCTCGTCGGCCTCATCCACGTCCGTCCAAGTCCCCGTCGAGGATTCGGCCGCGACGGCCGCCGCGGCCTCGTCGAGCTCAACCCCGGCTCGCGGCCGGATCCGGAATGCGACGAGCATGTCCGTCGTCCGGGGGGCATAGCCGAGGTCGAGGTACAGGTCGCGGTAAGGATGGACTCCGGCCGTTCGCGGAACCGTCTGGGTCATCTCGTCGCCCTCGTCGGTAGTTGGTCCCGCCAGTTGACCCGAAGACACGTCATACTGTCCAATACATGTTCCCTGTATGAGACATGCATGAACAGACATGCGTCGTCAGCATCGCCGCACTGGAACCTGCATCGCCTCCGCATCTTTCGAGCCGTGGCCCGTGGCCTCAGCTTCACGGCGGCGGCGCGCGAGCTCGCGATCGCCCAACCGGCCGTCTCGCACCAGGTCCGGGCCCTCGAGGACGAGCTCGGCGTCCGGCTGTTCGAGCGCCACGGCCGGACGATCTCGCTGACCGAGCAGGGGGCGAGCCTCCTCGCGACCACGGACGACGTCATCGCCCGGCTCGATGACGGCGTTCGCGCGATGGTCCAGATCGGGACCGGCGAGCGCGGCTCGGTCGACATCGCCGCCGACACGACCTCGGGGATCTACGTCGTCCCGGCCGCCCTCGGCGCGCTGCATCGAGCCCGGCCGGCGCTCGAGATCACGCTCCACGTCGAGAATCGGCGCGGGGTCCTTCGGCGGCTGACGGAGCGAACCTGCGACCTCGCGGTGATGGCCGACCCGCCCGCGCGGGTCGGCTGCGACGTTGCGCCGTTCCTGCTCGATCGGCTCGTCGTCATCGCTGCCCCCGATCATGTGCTCGTCGGCCGCGTCGGGATCGACGTCGAGACGCTGGCCCGGGAGCGCTTCCTGGTCCGGGAGCCGGGCTCGGGAACGCGGGCTGCCACGGAGCGGTTCTTCGCCCGGGGCAGTCGGGCCGTCCCCCCGGGGATGGAGCTCGGCAGCACCGGCGCGATCAAGCAGGCGGTCGCCGCGGGATTGGGCCTCGCCGTCGTGTCGCGCTGGGCGATCGACCTCGAGCTCCGCCTCGGTCGGCTGGCGATCCTCGACGTGCCGGGCTTCCCGCTGGAGCGCCGCTGGTCGCTCGTCAACCTGCGGTCCCGCCACCTGTCCCCCGCGGCGAACCTGACCCGGGCCTTCCTCACCGAGTACGCGACGCGGACGCCGCTCCAGGACGCGGAGGGATCGCCCCGGGACCAGGGGGCAGGATCGGGGACAGGATGAGTACACTGGATTGACGGTCCGCCGAGGGCGGTCCATACTCCCTCCATCCCCACCCGTCCGCGCCGCGGACCCCTTCCCGCGCGGTCGGAATCCCGCCTTGCACGTGCAGGTACCCCTTTCCGATGCCCGGTCCGGACCAGCGATCCCGCAACCGACGCCCTCGTCGTCGCAATCCCGTCGGCCGCGCGCCGGTGAGCGAATTCGAGGAGATGGCCGAGCTCGAGGCAGCCCGCGAGCGCAACGACCTCGACGTCTCCGACCTCCGCGAGATGAGCGTCGCCGAGCTCCGCCAGGTCGGCCGCGACCTGGAGATGGACACCCGGACGGACGATCGCAAGGACGACCTCGTCGACCGGATCCTCCAGGCCCAGACCGAGCGTGCCGGCCATGCCTACGCGACGGGGATCCTCGACATCGTCGACGAGGGCTACGGCTTCATGCGCCGGCACGGCCTGCTGCCGAGCCCCGATGACGTCTATGTCTCGTCGAGCCAGGTCCGGCGCTTCGCCCTCCGCATCGGCGACCGGGTCTCGGGCGCCGTCCGCGCGCCGCGCGAGCAGGAGAAGTACTGGGGCCTCCTGCGGGTCGATTCGGTCAACGGCGTCGACATCGAGACGGCCCGGCGCCGGCCGGTCTTCGGCGATCTCACCCCGGTCCACCCCGACGAGCTCATCAACCTCGAGAGCGACCCCAAGAACCTCAGCCAGCGCCTCGTCAACCTCGTCAACCCGATCGGCAAGGGCCAGCGGGCGCTCATCGTCAGCCCGCCCAAGGCCGGCAAGACGATGCTCCTGAAGAACATCGCCAACGGCATCACCGCCAACTACCCGGACATCCTCCTCATGGTCGCCCTCATCGGCGAGCGGCCCGAGGAGGTCACGGACATGCGCCGGAGCGTCAAGGGCGAGGTCATCAGCTCGACCTTCGACGAGCCGACCGAGAACCACACCCACGTCGCCGAGATGGCCCTCGAGATCGCCAAGCGCCAGGTCGAGACCGGTCGCGACGTCGTCATCCTGCTCGACTCGATCACCCGCCTCGCGCGGGCCTACAACCTCGCCCTGCCGCCGTCGGGTCGGACCCTCTCAGGCGGCATCGATCCCATCGCCCTCTACCCGCCCAAGCGGTTCTTCGGGGCCGCCCGCAAGATCGAGGAGGGCGGCTCGCTCACGATCATCGGGACGTGCCTCATCGACACCGGCTCGCGGATGGACGACGTCATCTATGAGGAGTTCAAGGGAACCGGCAACTCCGAACTGATCCTCGACCGGAAGCTCGGCGAGAAGCGGATCTTCCCGGCCATCGACGTCATGCGCTCGGGCACCCGGCGCGAGGAGCTCCTCCTCGAGGAGGGCACCCTCCGGATGGTCTGGACGATGCGCCGGATGCTCTCGGCGGTCGGCACGAACGAGGGCATCGAGCTCCTCCTCAACCGGCTTGCCAAGACCGACACGAACGCCCAGTTCCTGGCGGGATTGACGAAGAGCCTCGACTCCTAGGCTGTTCGGCCCCCGCTATGGGGGCCGGGAGGCCGTTTGCGCGCCCGGAACGGGCCGTGGTAAGGTCCGCCCGACGTCGAAGCCCGCGGAGGAGCGGGCTTCGTCTCGCGAAGCACGAGACCCCCAGCTCAAGAGTCGCGACCCCCGGACGGTCCACCCCAGTTTCCGCGTTCCCACCACGCGCCCGGACCGTCGCCGCAGGAGACCATATTGCTGAACGCCCCGGCCGGCGCGTTGCGCGCGATTGCGCGCCTCCGCCCGGGCACGAGTGAGCGATCCCCGCGAGCCACGCGCTTCCACCGTCGATCGGTCGGGATGGCGCGGGGGCTCGGCGCACGCCTGTCCAGCCTCGCCCACGTCGCTCACC
>MGOD01000040.1:10844-14553 GCA_001795245.1 Chloroflexi bacterium RBG_16_70_13
GCCATCGGCCGCTGCCGGTGGCGCTCCGCCGCAGCCTCATCGTGCGGCTCGCGTCCGAGCGGATACTCCCGGTCGTCGCCGCGCTCGTCGTCCTCGGGGCCTCGATCGTCAGCCTCCAGCCCGCCGCGGCCCAGCCCGTGGGTGGCACCACCGCCGGCGGCGCCGAGGTCCGGCTCCCGGTCGGCGGCGAGGTCGCACCGCAGGACCGCGTCGGATCGCTGGACGTGGAAGGGCCCAACGGCGGCGTCGTCGGCCGCCCGGCCTCGGAGGTCCTCGCCGATGACGGGACCACCGCGCCGTCGGAGACGTATGCCGACGACGGCACGATCTGGAAGCCGGTCGCGGTCAACACGGTCGTCCAGGACGGGAAAGGCCTGCTCCAGACGTACACGGTCCGGTCGGGGGACACGCTGACCGGCATCGCGAGCCACTACGGCGTCACGATGATGACCGTCTGGTGGGCCAACAAGCTCACGGCCAAGGACGAGCTGCACGTCGGCCAGAAGCTGGTCATCCCGCCGGTCAACGGCCTCATCGTCACGGTCAAGGACGGCGACACCCTCGAATCCCTGGCCGCCAGCTACAAGATCGATGCGGCCGCCGTGATCGAGGTGAACCAGCTCGACGACCCGACCCTGATCATCGGCCAGACCCTGATCCTCCCGGGCGCCGTCGGCGCCCCGATCCCGACACCCAAGCCAGTCGTCAGGTCGCCGAGCGGTGGCGGCGGGAGCTGTAATTGCTCCGGTCCCTCGACCTACGCTGGTGGCGACTTCACCTGGCCGGTCGTCGGCGGCGGCAACTACATCAGCCAGTACTTCCGCTACGGCCACTACGGCCTGGACATCGCCGCCGACTATGGCTCGACGGTCCGCGCCGCCGCGGCGGGCCGGGTGACCTTCGCCGGCTGGAAGAGCAACGGCGGCGGCTACCAGGTCTGGATCTCCCACGGCTCCGGGCTCTACACGACGTACAACCACATGTCGAGCGTCTCGGTCTCGTCCGGGGCGAGCGTCTCGGAGGGCCAGCGCGTCGGTCGCATCGGGTCATCCGGCTGGGCGACCGGCCCGCACCTCCACTTCGAGGTCTGGATCGGGCCCATCTGGAACGGCGGCTACCGGGTCAACCCGCTCAAGTACCTCTGAGCGGTCCGCCGTCGGCGTCCGCCCCGTCCTGGGCGTGGCCGCCCAGCCAGCCACGGGTCAGGCCGCTCGGCCGGCCCGTGGGAAGATAGGGCCCGATGTTCCTCGACCGGGTGAAGATCTGGGTGCGCGCCGGCGCCGGCGGCGACGGCGCGGCCACGTTCCGACGCGAGGCCCACGTCCCCCGCGGCGGCCCCGACGGCGGTGACGGCGGGCGCGGTGGCTCGGTCCACCTCCGGGTCGACCCGGGCCAGACCACCCTCCGCGACTTCCGCTTTCGGCACCACTTTCGGGCAACGCCCGGCGGTCGCGGCGAGGGCTCGCGGCGCCACGGCGCCGCCGGCCGGGACCTGGTGCTGGACGTCCCACCCGGGACAGCGATCTTCGACGACGAGACCGGGGCGCTGCTGGCCGACCTCGTCGCGACCGGGCAATCGGCGGTGGTCGCCCGCGGCGGCCGGGGCGGGCTCGGCAACAAGCACTTCGCGACCTCGACCCACCAGGCGCCGCGGCACGCCCAGAAGGGCGAGCCGGGCGAGGAGCGCTGGCTCCGCCTGGAGCTCCGGCTCATCGCCGACATCGGCCTCGTGGGGCTGCCGAACGCGGGCAAGTCGACCCTGCTCGCGGCCCTCACCGCGGCCACCCCCAGGATCGCCGACTACCCGTTCACCACCCTCGAGCCGAATCTCGGGGTCATGGACCTGGGTGACGAAGACCCGCGCCGGCCCACGATCGCCGACGTCCCGGGCCTCATCGAGGGTGCCAGCGAGGGGGCCGGCCTGGGCCACGCCTTCCTCCGCCACATCGAGCGGACGCGCGTCCTTGTCCACCTCGTCGATGGGTCGGGACGGGACCCGGAATGGGATCACGAGGTGATCCGGACCGAGCTCGCGGCGCACGACTCGGCGCTCCTCGAGAAGCCGCTCCTCGTCGCCTTCAACAAGCTCGACCTGCCGCGCGCCGCGGACGCCTGGCCGGCGTTCCGGGCCGCGCGGCGACGGGACGGCCTGCCGGTCGTCGGCATCGCCGCGGCGGAGGGGCATGGGATCGACGAGCTGCGGAGCGCCCTCGCCGGGCTCCTGCCGAGCGCCGAGACGATGGCCGAGCCGCCCGAGCCGGCTGGCGTGGTCGTGCATCGGATCGAGGGTCTGGGCGATGCCTTCTCGATCGACCGGGACGATGACGGCGTCCTCCGCGTCCGCGGCCGGCGGATCGAGCGGATCGCGGCCCAGACGAACTTCGAGGTCGAGGAATCCGCCGAGCGCTTCCAGCGCGACCTCGTCCGGCTCGGCATCGACGCGGAGCTCCGGCGGGCGGGCGTCGCCGGCGGCGACGCGGTTCGCTTCGGCGAGGTCGAGCTCGAATGGGAGGCCGAGCCCTGGGCGGTCGAGCGGTGAGGCCCTGATGACGCTGGGGCCACGTTCGCGAATCGGGATCCTCGGCGGCACGTTCGATCCCGTCCACCTCGGCCACCTCGCGATCGCCGAGGCCGCCCGGACCGCCCTTGAGCTCGAGCGGGTCCTGTTCCTTCCGGCCGGGACGCCGCCCCACAAGCAGGGGGAGGTCGACACGCCGGCGGCGAACCGGGTGGCGATGGTCGAGCTCGCCATCGCCGGTCATCCGGGATTCGAGGTCAGTCGCGTCGACGTCGACCGGCCGGGTCCGTCCTACACCGCCGATTCCGTCGAGCGCATCGCGGCAACCGAGCGGGTGGCCGGTCGTGAGCCGGACCTCTTCCTGATCATCTCGGTCGAGTCCCTGGCGGAGCTGCCCGACTGGCACGAGCCCACCCGCCTGCTCGCCACGAGCCGGATCGCGGTCGTGCCCCGGCCCGGCCATCCCCGCCCCGACCCCGCCTGGATCGAGGCCAGCTTCCCCGGTCAGGCCGACCGGATCGTCACCATCGACGGGCCGCGCCTCGCGATCTCCTCGACCGACATCCGCGAGCGGATCGCGACCGGCCGGACGGTCCGGCAGCTGCTGCCGGCGGCGGTCGCTCGCTACATCGTCGATCATGGCCTCTACCGGCCCCCGTCCCAGGTCCAGCCCGAACCGGAGGAATCTCAGCCAGTGACCGACCCCGCCCTCGCCCCGCGTCCCGACGGGCTGCCCCGGCGCGAGTCGCGGCCGCCGCGCCACGCCGCTCGCCCGGCCGCTGTCGACGAGCGCTCGTCGCTTGAGATCGCCCGCCGCGTCGTGGAGCTGGCCGAGGACAAGAAGGCCGCGGACATCGTCCTCCTCGACCTCTCGGCGCTGACGACCCTGGCCGACTACTTCGTGATCTGCTCGGGCGGGTCAGAGCGGCAGCTCGACGCGATCGCGGACGGGATCATCGGCGGGCTGCGCGACGAGAAGGTTCGGCCCATCGGGCGGGAGGGGCTCGCGGCGTCGCACTGGGTCCTCGTCGACTTCGGCTCGGTCATCGTCCACGTCTTCACGCCGCCGGAGCGCGACTTCTACCAGCTCGAGAAGCACTGGTCCGAGGCGAAGACGATCCTCCGGGTCCAATAGGGGCCGCCCGCGCCGATCCCGTCCGCGCCGCCCGCGCCGATCCCGTCCGCGCCGCC
>MGOD01000040.1:14631-14927 GCA_001795245.1 Chloroflexi bacterium RBG_16_70_13
CGCCCGCGCCGATCCCGTCGGCGCCGGACGCACCCTCGTCGTCCGGCAGCAGGGGCCGGCACCCCCGTGCCGGCCCGACCCGACCGATCACGTGTGTCCACGGGACACGATCCTGGAACGAACGCGCTGGACCGACCCCGAATTCCGGCAGATTCCGCAAGAAGTCCGAGGGCGGTCACGCTCATTCATTCCGATCCTGTGTCCAGGGGACACAAGCTCGCGTGGCTGCCGGCTGCGGGAGCCTCGGGTGGCTGCCGGCTGCGGGAGCGTCGGGTGGGCTGCGGGACGCTCGGGTG
>MGOD01000040.1:14947-15759 GCA_001795245.1 Chloroflexi bacterium RBG_16_70_13
GGCTGCGGGAAGCCGCGGAGGCCGAAGGGCGCCCGGCCGGGCACGCAGGCGTACCGGGGGGCCCCGTACCGTCGGGTCATGTCGGCCGGCCCCGGCCGCTCCAAGAATGCGGGACATGACGCCCAGTCGCGAGCGCTGCCCCGCCTGCACCCGCCGCCTGATCACGACCCGGTTCGACACGACGTTCCGGATGCCCGATCAGTCTGAGCGCCTGTGCTTCGGGATCCCCGGCGGCCTCTGCGAGGACTGCCACCAGCTGTACATCGATCCGGACCTCATCGAGCTGCTCGATCTTGGGTCCGGCCGCTGCACCTTCGCCATCGAGAGCGACCTCGTGATCCAGGAGCAGGCCTGGTCGGCATGACGACCGTCCGGATCCCCGCCCAGCGAAGTCGCCCGCCGCATCGAATCCTCCCGGTCCTGCTCCCCGCCTGGCTGCGCCACCAGGTGCCCGAGCGGCTCAGCCGGCCGGCGCCGCCCGATCCGCCACCCACAGGTCAAACGCCAGCCTGACCGCCGCGTCGCCGGCGACCGCCCCGCCGACGCCCTTGACCAGCGAATCCAGCTCCAGCAGGCCTTCGAGGGCCGCGCCGAGCTCGGCGATCGTCCACGCCCGGGCCTGGCGGGCCAGGGTCTCGGCCCGGAAGGGCTGGAGGCGCATCGTGCGCACCAGCGAGCCGGGGGTCTCGCCGGCGGCCAGCCGGTCGGCGATCTCGAGGAGCTCGCGGATCCGGCGGTGGAGGACGGCCAGCAGGACCGGCTCCGGGGTGCCCTCGAGCAGTCGCTCGAGGAGCTCCAGCGAGCGGGCCCGC
>MGOD01000040.1:15790-17567 GCA_001795245.1 Chloroflexi bacterium RBG_16_70_13
CCGCCCAGACCGAGCCGGCCACGACCTCCGCCACGAGGTCCCGCACGTCGTCCACAGTCACGGGCGGGACCGCAGCGGCCGGGTCGGTGGGAGCGTGCCGGAGGGCGAGCTTCTCGAGCTCGGTCCCCGCCAGGCGGCCCTGCTGGCGCCGGTCGACGTCGCCTTCCCGGACGAAGCCGCCGACACGCGTCGCGAGCTCGCGGGCCGCGCCCGCCCCGAGGCTGATGCCGCGCTCGCGGGCGCGGGCCTCGATCCAGGCCGCGAGACCTCCCTCGCGCGGCGCCTCGAAGCGGCGGACCTCGCCGCCGGCCGCCCGGACGGCGTCGGACAGGGGCTTCGAGGGCGGATCCTTCCTGCCGCTGTCGGACTCCTCGGCGACGACCAGGCCGTTGCCCTCGGCGAGCGTCCCGATCGCGGCGACGAGCGCGTCGCGGTCCTCGCCCCGCCGGACGAGGGGACCGGCATTCGAGAGGATGGCCAGCGTCCCGGAGCCGAAGAGGGTCCCGGTGGAGAGGCGCTCGTGGAGCTCGCCGATCGTGCGTGCGGCGTCGCCGGCCTCGCCCCGCACGCGCCAGCGCTCGGGGGCGCCGCCAGGGAACCGCGCGGGGTCGAGTCGCAGGGCTTCGGTCGCAGCCTCCAGGCTGTACGCGTCGTCGCCCCAGTAGTAGGCGACCGGGGCGGTCGAGCCGGGCGGACGGGAGGCCGAGGGTTCCGGGCGGGGGGAGGTCACCGCGGGCATGGTAGCGGAGGCTTCGGAGCTCGGCCGGCAGGTGTCGGCGGGCCGGGGTGGTGGCGCGGGCGTCGGCTGCTGCGATCTCGTCGCCGGTCGCCGCGGTCGTCGTCGCCCGGTCGGGCGAGGCCGCTGCGAGGTCGACGGAGCTCGGCTGGCGGACGGGCACGCCACACAGCAACGTCGCCGGTGACACGGTCGAAATCGCCGCGACCGGCGGCGGGACGACGGTCGCGAGGGTCACTGTCGCGGTCGCGGCACGGGCAGCGTGGACCCGGATCGGCCCCGGTCCCAGCTCGATCTCGACGGTCCCGTTCGTGTCCGTGCGGAAGATGCGCGTCCCGCCGGCCTCGATCCGGGCAACGGTCGCCGGTGACGGGTGACCGTAGGGATTGCCGCGACCCGACGAGATGACCGCGACGCGCGGGCGGACGGCGCCGAGGAACGGCTCCGTCGACGACGTCCTGGAGCCGTGGTGGGCGACCTTGAGGATCTCGACCTCGGGCAGGTCCCGCGCCAGGAGCGTCGGGTCGATCTCCTCCTCGATGTCGCCGGTGAGGAGGAAGCGGTGACCAGCGACCTCGCCGAGGAAGACGATCGAGACGTTGTTGATCCCGGTTCCGCCGTCGGGCGGCGTCTCCGGGACGCTCCCGGGGTCCGGCCACAGGACTCGGAGCTCGACGTCGTCGATTGTCAGCCGGTCGCCCGTGGCCAGGATGCCACGCTCGATCCCGCCCGCCGCCAGCGCGCCGTTGAGCGCCTCGTAGCCCGGGCCCGGCCCGACCATCCCGGGTTCGAGGACCCGCTGCACCCCGTACCGGTCGAGGAGGCTGGCCAGCCCGGCGGCATGGTCCTCGTGGGGATGGCTGAGGACGACGACGTCGATCCGTCGGTCCCACGGCGGCAGGTGCTCGTCGAGGGCGACCAGCAGCCGACCCGGATCGGGGCCGCCGTCAACGAGGAGACGGGCGCCGCGCTGGCCTTCGAGGAGGATCGCGTCGCCCTGCCCGACGTCGAGGACGGTGAGGCGGGCGACGCCGTCGGGAC
>MGOD01000040.1:17616-17900 GCA_001795245.1 Chloroflexi bacterium RBG_16_70_13
GAGGCCTTGCCCGAGGCGACCTCGACGCCCGCGCGGCCGTCGAGCCTCGTGACCCCGGGTCGGCGTTGCCGCTGGCGGCGATGCGGGGCGCGCCCCAATCGGCAACACGGGCCGGGTGGGGCGACTCCGAGCGCGTGACCGAAGCGCGCGATCGGCGACGAGGATGAGCCCGGCCGTCAGGCATGCGCTGACGGCGTCCCACGGCGCCGCGAGCTCGAGGCTGGCGAACGGGATGGCCGCGCCGGCCCGGACGAGACCAACGATGGCCCCGAGGAGGGCCCAGG
>MGOD01000040.1:17987-18865 GCA_001795245.1 Chloroflexi bacterium RBG_16_70_13
GGCCATCGCCGGCGCCACGAGCGGCACGACCCCGAGGTTGATCACCGGCGCCACGATCGAGAGGCGCCCGAACTCCAGGGCGACGATCGGGAGGGTCGCCAGCTGGGCCGCAAGCGAGACCCCGAGCGACTCCGCGAGCCAGGCCCGGAGGCGGCCCGGGGAGGGCCCGGCGAGGCGCGCCGAGAGCGGCGTACCCCAGGCGATGAGCCCGGCCGTGGCCAGTGCGGACAGCCGAAACCCGACGTCCTCGATGAGGCCCGGTTCGACGAGCAGGAGGAGAGTCACGGCCCAGCCGATTGCCGCCGCGGCCCGACTCGGCCGCCCGAGCTCGCGGGCCAGCAGGACCACGGCGGCCATCGCGGCCGCCCGGACGACCGACGGTGACGCCCCCACGAAGATGACGTAGGCGACGATCGCGATCGCGGTAAGGGCCGCCCGCCGCCGCCGGGCGAGCCGGCCGGCGAGGGCGCCGAGCGAGGCGGCGACGATCGCGATGTTCCAACCCGAGATGGCGACGACGTGGCTGGCGCCCACGGTCGTGAACGCGGCCGCGAGATCCCGGTCGACCCGGTCGCGGAGACCGATGAGGATCCCGGACGCGAGCCCGGCCTCGGGCTCGGGGATGGCTCGACGGAGCGCGTCGTCGGCGGCTCGTCGGAGACCCTCGAGCGCTCGTCCGGCATCGCCTGGCGCGGCGAGGACCTCGACCGATCTCGCTCGCAGCACGCCGACGGCGCCGATCCTCGCGAGGTACTCGCCGTAGTCGCCCTCGGGACGTGGCTCCGGCGCGCCGTCGACGGCCACCCGGTCGCCGGGCACCACCACCGGCCACGCCGGGAGGGTCGCCGCGAGGCGGGTCCCCGGAGGCGACGCCAGGT
>MGOD01000041.1:0-93 GCA_001795245.1 Chloroflexi bacterium RBG_16_70_13
CAATGGTCAGGACTTCGACCCCAACTGGGGGCTCGAAGCTTGACGAGACCCTATGGGATCTAGCGCGCCGTCTTGGTAATGGTCCGCCGGCAG
>MGOD01000041.1:161-520 GCA_001795245.1 Chloroflexi bacterium RBG_16_70_13
GTAGCGACGGTGCGCACGAACCCGGTTCATCCCCGACGACTGGGGGTTGAAGCCGCCCATCGATGCCTTGCCGCAGATCGCGCAGGAACGGGCCATGATGTCCTCGGAGGGTAGCGATTCAGCAGAACGCCGGGCCGGGTGGGCCCGAGCGGGGCAGTATGATACCACGCACCTCGGCGGCTCCCGACGGACGGCCCGCCGCGCCTACGAGGACCTGCCAAGCGTGCCCCACGAACCGATCCCCGGTCGAGCCCTCGCGACCCGACGCGCCGTGATGGACATCGTCCGTGCGGCGACGCTCGGGTCGTACGGCGTCGCGGGCTTCGCCGGCGGCCCGGTCGAGCGGGCCCTGGCCTTCC
>MGOD01000041.1:535-5341 GCA_001795245.1 Chloroflexi bacterium RBG_16_70_13
CAGGCCTGCACGTGGATGTCGCCCAGGGCGAGCTCGCGATCCGGCTCGACCTGCGGGTGGCCTACGGCCTCCCGGTCGCAGAGGTCGCGCGGCAGGTCGAATCGGCGATCCGCTACGGCGTGCGCCGGGCCGTTGGCCGCGAGGTGGACAGCCTTCAGATCCGGGTCGGCGGCCTGAACACGCCGCCGGGCACGCCGCCGCCGACTCGCCACCCGAGCCCCGGGCCGGGGTCGTCGGATCTCGCCGATAGCGGGACGGACGTCGCCTGATGGCCCGACGGGCCTGCGACGGGGCCGGGCTCCTGGGGGCCTTCCGGGCGGCGGTCGCCAATCTCGAGCTCCACGTGGACGAGATCAACGGCCTCAACGTCTTCCCCGTCCCCGACGGCGACACGGGCTCGAACATGTTCGCCACGGTGAAGGCGGCGCTCACCGAGGCCGAGGGTGCCGCGGCGGCTGGCAAGGCCGGCGTCGACCGGATCGCGGCGGCCGCATCGTTCGGGGCCCTCATGGGCGCCCGCGGGAATTCCGGTGTCATCACCAGCCAGATCCTTCGTGGCTTTGCCGAGGCCCTGGCCGGCAAGTCGCGCTTCAACGGCCTCGACCTCGCAAACGCCCTCGAATCGGGGACGAAGGCCGCCTACGGGGCGGTCGCCAAGCCGGTCGAAGGCACGATCCTGACGGTGATCCGCGAGTCCTCGGCGGCCTCGGTGGCGATCGCCGAGCGGGAGAACGACCTCGAGGCCGTCCTGACGTTCACCCTCGATGCCGCCGAGAAGTCGGTCGCGAAGACGCCCTCGCTCCTGCCGATCCTGCGCGAGGCCGGCGTCGTGGACTCGGGCGGCCAGGGTCTCTACCGGCTCTTCCAGGGCGCCCTCCTCTTCATCGTCGGGAAGGCCCCGGAGATCGCGCGGCCGAGCGCCGCAGCCGGCACGGCGCCCGCGGCCAGGCCGTCGGTCCTCGTCGCCCACGCCGACGAGGGCTTCGGCTACGAGACGATGTACCTCCTCCACGCCCGAACCGGCGAGCAGCTCGACGTCGACGCGATCCGCGGCCACCTCGAGACGATCGGCGAGTCCGTCCTCGTCGCGGGCGATCCCCGGGCGGTCAAGGTCCACGTTCACAACGAGCGCCCCGACCAGGTCATCGCCTACGGCCTGGCGACCGGCTCGCTGTCGCGGATCAGCGTCGAGAACCTCGACAACCAGGCCCGCGACCTCCGCGAGACGCGGGCGGCCGAGTTCACCGGTGGCGCCGCCGGGGCGACGATCGCGGCGATGGCCGCGGAACCTGGGATGCCGCCCCACCCCTCCGAGCCGGACCGACCCGCCGGACCGGTCCACGTCGCGGCCGTGCCGGTGGAGGACGAGCAGGCACTGCTTGCTGACGATCTCAATGGACGGGGCCCGACGCCGGGTGCCGCGTCACTGCCGCTGGCCGTCGTGGCCGTGGCTGCCGGCGACGGACTGGCCGCGATCTTCCGGGACTTCGGCGTGAGCCGGGTCGTCGTCGGCGGCCAGTCGGCCAACCCGAGCACGGGCGAGCTCCTCGAGGCGATCCGGGGCATCGATGCCCGGGAGATCCTGGTCCTGCCCAACAACCCCAACGTCGTCCTCGCCGCGCGACAGGTCGCCCACATGGCGGATCGGCCGGTCGCCGTCGTCGCCACCCGGAACGCAGCCGAGGGCTTCGCTGCGCTCCTGGCCCTCGATCCCACGAAGAACGCCGCCGACAACGCTGCCGAGATGACGACCGCCGGGCGCGCGATCCAGACGCTCTCGGTCACGACCGCTGTCCGGGACGCAACGATCGGCGGCAGGAAGGTCCGCGAGGGCCAGACGATCGTCCTCGATCCCGACGACGGGCTCGTGGCCGTCGCCGACGATACGCCGACCGCCGTGCTGGCCGGGATCAGGGCCCTCGAGCCCGGATTCGAGCTCCTGACGGTCTACTACGGCGAAGGCACGGACCTCTCCTCGGCGGAGGCACTGACGCGCCGGATCGGTGAGCTCGGCACCGGCGCCGAGGTCGAGATCGTCCACGGCGGGCAGCCCCACTACCACTACCTCGTCTCTGCCGAGTAGCGTGGCGGGACCGGCCGGCCGCGCCCCTCGACCGGCCGCGCGCCGGGGCTCCGGCAGCCCCCCGGCCGGCAGCCGCGCGTCCGGCACCACCGCGCCGCCTCCCGCGAGCCCGGCGGAGCTCCTCGACTGGCCGATCGGCCGATCCGGCCTGCCGGGCGCGATCGCCATCGCCCGGCGCGGCAAGCGCCTCGGGATCGCTCGCGTCCGGGATCTCCTCTTCCACTTCCCCCGTCGCTACGAGGACCTGCGGGAGATGCGCAGGCTTGGCGAGCTCCTCCTCGTCGCCGACGGGGCGGCGATCTCGGCCCGCGTCAGCGTCGCCGAGCTGCGGGTCGAGGCATCGTTCCGGCGGCGCGTCCAGCGGACGGTCGCCCGCCTCGAGGACCCGACGGGCTCGGTCGAGGCCACCTGGTTCGGGCGGCGCTTCATCGAGCGACGCCTGAAGGCCGGCGATTCGATCGTCGTCAGCGGCAAGGTCCGGCGGTTCGGGCATCGGATGACCCTCGACAACCCTGAGTTCCAGCCCGATGACGGCTCGGCCCTCCTGCATGCCGGCCGGATCGTGCCGATCTACCGCCTCACGGCCGGCGTCGCGGTTGCCTCGCTACGCCGAGCGGTCCGGGCCGCGCTCGACCGAACGGCGGCCGCGTACCCCGAGTACCTGCCCGGCGACGTCCGCGGAGCCCTGGGCCTGGGTCCGATCGGCGAGACGTTGGAAGAGGCTCACTACCCGACAACATTCGATCGACGCGACGGGGCGCTTCGCCGCCTCGCCTTCGACGAGCTCCTCGCCCTCCAGCTGGGGATGGTCGGGCGCCGGCGGGCACGGGTGGGGGAGCGGAGCCGGCCGGTCACCGTCGACGATGCGACCGAGGCCACGATCCGGGCGGCGATCGTCGCGGGGCTCCGGCGCAAGGTCGGCCGGGACGTCGAGCTGACGCCGGACCAGGCCACGGCCGTCGCCGCGATCCGGGACGATCTCGCCCGGCCGATCCCGATGCTCCGGCTCCTCCAGGGCGACGTCGGCTCGGGCAAGACGGCCGTGGCGGCCTGGGCCCTGGCGGCCGTGGCCCTCGCCGGCCGGCAGGGAGCGCTCCTCGCCCCGACGGACCTCCTCGCCCGGCAGCACCAGCGCACCCTCGTGGAGCTCCTCGAGCCGCTCGGCATCGAGGTCGAGCTCCTGACCGGCTCGATGAAGGCGGCGCAGTCCAATCGCAGCCGCGAGCTCCTTGCCGGGGGCATGACCCGGGTGGTCGTGGGGACCCACGCGCTGATCTCCGAATCGGTGCGCTTCGCGGACCTCGCCCTCGCGGTGGTCGACGAGCAGCACCGCTTCGGCGTCGAGCAGCGCGCCGCCCTCGAGGCCAAGGCCGGCGGCGGCGTGCCCCACGTCCTGCTCATGACCGCGACGCCGATCCCGCGAACCCTGGGCCAGGTCCTGTATGCCGATCTCGACGTCACCGACCTTCGGACGCCACCCGAGGGCCGGGTCGCCGTCCGGACCGGCATCCGCGGGCCGTCCGATCTCGACGGCACCTGGCAACGGGTCCGGGACGAGGCCGCCCGGGGCAGTCGAACATTCGTCGTGGTGCCCCTCATCGTGCCGGAGTCGACCAGTGACGAAGACGAAGACCAGGGGACGCTCGAGCTCGACGAGCTCGATGAGGCCGTCGTCGCCTCGTCCGCGGTCGCCGCCGAGGCCGAGGCGGTCCGGCTCCGGGAGCTCCTCGCCCCGCTCCGGGTGGGGCTCGTCCACGGCCGGCTGCGGCCGGCCGACCGCGATGCCGAGATGGCCCGCTTCCGCGACGGCGAGCTCGACGTCCTCGTCGGGACGACCGTCGTCGAGGTCGGGGTCGACGTGCCCGAGGCAACGATGATGATCATCGAGGCCGCCGAGCGGTTCGGCCTAGCCCAGCTCCACCAGCTTCGCGGTCGCGTCGGCCGGGGCACGGAGGAGTCGTTCTGCGTTCTCGTCTCGGACTCGACGGACGAGACGGCCAAGGCCCGCCTCGCCGCCGTCCGCGACATCCGCGATGGCTTCGAGCTCGCCGAGCGCGACTGGGAGCTCCGCCGCGAGGGCAACGTCCTGGGCCTCGTCCAGAGTGGCCTGCCCGAGCTGCGCGTCGCGTCGCTCCAGCGGGAAGGCCATCGTGAGCTGGCCGTCCGGGCCCGGGAGACGGCCGAGGCACTCCTCGACGAGGCGGGCCGGCTCCGACCGGGCCACGACGCCCTGGCCGCCGAGCTGCGGTCGGGCTGGCTGGCCGGGGTCGCCCGCGCCGAGCCTGGGTCCTCGGCATGAGCGGCGGTGGCGACGATGCCCGGGCCGTCGAGCCGCCTCCCGGCCGGCGCGCCGGCAGGGGCTCAGCCGGCCGGGTGATCGCGGGCTCGGCGCGAGGCATCCAGCTCACGGCGCCGGGCGCGGGCACGCGGCCGCTCGCCGACCGGGTCAAGCAGACGCTCTTCGCGATCCTCGAGCCGGATCTCCCGGGCGCCAGGGTCCTCGACCTCTTCGCCGGCAGCGGGGCCGGCGGCATCGAGGCCCTCTCGCGCGGCGCCGCGGCGGCGGTCTTCGTGGAGCGCGACGCGGCCGCCGTCTCGACGATCCGGGCCAACCTGGCCCGGGCTCACCTGGCCGGGCCCGCGGCGATCGTCGTCCAGGCCGAGGTCGGGCGCTGGCTGGCGGGTGCCTCGGGACCGGTCGCCGGGCCGTATGACGTCGTCAT
>MGOD01000041.1:5352-9028 GCA_001795245.1 Chloroflexi bacterium RBG_16_70_13
CGTACGACCGCCCGGAGCTGCTTCATGAGACCCTCGCGACGGTCGGCCAGGGCCGGCTCCTCGGCCGCCGGCCGGTCGTCGTCACGAAGCACTTCTGGAAGGACCGGCCGGCGGCGCAGGTGGGGCTGCTACGATCGACCCGGGAGCGTCGATTCGGGGAGACGGCCCTGACGTTCTACCGGCCGTCCGGGTCGAGCCATCGACCCGCCGGGTCGGTCGAGGAGGAGGCGTGAAGGTCGCGGTCTACCCCGGGTCGTTCGATCCGGTCACCAATGGCCATCTCGATATCGTCGCGCGCGCCCTGACCGTGTTCGACCGCGTCGTCGTCGCGGTCCTCCGGAATCCACGGAAGGCGCCGCTCCTCGATGCTCCCACCCGCGTCCGCATCCTGCGCGAAGCTCTCGACGACGCAGGCATGCCGGCCGGCCGGGCCGACGTCGCGACCTTCGACGGCCTCACCGTGGACGCCGTCCGATCGCACGGTGCCGCGATCGTACGCGGCCTCCGGGCGGTCTCCGACTTCGAGGCTGAGCTGCAGCTCGCCCACAACAACCGGAAGCTTGCCCCCGACATCGACACGGTCTTCTTCATGACCGCCCTGGAGCACGGCTACGTCAGCTCGACCCTCGTCAAGGAGATCGCGGCGTTCGGTGGCGACGTCTCCGAGATGGTGCCGTCGCCCGCGGCCGCCGCCCTCCACGCCGCGCTCGAGGGCCGTCGATGACCGACCGGCCCGTGCGATAATCGCTGGCAACCACGCCGTCCCGCCGGAGGATTCTCCCCTGGACATCATCTTCCTCCTTGAGCGGCTCGAATCCCTGATCGCGACCGGCCGATCACTGCCCCTGACCCGCAACGTCGTCGTCGACCGGGACGCCGTCCTCGATCTCGTCGACCAGCTGCGGGTCGCGATCCCCGAGGAGGTCCGCGCCGCGAAGCGGATCAACTCGGAGGGCGAGCGGATCATCGAGAAGGCCGAGGAGGAGGCAACCCGGATCATCGGCCGGGCCCAGGAGCAGGCCGCCTTCCTCATCGGGGAGCGGGGTCTCCTGGAGCTCGCCGAGGAGGAGGGCCGGCGCATCATCGCCGAGGCCCGCGACGCCGGCGATGAGGTCCGTGCCGGCGCGGACGAATACGCCCTCCAGATCCTGACCACCCTCGAGGCCGAGGTCACGAAGTCCCTCGCCGGCATCCAGAAGGGGATGGCGGTCCTCGACGACCGCCGGGTCGAGCTCATGGAGGCCGAGGCCGAGGAGGCCGAGGAGGCCGAGGAGGCCGAGGCGTACGAGGACGACGACGCGGGCGAGACGCTGGACGACGAAGGCGAGGACGAGGACGCGCGACACCCGGCCTACCGGTGAGCCCGCGCGGGCGGCCGGCGTCGAGCCCCTGACCTGGCCGCTCGCCGGCCTCCTCGGACAGCCGCCCGGCACGCGCATGTCCTTCCCGGTCGCCGGGGTCACGATCCCGCTCCCTGGCGAGCTCCGCCTCGTGTCACCCCTCGAGGGGATCGTGACCGTCGCCCGGACGAACCGGGGGATCCTCGTCGACGCGCCGTTCCGGACGGCCATCGCCGGGACCTGCAGCCGCTGCCTCCTCGACATCGAGATCCCGATCGACGCCCGGATCGAGGAGGAGGTCCTGCCGAGCCTCGACATCGCAAGCGGCCTGCCGGTCGACCGGTCGCTCGAACCGGATGCCGTTCGCCTGACCGGCCACCACGAGCTCGAGCTCGAGCCCCTCGTCCGGGATGCGATCTCCCTGGCCGAGCCGATCGCCCCGCTCTGCCGGCCGGACTGTCCCGGCCTGTGCCTCGTCTGCGGGGAGCGGCTCGGGCCCGGCCACGCTACCCACCCGGACGACGACATCGACCCCCGGCTCGCCGCGTTGCGGGCCTTCCGGGTCGACGACGAGGCGGAGAACGGGTAGACTCCGGCCTCGGTCCCGCGCCCCCGGCGCCCCGGGCCATCCGAATGACAGCCGAGATCCCGCGGCGCGCCCTGCGTGCCGCCTCGCCCGAACCGTCGCCCGACGGCGACGGTCTCGAAAGGAGCAACACGACACCATGGGCGTGCCCAAGCGAAGGGTCTCCCACGCTCGCCAGGGCGACCGCCGCGCGCACCTCGCGCTGACGCTCCCGCAGCTCGAGGAATGCCCGCACTGCCACCAGCCGAAGCGCGCCCATCGGGCGTGTCCCACCTGCGGCTACTACGGCGGCCGGCCGGTCCTCGAGATCAAGACCCCCAAGGACAACGAGCCGTCCGCGTCCTGACCCCATGAACGACCAGCCCGCCGCGTCCGGGACCCCGGCGAGCGGTGGCGTACGGATCGCGGTCGACGCGATGGGCGGCGACCACGGGCCAGCAGAGATCGTGCCGGGCGCCCTCGATCACGCCGGCGCCCACCCCGAGGATCAGGTACTCCTCATCGGCCTGGAGGCCGCGATCCGGGCGGCCGCGGGGACGCTGCCGCCGAACGCCACGATCGTGCCGGCCAGCCAGGTCATCGAGATGCACGAGCACCCGGCGCTCGCGCTGCGGGAGAAGCGGGACGCCTCCATCCTCGTGGCCAGCGATCTCGTCCGGCGGGGCGAGGCGGACGCGCTGATCACGGCCGGCCACACCGGAGCGGCGATGGCCGCGGCGATCCTGCGAATCGGCCGCCTGCCGGGGGTGGACCGCCCGGCCCTCGCCGTCCAGATGATCCGGACCGGCGCCCCGTTCGTGCTCCTCGACATCGGGGCGAACCCGGACTCGACGGCCGAGAACCTGGCCCAGTACGCCCGGATGGGGGCGATCTTCGCCGAGCGTGTTCTCGGCATCCCCGAGCCACGCGTCGCTCTCCTCTCGATCGGCGAGGAGAAGGGCAAGGGCGACCTCCGGATCCAACGGGCGACCGAGCTGCTCGACGCCTCGGGGCTGCGCTTCGTCGGCAACGTCGAGGGCAAGGACGTGACCGGCGACCTGGCCGACGTGGTGGTGACCGATGCCGTCACCGGAAACGTCGTCCTCAAGTTCTTCGAGGGCCTCAGCACCTTCATCTTCGATCTCTTCCGTGACGAGTTCCGGCGGTCGCTCCGGGGCCGCCTCGCGTACCTGCTCCTGCGGCCCGGGATCGCCCGCATCCGGGACGTCTTCGACTACGAGAAGGCCGGTGGCTCGCCGCTCCTCGGGGTCCGCGGGGCAGTGATCATCACCCACGGCCGGGCCAAACGGCGCATGATCGCGTTCGGCCTGGGCGTCGCCGCGGAGACCGCCCGGACCGGCGTTCCGGCCCTCATCGAGGAGGCCCTCCGCGAGGACGCGGCCAGGCTCGACGCCGCCGGCGCCGGGGCCGAGGGACGCGCCGAGGAGACAACCCTGGATCCGGAGGACACGCCATGAGCGGACCGGCCCTGTCCGTCGGGCGGGGCGTCATCGTCGAGATGACCCGGCTGGCCGCCTTCGAGGTCCCGGGCGTCCTGCGGGTGGCGCGGGGCGGACCGGCGTGGCGGGCGATCTTCCGGGGCGCGCCGGTCGCGATCCGCGTCCACGGCGACCAGGTCGACGTCCGCCTCTGGGTGGTCGCCCGACCGGGCGCCGACGTGGCCGTCGTGGCGCGCCAGGTCCGGGCGGCGGTGGCCGGTGCGGTCGAGCGGCTCCTCGGCCTGCGACTCGGCTCCGTGACCGTCGTCGTC
>MGOD01000041.1:9152-9364 GCA_001795245.1 Chloroflexi bacterium RBG_16_70_13
TGGCCGAGACCGAGGCCGACCCGGTGACCGCGGCGCTGGCCCGCGAGCTCGTCGGCCAGGTGGTCGCCCACCGTGACACGATCGACGCCCGAATCGAGCTCGTCGCGCCCCAGTACCCGGTCACCCAGCTGGCCCGGATGGACCGGGCGCTGCTTCGTTGCGCGATCGGCGAGGTGCTACACTCGCCGACGCCGGCCCGGGTGGCGATCGCC
>MGOD01000042.1:0-1247 GCA_001795245.1 Chloroflexi bacterium RBG_16_70_13
GCCGAGGTTCCGGCTGCAGCTCCCGAGATGGGCCCGGCTGCCGAGGCCGCCCCGAAGCGCCGGACGACCCGGAAGTCGGCCGCGCCGTCCGCCGACGCCGCCCCGGCACCCGCGCCGGACGCGGCCCCGAAGCGCCGGCCCACGCGGAAGTCGGCTCCGGCCGCCTCGGGCGACGCCGCCTCGGGCGACGCCGCCTCGGGCGACGCCGTCGAGGCCCCGGCCGCCGAGGCCGCGCCGAAGCGCCGGACGACGCGTCGAACGACGCCGAAGAAGGCCGGCGCCCCCGACGACTGATCCCGGCGCGACGATGAACGGCCTGCGGACGCTGGGCCAGCCGGGCGCGATCGCGGCGGTCCGGGCCCAGCTCGCCGCGGGGTTCCCGCACGCCGTCCTCCTCGCCGGACCAGCCGGCGTCGGGAAGACGACGCTCGCCCTCGACATCGCCGCGGCGCTCCTCTGCTCGGCCGAGGACGTCACGGCTCGGCCGTGCCGGACCTGTCGAGGCTGCCGGATGGTGGAGCACGGCAATCACCCGGATGTCCATCGCCTGGCGCCGTCTGGCGCCGGGGCGGCGATCTCGATCGGGGGGCGCGGCGAGCGCGGCGTCCGGGACCTCGTGAGCGACCTGGCCCTGTTGCCCGTCGAGGGCGGGGCGCGGGTCGCGATCGTCGAGGCGGCCCAGCGGATGCCCGAGGATGCCCAGTCGGCACTCCTCAAGACCCTCGAGGAGCCGCCGGCTGGGACCACGATCCTCATCTGTGCGGACGACGAGGAACGCCTCCTGCCCACGATCCGGTCGCGCTGCGTCCGGGTCCGGCTGGGGCCGCTCGGGATCCGCGACGTCGAGGCGGTCCTCGCGGCCCAGGGCGTGGCCGATGCCCCGACGGCCGCCCGCCTGGCCCGGATCACGGACGGCCGGCCCGGGCATGCGATCGCCTACGCCCTCGCGCCCGGGGCTGCACCGATTCGGAGCGAGATCGCTCGAACCCTGCTCGACCTCCTCAGAGCGGGCCTGACCGCCCGTCTGGTCGGGACCCGGGAGCTCGCCAGCCGGGCGGCCGATCTCGGCCGGGAGCTGGATGCCGGCGCCGCCCGCCCCGGCATGCCGGTCGATGCCGGGGATTCGGGCATCCGGCCGGCCCGGGGCGGCCCGGGGTCACGGTCCGGGCGCCGGGCCGCCGGCGCGTCCGCCGGGGGCAAGGCGGCGATCGCGGCTGCGCCGGAGATCGCTCAGGCGGGCGCGGCGG
>MGOD01000042.1:1294-2331 GCA_001795245.1 Chloroflexi bacterium RBG_16_70_13
CGGCCGCGGAGCGACGGCGCGGGGCCCTCGTGCTCGTCGGGATCTGGCGATCGGTCCTCCGCGACCTCGCCCTCGCGGGCCGGGGGGCGACGGGCTCGATCCGCGATCTCGAGCTCCTCGACGACCTCGGCGCCGCCGCCGCGAGCGTCTCGCCGGGGCAGGCCGGCGAGCTCCTCCGGGACCTCGACCTGGCCGGCGAGCGCCTGGAGGGCAACGTGAGCCCGGAGCTCGTCCTCGATGTCCTCGCCCTGCGCTGGGCCGCAGACACCGGGGGCGCATGAACGATCAGAGGCTCCAGTCCGGCGTGCTGCGGCGCGTCGATGCCGTCATCCGCGGTCGAGTCCAGGGCGTGGGCTATCGGATCTTCGTCCTCCGGGCGGCGATGGACCTCGGCCTGACTGGCTGGGTCTCGAACCTGCCCGACGGCGCCGTCCGCTGCGTCGCCGAGGGCGACCCGGCGTCGCTTGAGCGCCTCGTGGAACGGCTCCGGCAGGGACCCGCGGCGGCGCTCGTGGACCAGGTCCTCACGGGCTGGCCGCCCGCGACCGGCGAGTTCGATGACTTCTCGCTCCGCTCGGGCTGGCACGGTGGCGACTGATCTGGGGCCGACCGACCGCGCGAAACCGCGGGCCAGCGACCGCGGGTGAGCGACCGCGGCGTGTGAAGGGAGGACTGCCTACGGCAGCCCGATGACGATCCCGCCGTCGATCAGGGTGAACGTCCCGGTCTGGTAGGCGGCCAGCTCCGAGCACAACCAGGCCACGTACGCGGCGAACTCGTCCGGCCGCCCGTAGCGGCCTGCCGGGATCGAGGCGAGGTGGGCGGCTCGGATCTCCTCGATCGTCCGGCCCGTCCGTTCCGCCGCCGCGCGGTCGAGCTGCTCGATCCGGGGCGTCGCGTGACGACCGGGCAGGGCCCCGTTGACCGTGACCCCGTCCGGGGCGACGACCCGGGCGACGGTCTTGAGCCAGGCGACGAGGGCGCTCCGCCCGGCGTTCGAGTAGACGAGCTCCTCGATCGGCTGGCGAATGGCATAC
>MGOD01000042.1:2368-2972 GCA_001795245.1 Chloroflexi bacterium RBG_16_70_13
CGTCCCCAGCCTCGCTCGCGCATCCCGGGCAGGAGCGCTGTGGCGAGCTCGATCGGCGCGATGGCGAGGATCTGGAAGGCCGCCGCCCAGCCCGCCGCATCGGTCAGCGTCGGGTCGGAGGGGGGTGGCCCGCCGGCGTTGAGGACGAGGATGTCGATGCCGCCCTGGGCATCGATGGCCGCCGCCGCGAGCGCCGCCGGAGCCGCCGGGTCAGCCAGGTCCGCGGGCAGCGGGACGGCCCGGATCCCATGCCGCGTGGAGAGCTCCGCGGCGATATCCCCGAGGAGCCCGGCGCGCCGGGCCGAGATCGCGACGTCGCAGCCCTCGGCCGCGAGGCGTTCGGCCACGGCTCGGCCGAGGCCGCCCGAGGCCCCGCCGATGAGCGCGCGCCGACCGCGAATTCCGAGATCCATTCCACCCCGATGCTGTCCCGGCCGACCGGCCCGGCGCCCGGAGCGTACAACCCGCGGGGCCGAATGCCGAACGCGGCATGGGACGAGCGGGCTATTCCCATCCGGACGAATGGGGGCGATGCTCATCCGGTGGAAGGCACCTCCCCGGCCCACGAGCTGCCAGAGCTCTATCGCGCCGTCCTCGAACGGGT
>MGOD01000042.1:3027-7321 GCA_001795245.1 Chloroflexi bacterium RBG_16_70_13
GCGGTCGCAGCCTACTCGCGAGCCTGGGACCAGGCCGCCCGGCGGCGCCTCGAGCAGCTCCGCGTCCGGGCCGAGCGGGTGCTCGGCGGGCTCGAGCGACCGCGCGTCGACCGAACCGCCAGCGCACTCGTGCGCCGGCCCGGCACCGCCTGACCCCGAGGACCGTCCGGCACGAGCCCGGCGGGTCAGACCGTGTGCAGGAGGCGGCTGAGGAACTGCCGCGTGCGAGGGTCCTTGGGTCGCTCGATGACCTCGTCCGGCGGGCCCGCCTCCACGAAGACGCCCTCCTCGATGAAGTAGACCTGGTCGGCGGCTTCGCGAGCGAACGCCATCTCGTGGGTGACCACGATCATCGTCGCGCCCTCGTGGGCGAGCTCGGCCATGACCTTTAGGACCTCGCCGACGAGCGTCGGGTCGAGCGCCGAGGTCGGCTCGTCGAAGAGGAGGACCTTCGGTTCCATCGTCAGCGCCCGGGCGATGGCCACGCGCTGCTTCTGGCCGCCGGAGAGCCGGCCCGGGAACTCGTCCCGCTTCTCGCGAAGCCCGACCTTGTCCAGGTACTTCTCCGCGGTCGCAACCGCCTCCGCCTCGGGCACCCCCTTGACCCGGGTCGGTCCTTCGATGAGGTTCTGCAGGACCGTCATGTGCGGAAACAGGTTGAATTCCTGGAAGACCATCTGGGCGCGAAGCCGGATCTGGCGGATCCGCTCCTGGTGGTCGCGGTCCCACGCATGGAGCGGGTCGGCCTCCACGCGCAGGCCATCGACCTCGATCGTTCCGACGGTCGGCTCCTCCAGGAAGTTCGTGCAGCGCAGGAGGGTGCTCTTGCCGGATCCGGACCGGCCGATGATGCAGATCGTCTCCTTCGGGTAGACCTCCAGGGTGCAGCCGCGGAGGACGTGGTTCGACCCGAAGTACTTCTCGAGGCCCTCGAGCCGGACGATGGGCTTGGCCCCGGCCGGGGTCAGTGCGCCGGGAGCAGCGAACGCGTCATGCAACTCGGTCATCGTCTCGTCCTCACAGCCGTCGGTCACTTTCGGCCATGCGTTTCTCGAGGCGGTCCTGGAGGAGCGAGAAGACGATCGTCAGGATCCAGTAGACGAGCGCGGCGACGAGAAGCGACTCCAGGAGCCGGAACTCCGGCGTTCCAGCTCGCTGGGCCCTCCAGAGCAGCTCCTGGACGCCAATGATCGAGACGAGCGCCGAATCCTTGATCATCGCGATGAACTCGTTGCCGATGGCCGGGGTGACGATCCGGATCGCCTGCGGCAGGACGATCCGGCGCATCGTCAGGCGCCCGGTCATGCCGAGGGCGGCCGCAGCCTCGAGCTGGCCGCGATGGATGGCCTGGATGCCGGCCCGGAAGATCTCGGTCATGTACGCGCCGTAGTTGAAGGCGAGCGCGAAGATGCCGAGGACGATGAGCGGGATCTTGGCGAACTCGATCCAGATCTGGGGCAGGGCGAGGTACACGAAGAGGATCTGGACGAGGAGCGGGGTCCCGCGCACGAGCGAGACGTAGAAGCTCGCAAGACCATAGATGACCGGGTTGGACGAGAGTCGTCCAAGGGCTCCGACGATCGCGAGGATCACGGCGATCGCGATCGAGGACGCCGCGACGATGATCGTCACCGGGATGCCGCCCAGGATGAAGGCCTGGTGCCTGCCGAGGAACTCGAGATCGATCTTCCCCGCGGCCGCGAGGCCGCCGACGATGATCGCCACGAGGACCAGCCACGTGGTAAAGAACGAGAGTCGGAAGCGGAGCTGGTCCCGTCGCCTGGACCTCGCGACAGCCTCGACCATGGCGGCGCTCGCCTGAACGCTTGCCATCGGGCCCTCCTCTCGCCGACGCAAACCTCCCGATCCAGCGATGGGGCGCCGTCGCCGGCGCCCCATCGGATCAGGCCACGGTCACCCGCCGACCTTTGTCGTCAGGTCCTCGCCGAACCACTTCTCGGAGAGGCTCTTCAGCGTTCCGTCCGACCGCATGGCGTCGAGGATCTTGTTCACCTCGGTGACCATGGTCGTGGGACTCGGCCCGCCCTTGTCGAAGGCGACGGCGAGCGGCTCGTTGAAGACCGGGTCGCCGAGCTTCATGACGGGGAGGCCCTCGTCGATGGCGCCCTGGACGGTCGTGACCGAGCTGAGCCAGCCCTCGAAGTCACGCCGGCCGGCCTGCCACGATTCGGCGCAGTTCCGGTCCGACTTGAGCGTGGTGGCGGTCGCGCCGGTGGGCGGCTTCGTCTGCGGGGACGACGTGCCGAAATCGAGCGTGCCGTCGAGCCACTGCAGGTAGGTCGTGCCCTCGCCGACGCAGATGACCTTGCCGGCGAGCCCGTCGAGCGAGGTGATGCCCGAGTCCGGCACGACGGCCATCTGGGCAGGCGTGTAGTAGTACGGGTTCGTGAACGCGATGACCTTCTCCCGGTCGCTCGTGATCGTCATCGAGCCGACGCTGAAGTCCCAGCGCCCGCTCCACGAACCGGCCGTGATCGCCTCCCAGGACGGGGTCTCGAAGGCGATCTCGACGCCGAGTCGCTTCGCGATCTCGGTCCCGACGTCGATGTCGAAGCCCTCGTAGCTACCGTCGTCGGCCAGGGACGACTGCGGCGGATACTCGGGGTCGGTGGACATGATGATCTTGTCGGCCGCCTTGACCTTGGCGAGCAGATCGTTGGTCGTGCCGCCCCCGCAGGCAGCGGTGGCGATCGCGCCGATCACGGCGAGCACGGCGAGTCGTGCCAGGCCGTGCATCCGGATTCCCATGAGTGACCTCCTCCAGGCTGACGTCTCGGGAGGCGCGGCCCAACTGTTCGGCATGTCGCGTCTCCGCGGGGGCGCACGAGTGAGTCCCGGCATCTTAGCGGTCTCGGGGGCCGCGCAACACCCCACCTCGGCTGGTCGTGGCGTCGCGGAATCGCCGCCGCGGCCGGCGCCCGTCGGCGCCGGCCGCCGGGTACGCTCTCGTCCGTGACGATGACCGACGTTTCGGGGCCGCTCGAGCGGGTCGTGGAAGCCCTCGCCCGGCTGGCCGCGAGGGGCGAGACCATCGAGGACGAATGGACGTACGTCCACGACCTCGAGACGGTCTGGGTCGCCCGGCTCCGGGCCGTCGCGGTGGCCGGGGCAGCTGCGGAACCCCCGCCCCCCGGGCCAACGCCGGCCGAGCTGGAGGCTGCCCTCGACCGGCTCGTCGCCGAGGCAGACCTCGTCACCGACCCCCATCGCGCCATCGACTGGCTCTCGACGCTCCCCCAGGCGACGCTCGTCGCGCTCGGCGAGGCGGCCTGGTGAGGTTCCAGGATGCGGCAAAGGACGCGCGCGCGGTCGTCTACGCCGGCGTCCAGGCGGACCCGCTCGTCGCGCGCGCGGCAGCCCTCCTCGCCGACGCGACACCGCCCCAGCGGGTCCTCGCCCGGGCCGTGATGAACGGGGAGACGACCGCTCCCGAATCGTGGCGGACGATGTTCCCGACCCTCTTCGGATCCACCGGTCCGGCCGAGGGCAGCCCCGAACGCGATCGCTCCGAAGCGGTCCTGGCCGCGTCGCTCGCGGTCGCCGGCCGCGGCGAGCAGGTCCGGAGCCAGTTCCGCGGCGCGATCGTCGAGGCGGTCACGGAGCTCCTCCTCGAGCGACGCGTCGGCGCCGGGGCGATCCGCCGCGAGCGGCGGATCCTGTTCGACGGCGTCGCGGCGGAGATCCATCCCTACGACGTCACGGTCGAGACGCCCGGGGTCGCCGAGGCCTACGACTGCAAGTGGGGCGCGCGGGGCATCTCGGCCGACGTCCTCCACCAGCTCGACGACGCGCGTGCCCACGCCGCGGCCGCGGGAGGTCGGCTCCTGCCGGTCCTCGTCGTCTTCGACGCCCGCCGCTCCTGCGAGGGCCGGCTAGCCCGCCAGACGGCGCCGCGGACCGGCACCCGCCTCGTGACGATCGAGACCCTCGACCGGCTTTCTGGTCGCCGGGCGGAGGTCGCCTCGTGAGCGCCGGCGCCGACAGCGCGGCCGGCGAGCTCCAGGCGGCGCTCGATCCCGGCCTCGCCGGGGCGCAGGACCGGCCCGTGGACGGCGTGGACAACGGGTTCGTGGCCGGCTACCGGGTCCGCTTCGACGAGGCCGGCGCCGACGGCCTGATGCGGACGTCGGCGCTCCTGCGGTACGCCCAGGACATCGCCTGGCGGCACTCCGAGGACCTCGGCTTCGACCGGAGCTGGTACACCGAGCGCGGCTGGTGGTGGGTCGTCCGCTCGGTCGAGCTCGAGGTGCTCGCGCCGGTCCCGATGGGCCGG
>MGOD01000042.1:7330-9001 GCA_001795245.1 Chloroflexi bacterium RBG_16_70_13
GTGTCGACGGCGGTCGTCGGCCACCGCCGGATCTGGGCCCGCCGGCGGGGCGAGTTCCGCCTCGCCGAGGGCACCCTCGCCGCGGTCGCCTCGACCGACTGGGTGATCGTCGACGAGGGTGGCCGGATCATCCGCATCCCCGGCGACTTCGGCCACGCCTTCCCGAACGTCGAGCTCGCCGCCGACATCATCCGGGTCGCCCTGCCGCCCGAGCCCCCGGACGGCGCGACGCGACTGGCCATCCGCGTCCGGCCCCAGAACCTCGATCCGATGGGCCACGTCAACAACGCGGTCTACCTCGACTGGCTCGAAGAGGCCGTGATTGAGGCCGGCGCCCCGGCCGCGGCGACCGCGATCCCGCGTCGCGTCGCGATCGAGTACGCGGCCTCGGCCGAGCCGGGCGACGCGCTGGAGGCCACGGCCTGGCCCGCCGACCGCAGCTGGTGGGTCCGGCTCGCGCGGCCCGCCGATGGCGCGACCGTGATCCGGGCCAGGATCGGTCCGTCGGGTGGCTGATCCGACCGTGCCGACCCGGCCGTCCCGTCGGCAGACGCCTCGGCACCGGGCAAGCCCCCTGACGGGCCTTTGTACCCTCGCCATCGGGAGGCACGGCACGCGCCCTGGCAGGCAGCTGCCCGGGATGCTCTCGGCTGACGCCTCAGGCGGGACCCGCGATGCCATGGATCGAGGTCGGGCGTGAGGGAGGATTCCAGGATGACCGAGACGGCGCCATCGGCGATGCCCCCGGGCGAGGACAGTAACGTCCCCGGACCAGGGCCGGGACCGGCACCCGGGTCCCCCGCGGCTGGCGGTGACGCTCCGACCCTGACCTGCAGCGGGCTGGTGAAGCGGTTCGGCGCCCGGCTGGCCGTCGACGGCGTGGGCTTCGAGATAGCCCGGGGCGAGACGTACGGCCTCCTCGGCCCGAACGGGGCCGGCAAGACGACCTCGATCTCGATGATCTGCGGCCTCCTCGCCCGCGACGGTGGCGAGGTCGTCGTGGAC
This sequence comes from Chloroflexi bacterium RBG_16_70_13, assembly GCA_001795245.1. Taxonomy (GTDB): domain Bacteria; phylum Chloroflexota; class Limnocylindria; order Limnocylindrales; family CSP1-4; genus UBA5189. The sequence goes on from MGOD01000042.1 coordinate 8,336, forward strand.
GGTCGCCCGATCCATCCCGGGACGACGGCCGCCAAGGCGGCCATCGGCTACGTGCCCCAGGACCTGGCGATCTACCCGGACCTGACCGCCCGCGAGAACCTCGTCTTCTTCGGCCAGCTCTACGGCCTCGGCGGCAAGCCGCTGGCGGCGCGTGTCGCCGAGCTCCTCGAGGTCATCGGCCTCTCCGACCGGGCGAAGGACCGGACCGAGCAGTTCTCGGGCGGCATGAAGCGCCGTCTCAACATCGCCATCGGGCTCCTTCACCGGCCGAAGCTGCTCGTCCTCGACGAGCCGACCGTCGGCGTCGATCCGCAGAGCCGGAACGCGATCCTGTCGAGCGTCCAGGAGCTCGGCCGGGAGGGGATGGCGATCCTGTACACGACCCACTACATGGAGGAGGCGGAGCGGCTCTGCGACCGCGTCGGGATCATCGACGAGGGCAGGATCCGGGCCGAGGGCACTCGCCGCGAGCTGGTCGACCTCGTCGGCCAGCGCGACCGGGTCAGCCTCACCGCCGCCGGCGACCTCGCGGCGGCGGCCGCAGCGGCCCGAGCGCTGCCCGGCGTCCACGGCGCGACCGCCCGCGAGGGCGGCCTGGACCTCATCGTTAGCGACGGTCGGACGATGCTCCCGCGGCTTCTCCAGGGCCTCTCGGTCGACGGTGTC
>MGOD01000042.1:9012-9367 GCA_001795245.1 Chloroflexi bacterium RBG_16_70_13
GCTCGGTCGAGGTCATCGAGCCGGACCTCGAGGCCGTCTTCCTGCACCTGACCGGCAAGGCCCTCCGGGACTGAGGACGAGCCATGCGCATCGCCCTCGTCATCGCCCTCCGGATCCTGCGCCAGCGCCTCCGCGATCGCTCGGCGATCGTCTTCGCGGTCCTCACCCCGCTGGGCCTGGCGCTCGCCTTCTCAGTCCTCATCCCGAACGAGTTCTCCTCGTTCCACACGCGGTTTGTCGTCGTCGACAACGACCGCGGCCACGTCGCGGCAGTCCTCGTCGACGACGTCCTCGGATCGCTCGTCGACGCCGGCGTCGCGGACGTCGACGCCTTGCCGGGCGAGGCGGCCGCGAT
>MGOD01000042.1:9503-9732 GCA_001795245.1 Chloroflexi bacterium RBG_16_70_13
TCGCGAAGTCCGCCGTCGACCGCTTCGCCCAGGCGGTCGGCGCGGTCCAGCTGATGGTCGCGACCTCGGTCGCCGGGGGGGCCCAGCCGGACGCGGCCACGGTCGCGGCCGCCCAGGCGGCCGCCGCCCAGCCCGGCCCGATCGCCGTGGCGACGCCGGCCCTCGAGGGTCGGCAGGCGGACCTCGCCACGTTCTACGGCGCCGCGATGGCGATCATGTTCGTTTTCTT
>MGOD01000043.1:0-910 GCA_001795245.1 Chloroflexi bacterium RBG_16_70_13
GAGGGTCTCCGATGCAACGCCCTCGAGGAGGGCCGCCACCGACGAGTCAAGGCCGTCAACCCGGAGATCGACCTCGTCGTCGAGCTCGAGCCCCGCTTCCTTGCGCAGGTCCTGGATCGCGCGCTGGAGCTCGCGGGCGTCGCCCTCGGCGCGAAGCTCCGGCGTCAGCTCGGTGTCGATGACGACGACCAGACCGTCGTCGTGGGCGACGGCGGTCCCGGGCCGCGGTGTGGCGAGGATCTCAACCTCGTCCGGCGCCAGGACCATCCACGCGAGTGCCACGGACCCATCGGGCCTGATCTCGACGGCACCATCGCGGGCAGCGGCCATGACCGCGGGGATCGCCGACCCCAGCTTCCTGCCGACCTTCGGCAGGAGCACCTTCACCCGCCGTTCGACAAGGCTCGATTCGTCGCCGATAAGCTCGACGATCTTGACGTTCACCTCGTCCGCGATCAGCGCCACCAGGGCGTCGAGCTCGTGCAGGTCCCCGCCCGGAAGCGCGAGCCAGAGCCGGGCGAGCGGCTGGCGGACCTTCAGGCCGGCGGCCCCGCGCAACGTGCGCGCGAGGTCCACGGCGCGTCGCGCGATCGCCATGGCCGCTTCGAGGCGCTCGTCGCGGAGCGGCGCCAGCTCCGCCGTAGGGAACCGGGTCAGGTGGACCGAGTGCGCCGCCGCTGGATCGCCCTCCGCCACCAGGTTGCGATACAGCTCGTCGGACAGGAACGGCAGGATCGGCGCGACGGCGCGGACGACGGCGACGAGCGCGGTATGGAGCGTCGCGAATGCAGCGTCGCGATCCGCGCCGCCGCCGCGCGAGAAGCGGCGCCGTGAGAGCCGCAGGAACCAGGTCGACAGATCTTCGATGAAGGTGTCGATCTGACGCGTCGCGGTCATCGCGTCGTAGTCG
>MGOD01000043.1:928-1276 GCA_001795245.1 Chloroflexi bacterium RBG_16_70_13
CCGCAGCCGCGAGCGCCGCGCTCCGGGAGAGGATCCAGCGGTCCATCGGCGCGCGCTCGGCCGGCGGCGGGTCGGCCGCGGCGGGCGCCCAGCTCGTTAGCCGGGCGTAGGTCACGAAGAACGCGTAGACGTTCCAGAGCACGAGCAGGCGGCGTCGCGCCTCGTCCGCGGCGTGCCAGCCGAAGAGGATGTTGTCGTCGGGGCGCGAGGACATGTACAGCCAGCGCATGACGTCGACGCCCATCCGCTCGGCGGCCTCGTCGAACTCGATGGCGTTGCCCCAGCTCTTGTGCATCGGACGGCCGTCCTCGCCGAAGAGGGTGGCGTACCCGAAGATCGTCCGGAACG
>MGOD01000043.1:1349-4522 GCA_001795245.1 Chloroflexi bacterium RBG_16_70_13
TGATGAAGTCGGCCGGGAACCACTGCGCCCAGTAGCCCGGGTCCTCGCGGTAGTGCAGCGTCGAGAACGGCACGATCCCGGCATCCAGCCACGGGTTGCCGACGTCGAGGACTCGCGTCGCGCGTCCCCCGCAGGCCCGGCACTCGATGACGACCTCGTCGACGTGCGGCCGGTGCGGCGTATGTCCCTCGAACCGCTCCCAGCCCTCGACCGCTCGCTCTCGAAGCTCGTCGCGCCCGCCGAGGACCTCGAAGGCCCCGCAGTCCAGGCACGACCAGATCGGCAGGGCCAGGCCCCAGTAGCGCTTCTTGCTGATCATCCAGTCGTGCATGTTCAGGAGCCAGTCGAGCTCCCGTTCATAGCCGAACCCGGGGATCCAGCGGATCTCGTCCACCACCTCCATGATCTGGTATCGGAGGCTGCGGTCCACCTGCTCCTTCGTGAGCGACTCGCGCGGCTGGTCGTAGACCTCGCCCATGCTGATGTACCACTCGTCCACGAGCCGGAAGACGAGCGGGGTGCCGCATCGCCAGCAATGCGGGTAGCGATGCCGATAGGTCTCCAGCTTCAGGAAGCGGCCCTCCCGGCGGAGGTGCTCGATGATCGGCTCAGCCACGTCGCGGACGTCGCGACCGGACAGCGACCCGTACCCGTCGAGGAAGATCCCCGACTCGTCGAGCGGGGCGACGATCGGCAGGCCGAGCGCCTTCCCGAGCGCGTAGTCCTCCGCCCCGCAGCCCGGGGCGATGTGGACGACTCCGGTTCCCTCCTCTTCGCCGACCTCGTCCCAGGCGACGATGCGATGGACGTACGGACGGTCGGGCTCGTCGCGCGTGCCCGTCAGAAAGGCGGCTTCGACGGCCGGCAGGTCATCGAACGGGCCCGCGTACGGCCAGCCGACCAGCTCGCTGCCCGAGCGCTCCTCGAGGACCTCGATCCGCTCGTCGAAGACCGTCTTGAGCGTCCCCTTGCCGAGCCAGTAGACGGCGCCACGATGGCGCACGCGGACGTATCGGAGGCCCGGACCGACCGCGGCGGCCACGTTCGAGGTGAGCGTCCATGGGGTGGTCGTCCAGACCAGCAGCGATTCCCCGGGACGGTCGAGGAGCGGGAGGCGGATGGTCAGCCCCGGGTCATCCCGTTCCTGGTAGCCCTCGGTCATCTCGTGCTGGCTGATGCCCGTGCCGCAACGCGCGCACCACGGCATCGTGTCGTGGCCCTTGTAGATCCAGCCGCGCCGATGGCACTCGGCCAGGAAGCCCCAGATCAGGTCGTTGTTCTCGTTGCTGAACGTGAAGTAGCTGCCGCCGAGCTCGGGCATCCCGAGCCGCCCGACGACCATCTCGACCGTGTCCGTGATCGGGCCTTCCGGGCCCTGGACCGTCACCGTCTGCGACGGATCCGCCGCGAGCAGGTCGCGCAGCCGGCGGAGCTCGTCCGGGTCGTTCCAGTCCATCCAGTAGCCGAGGCGGACCGACTGCTCGGTCTGGCGCGCGGCGAACGTCAGGACGCGCTGCTTGCACAGGCTGACGAAGTCGGCGATCCCGTAGGCTTCGATGTCCCGCTTTGACGTAAAGCCGAGGTCGCGCTCGACGTTGACCTCCACCCAGAGGCCCTGGCAGTCGAACCCGTTCTGCCAGCGCTGTGCCTCGCCGAGCATGGCGTGGAAGCGCTGGAAGAGATCCTTGTACGTGCGGCCCCAGGCGTGATGAACGCCCATCGGGTTGTTCGCCGTGATCGGCCCGTCGAGGAAGCTCCACCGCGGGCCGTCCGCGTTCTGCGCCCGGAGCTGCGCGAACGTGCGCCGCTCTCGCCAGAAGGCAAGGGTCTCGTGCTCCATGGCAACGAGATCGGGGCGCGTCGGAACGGGTCGGAACATCGGGCCTCGGGCAATCTGGGATGGTGCGGCGCCAGCAGCCTGGTCGTCGACGGACCGATTCGGTCGCCGACGTGCCGGCCGCCACCGGCGACGGGTCCGAGTATCCTACCCGCGATGCTGTCCGCGCACGAGGCGCGCCCGCGCCGACGTTCGGCCTTCGCCGCGGCGTTCCTCTCCCTCCTCTTCCCCGGCCTCGGTCACGCCTACCTGGGAGCCCACCGGCGCGCCCTCGGGTTCGCCGCGCCGCCGATCCTGCTCGGGGCGCTCGCCGCCGGGATCGCGATCCGGCTGGACGTCTTCGACCTCGCCGGCCTCGCCGTCCAGACCTGGTTCACGATGGCCGTCTTCGTCGTGAACCTCATGGCGCTGGTCTATCGCGCCGCCGCGATCGTCGATGCCTGGCGGATCGGGCGCTGGCTGGGCTCCGGGCCGACGAGCCGGCGGGGCTCGCGGGATCCGATCTCGGCGGGCGCGCCGCTGGCGGCCGCCGCGCTGATCGCCGTGCTCGTCGTGATGAGCGTCGCGCACGTCGCGGTTGCCCGCTACGACGTGCTCCTCGCCGGGACCACAGCCTGCATCTTCGACCCGGAAGCGACCGGCTGCGGACCCGCCGGAAGCGCCGCTCCGCATGGATCGCCCGAGCCGTCCGACGAGACAAGTGCGACACCAGACCCGAGCGCCGTCGGGACCCCCGTTCCGGCGGTCAGCGTCCCCCCGTGGGACGGCAGGGAGCGCCTCCACATCCTGCTCATCGGCGCCGACGAGCAGGGCGGCGGCCACAACACGGACACCCTGATCACCCTGAGCATCGACCCCGCGACGAACCAAGTCGCGATGTTCCAGCTCCCCCGCGACACGGTCGACGTCCCGATCCCCGAGGGCCCCGCCCGGAAGCTGTTCGGGACGGTCTACGCGGGCAAGATCAACTCGTGGTTCGTGGCCGTCCGCAACCGGCCGGATCTCTACCCGGGGACGGACCAGACCCGTGGCTACAACGGCCTGAAGGCGATCCTCGGCGAGCTCTACGGGATCCAGATCCGGTACTACGTGGAGGTCAACTTCGAGGGCTTCGAGCGGGTCGTCGACGCGCTCGGCGGGGGGACGGTCAACGTCCAGGTCCCGGTCGTCGACGACCGTTTCCCGGCCGGCGGCGCCGTCCAGCGCGTCTACATCGCCTCCGGGATGCAGCACATGTCCGGCGCGCAAGCCCTCGTCTACGCGCGTTCCCGTCACGGCTCCACGGATTTCGACCGGGGGGCGCGCCAGCAGCGGATTCTGCTGTCGCTGCCCCAGC
>MGOD01000043.1:4542-4873 GCA_001795245.1 Chloroflexi bacterium RBG_16_70_13
TGCCGAAGGTGGACGATCTCGCGGGCGCGCTGTCGGCGTCCGTCCGGACCGACATCCCGCGCGAGCTCCTGCCGCAGCTCCTCGGTCTGGCGGCCCAGGTGGACACGCCCGACATCCGCTCGTACATCTTCACGCCGAAGGTCTACCAGACCGAATACCTCCAGAGCCCACGCGGCTACATCATCGTCCCGAAGGTGGACCGGATCCGGGCAGCCGTGCGCGATGCCTTTGCCGCGGACCCCGGGATCGCCGACCGGCGCGAGCGGCTCGGCGAGGAAGATGCCTCGGTCTACGTCCTGAACGGCTCGGGGGTGACTGGCCAGGCCGGCCG
>MGOD01000043.1:4911-5280 GCA_001795245.1 Chloroflexi bacterium RBG_16_70_13
TGTCCGCCTCTGCTCCGGGCCAGAAGCCGGATGTCAGCGGCCTCGCGAAGACGACCATCCGCGTCTACAACGGGGCGGAGGCGACGATGCCGCTGACCGTCGCCACGCTCGAGGGGCTGTTCGGCGTCACCGCGGAGCTCGTCGCCGACGCTAGCGCCACGGCGAACATCGTGATCGTGACCGGCAGGGACACGCCCTCGCTCACGCCGCCGCCGGCCCCATAGCGGCAACTTCCCTCGCGCGCCGACCCTCCATCCGAGGTCCAGGGCGGAGCTCCGCGACGCCAATTGGCCCGGGGATTCAGGACTTCTCGGTGACCCGGTACTCCAGGTACTTCCCGGCCATCAGCCGCGTCTGCGCGTCGAGGGC
>MGOD01000043.1:5289-6019 GCA_001795245.1 Chloroflexi bacterium RBG_16_70_13
CGAGAACAGGAGACCTACGACCGGCAGGAGCAGCCACTGGACGCGCGAGAACGCATTCCGCAGGAGCCCCCACGAGGCCGGCCGCGGCGGCGCGATCCGCTCCTCGATGTACATGAGGACGGCGAGGCAGCCGAACGCCCCGGTGAGCAGCCACGAGGCATACAGGGGGAGGTTCTGCCCGAGCGTCGTCTGGGCGAAGGCCGGGTTCAGGAAGAGCGGCAGATTCGAGCCGAAGATGATCACGAACGGGGCGATCGCCCAGTTGAGGTGATCCAGCCACAGGTCCAGCAGGCGCCGGACGCGGAGCATGCGCGGGATCTCCGAGTGGGCGAAGGCGTTCCGGATGTAGTACGGGATATCGGTGACGCCCCACGCCCAGCGTCGGATCTGGGTGTACTGCTGGATCAGGCTGCGCGGGTAGGAGCGCGCCCGGACGGCGTCGCCGTAGATCGGCATGAAGAGCGGGATGGTCCGGAACTCACCGCTGTAGCGGAAGAAGGACTTCCAGTAGAACCGGCTGTCCTCTGGGATCGCGTCCGTCGCCCAGTAGTCCACCTCGTGGACCGTCTGGAGGCTCACCGAGTAGGACGAGAAGCTGATGAGCTTCTCCGGGGTGAGCGACCGCCACATCTGGACGTGGGTCGCGCCGATCGCCACGAGCCGCACCGGGAGCGGCGTCTCCCACAGGTTGTTGTGGAACATCGGGACGGGCTGATAGAGGCGCCGGAAG
>MGOD01000043.1:6043-15590 GCA_001795245.1 Chloroflexi bacterium RBG_16_70_13
GCCGAAGTAGCGCGGATGGACGCGGTAGTCCGAATCCAGGTCCGTGACGATCACCTCGCGCGGGTCGAACCCCAGGCGCGACAGCTCGCGATAGAGCCACCGCCCGCCGTAGGCCATCGCGCTGCTCTTGCCGACGACGATCCCCGGCTCCAGCGGATCGAGGATGTGGAAGAAGTGGAGGAAGCGGTCGCCGAACGCGTTGCGGAGCCGGGCGACATTCTCCTGGCCGTCGTGGTCCGTGTCGCGGGTGATGATCGCCACCATCTTCCGTTCGCGCGGCCAATCGGCCTCGGCGAGGGCGCGGATCGTCTGATGGAGCTTGTCGTAGGGTTCCGTGTAGGTCGGAACGAGCGCGACGTGCCACAGGCGATCCGGGTTCGCGATCGGCTCCCCGCGCCGGGCGAGCAGTCGCAGGAGCTCCTTCCGCTCGTCGCGAAGCCTCGCCGCGTCTCGCCGCCCACCGGTCGCCGCCAGGCGCTCCCCTGCCCCTTCCAGCTCGACGACCCGAGTCTCGATCGCCACGGACCGCGCTTCGATCTCGGCGATGCGACCCGCGATGTCCCGGAGGGCGAAGGTCCGCGTTCGCCAGTCGACGTCCACCGCGCGACGGGTCATCGTGAACGCCGCGGCAACGCTGCCGGTGAGCATCACGGCCTTGTAGAGCCAGTAGACGTCGAACGTCAGGACGAACCAGGCGACAACCTCCGGCCAGCGGAACGACAGCCCGACGGAGAGGACGATCAGGCCCCAGGTGACCGCGCCGGGCACGACCTCGAGCGGGCGCTCCAGCCACCGGGCCCGACCCGGGCGGGCGACAGCCTCGCGGGGCGGCGCCGTCGAGGAATCGCGGGCCCCGAGGACGGCCTCGGTCGAGGCCGCCGGGGCGGCGTCAGCCACCGATGGGGATCGGCGTCAGCCAGTGGGCGAAGGCCGGCGTCCGGCCGCGAACCGCGTCGAAGTAGGCCTGGCGCATCCGGCGGGTGATCGGCCCGATCTCGCCGTCACCGACCTTCCGATGGTCGAGCTCGATGACGGGCGAGAGCTGGACGCCCGTGCCACACAGGAACATCTCGTCGGCGACGTAGATCTCGGAGCGATCGATCGACCGGACCTCGACGGGGAGCCCGCTCGCCGCGGCGAGCTCGAAGATCGCCCGCCGGGTGACGCCCTCGAGGATGTCGTCGTTGACCGGCGGGGTCAGGAGGATGCCGTCGCGAACGACGAACATGTTCGCCGCCGACGCCTCCGATGCGTGGCCGTCCGGGGTCAGGACGAGGGCCTCGTCGAAGCCGTTGAGCTCGGCCTCCGACTTCTGGAAGGCCATGTTCACGTAGCCGCCAACGATCTTGCCTCGGGCCGGGAGGGCCTCGTCGGCGTTCCGGCGCCACGACGAGGTCATCAGGCGGACGCCCTTGTCGACGTCGATGTAGTTGCCGAAGGGGACGGTGAAGATCACGAGCTCGTGGTCCAGGTGATGGAGCCGCACGCCCACCGCCCGGCTCGACTTGTAGAAGCAGGGCCGGATGTAGAGGTCCTCGCGGAGGCCATTCCGGGACGCCACCTGGACGACGAGCTCGACCAGCTCATCGACCGGTGGCAGGTCCTCCATGAAGAGCATCCCGGCGTTCCGCCGGATGCGCTCCATATGCTCGCGCAGGAACAGGCCGTGGAGGGCCCCCTGCTCCACGTTCCAGTACGCGCGGATCCCCTCGAAGACCGCCGTCCCGTACATGAAGGCGTGGGTCATGATGCTGACCTTCGCGTCGCGCATCGGGATGAACCGGCCTTCGAAGTAGCAGATCAGGTCGTCAAGCGCCGGTGCCGCGCCGGCCGCGGGGGCCGGCTTGGGCTTCGCGGGTGCCTTCTGCGTGAGCATGCGAGGCGGCTCCTGGTGATCGCGGCGCAGGCCGCGCGGGGGTGACGTCGGCCGAGGCGGCGAGTATAGCGCCACCCCTCCCGGCCCCCGGAAGGGCCGTCGGTCACGCCCTTGGCCGTCGGCCGGGTGTCGCCCGATGGTCGATCACTCTCCGGTGACCACCACCAGGATGACGAGCGCCAGGTAGAGGACGTAGAACGCGCCGCCGACGAGGAGTCCCCGGCCGCGCAGCCGGCCATTCCGAACCATCGGGATGAAGATGAAGGCACTCGAGACGAACGCGATCGCGGACGACGCGAAGGCGGTGTACGTCCCGGGGCCGGCGACCCACGCCTCCGGGGCAAGGACCAGCGCGACGACCGTCGGGATGCTCGCCTGGAAGACCATCGCTCCCGTGATGTTGCCCATGGCGAGGGTGTCCTTGCCCTGCCGGACCCAGATGATCGAGTTGAACTTCTCGGGCAGCTCGGTGGCGATCGGGGCGATCACGAGGGCCAGCAGCACCTCGCTCACGCCGATGGCGTGGGCGACCTGCTCGACGGCGCCCACGAAGGCGTACGCGCCGATGATGATCAACCCGAGGGCGGCGAGGACCTGGACGTTGACGACCCGGAGGCGCGGCGGACCGTCGGGCTCCTGGCGATGCGCCGGATCGAGGCGCCGGAACCGGAGCGGGGCCAGGTCCTCGGCGTCGATGCTGGGGTCTGCCTCGAAATGCGACTTCACGTACCAGGCGTAGATGCCGAGGAGCGCCGCCGCGGCGACAAGCTTCAGCCAGGTCGGCTCCAGGGGCAGGAACGCGGCCCCGATGGCCAGGCCGTAGGCGATCGCGAACGTCCGCATGTCCGTGCCCAGGACACGGGCGTCGACGGGCATGACGTCGCCGCTCGGGCGGCGACGGGCCTGGACGAGGACCGCGATGCCGGTCACGAACATGGCCAGGGTCGCGAGCATGAAGGGCGCGCCGAGGATCGCTCCGACCCCCACCGCGTGGGTCGCCGCGCCGGTCCCGAAGCCGATGGCGATGATTGGGATCATGGTCTCGGGGAGGGCCGTCCCGACCGCGGCGAGGACGGAGCCGACCGCGCCCTCGGCCAGCTCCAGCTTGCGCCCGAACCACTCGATGCCGTTCGTGAAGAGCTCGGCCCCGATTAGGATGATCACGAACGAGATGGCGAGGGTGGCCAGCTGTTCCAACGGTCAGCTCCCTGATGTCCCGACGACGACGCCGAGGGCGATGACGGCGAGGATGAGGAGGGCCACGACGGCCATCTGGCGTTCCCCCGCCCGAAGATAGCCGCTGAGCGCCGTCGCGACGCGCAGCGGTGGTGTCGCCAGGACGATGAGGATGCCCAGCCACAGGAATCCGCTGGGACGGAGGGCCGCGAGGTCGGCCGCGAGGGAGCCCGGGTCGAGAACCGGCGCCACGTCGAGGGGCGATCGGCCGCTGGCCAGCATGAGGGCGACCCCCAGCCCGACCAGCGCCATCGCCGCGTACGTGCCGACCTTGAGGACGAGCGAGACGCGGGCCTCGAGGGACCGCCGGCCGACGGGAGCCGTCACTGGACGACCAGCGCGCGCTGGACCATGAGGATCGCCGTGTAGGCGAGGACCGCCGCGAACAGCAGGCGCAGCAGCCGCGTGTCGACCCGGTGCACGACCCGCGAGCCGACCGCGGCACCCACGAACACGCCGACGGCGGCCGGCCCGGTCGCATACGGGTCGATCCCGCCTTTCAGGAGATACACGAGCGCGCTCGTCGAGGCCGTCACCCCGATCATGACATTGCTGGTGGCCGTGGCGACCCGAAGCGGGACACCCATCAGGAGGTGCATCACCGGCACCATGATCAGCCCTCCGCCGATGCCGAGCAGGGCCGACAGGATGCCCCCGCCCACCCCGCCAATCGCCCCCGGGACCGGTTGTCGAACCAGGTAGCCCGCGCCGGACACGGCCTCGCCGATGCGCGACCTGACCGTTCCGGCGACGTCACCCCGGCCGTCGGCGTCCGGCCCGCCGACGCCGTCGCCGGCCGACGCATCGCGCGGCCGGAGCATCGTGGCCGCCGTGTAGACGAGCAGCAGGGCGAAGAGGCCGGCGAGGAATCGCTCGTCGAGGAGGAAGGCGACGAGGCCCCCGATGAGGGCCCCGATCGCGGTGAACAGCTCGAGCACCATCCCGAGCCGAAGGTTCGCCATGCCGCGATCCAGGAAGACGCTCGCCGACGCGGCGCTCGTGATGATCACGCAGACGAGCGACACGCCGATCGCCTCGCGGACGGGGAGATCGAAGCCGAGGGTCAGGAGCGGCACAAGGAGGACCCCACCACCGAGCCCCAGGAGCGACCCGAACAGCCCGGTCGCGATCCCCCCGGCAATGAGCAGCAGCCCGATCTCCACCTAGGTCCTCACGCGATCAGGCCCTCAGCTGCCCAGGCGCCGGTCAGGCGCTGGCGGCATAGGCCCGGACGACCGGCGGTCCGCGAACGACACCACTCCGGCCGAGCGCCGGTCAGGCGGATGCATGCCAAGGCGGCGGCGAGCAGGCCAGCGAGCGCACGTCAACGTGCGTGAGCTGGCGCGCGCAGCCGGCAACGCAGGCAGGCGCCGCATCACCGGCGTCAGGGGCGGAGGTGCTGGGGGGCGTAGGGCAGGAGGGCGACGTGGCGGGCGCGCTTGAGCGCGACCGCCAGCTCGCGCTGGTGGCCGGCGCAGGTGCCGGTCTTCCGCCGCGGCTCGATCTTGGCCCGCTCCGACAGGAAGCGACGGAGGCGGTTGACCTCCTTGTAGTCGATCTGGACCGTCTTGTCGGCACAGAACGTGCAGACCTTGCGGCGGCGGCGGTCGCGGTAGAAGTCGTCTCGCTTACGGGATCTGGCGGGAGGCATCGGTTGGTCTCCTCGGCGCCCGGTCAGGGGCGCGGACAGGTCGAATCGGCCGTCGGGTGGGTCAGAACGGGAGCTCGTCGATCTCGGTGTCGTCGAACCCGCCCGCCGGGGCCGCGCCGGCGCCGGCACGGGCGGCGGGGGCCCCGCCCTCGGCTCCGGGGGCGCCGGCGAAGGTGCCCTCCTGGTCGCGCCGGTCAAGGCCGATCACCTGGTCGGCGCTGACGTCGAGCGAGAGGCCCTTGCGGCCGTCGTTGGTCTCGTACTCGCGGGTCCGGAAGCGGCCGTCGACGAAGACGCGGCTGCCCTTCCTGAGGTTCTCGGCCGAGCGCTCGGCCCGGTCACCCCAGACGCTGACCCGGAACCAGTCGGTGGCTTCGGTCCACTCGCCGGTCTGCTGGTTCTTGGTCGCCTGGTTGACGGCAACGCTGAACGTCGCCACGGGCCGGCCGTTGGGCGTGTAGCGCAGCTCAGGATCGCGTCCGAGGTTGCCGATGATCTGGATCTTGCAGAGCGCCATCCGATGCTCCTCTCAGTCGATGGCGGCCGGGGCCGCCTCGCTCTCGGACTCGTCGATCCGTTCGGTGCCGTCGTCCACGTCCTCCTCGTCCTCGACCGACGGGAGCTCGGTGTCGTCGGCAGCTTCGAGGCCGTCGCGACGGAGGGCTTTCGCCGGCCGCTCCTGGCGGACGATGAGGTGCCGGAGCACTTCCTCGGTGATGAGAAGGCTGCGCTCGATCTCGGCGATCGTCGTCGACGGTGCCTCGAAGACGACGATGTGGTACGAGCCCTCGCGATATCGCTCGATGGGGTAGGCCAGCCGTCGGCGGCCCCATGGGGCGACCTTCAGGATCTGGCCGCCGTCGGCGGTGATATCGCGGGTGGTGCGATCGACGATCGCGCTGATCCGCTCGTCCGGGGCGTCCGGACGGAGCACCAGCATGAGTTCGTAGCGGCGCATGGGCCGAGAGCTCCTTCCTGTGGGAATGCCCCGCTGACATGACATGCCGCGGAGCCGAAAGGCCGGCCGGGAGTCTACCACGCGGCGGGCGATGTATCCTCAGGAGCCGCCGGCGAGAGCCGGCCCTTTTCGATGGTCGGACCGGAACCGGGGAGCCACGTGGCCAGTCGCATCCTGCTCATCTCCGACGCCACCGACGACGCGGTCGCGACCGCCCTCGAGACGCCGTCCCACGTCGTGACCAGGGTCGCCGACCCGGAGGCCGCGATCGGGGCCGAGGGCGAGCACGAGGTCATCGTCATCGACCTCGGCGGCACCTATCGCGACGTCATCGGCGCCTGCCGGCTCGTCCGCGAGTCGGCGGACCTGGCGAACGTGCCGATCCTGGCTCTCAGCCAGGGCGACGACATCGACGAGCGGATCGGGCTCCTCGAGGCCGGCGTGGACGATGTCATGGTTCGACCGTTCGACCCGCGCGAGCTCGATGCCCGGGTCGAGGCGCTCGTCCTCCGTTACCAGCGCTCGAGGGGGATGGGCGACCAGAGCACGGGCGCCCCTGTCATCACGGTCCGTGACGCGAACCAGCAGCGGCTCATCGCGGTCTTCTCGCCCAAGGGCGGTGTCGGCACGACGACCGTGGCCGTCAATGTGGCCGTCGCCCTCGCCGCCCGGACACCGGACCGTGTCGTGATCATCGATCTCGACCTCCAGTTCGGCCAGGTCGCCACGCATCTCAACATCCCGACGCGCCTGACGATCGCCGACATGGCCCGCGACGACGTCTCGCTCCGCGATCCGGGCGTCTTCCAGACGTACCTCGACCGTCACAGCTCCGGCCTGGCGGTCCTGTCGGCCCCGTCCAATCCCGACGGCGCCGCCGTCGTGTCCGAGTCGGCCATCGGCCGAATCCTCGAAACGGCCGGCCGGGCTTTCCAGACCGTCGTCGTCGACACCGGATCGGTTGTCGATGCGCGCAGCGAGGCGGTGCTCAACAAGGCCACCGACATCGTCATCGTGGTCACGCCGGAGTTCCCGGCCCTCAAGGCTGTCCACGCCATGCGCGAGCTGCTCGACCTGAGCGCCGATCGGCTGGCCGAGACGACGTTCATCCTGAATCAGATCTTCGCCCGCGAGATCCTCCGCTCCCGCGACATCGAAGAAGCCCTCGGCACGAAGATCGCGATGACGATCCCCCATGACGCCTTCGTCTTCCTGAAGAGCGTCAACGAGGGCGTGCCGGTCGTCGTGGGGGCGCCTCGCTCCTCGGCCGCGGATCAGCTCAACCGGCTGGCGACGCGGCTGTCGGGCATCGAAGCGACCGACGCGGTCGCCGATCGCCGGCCCAAGGGCCTGGGCGCGCTCTTCGGGCGAGGCTGATCGCGGCGGGCGTTCCCAGCCGCAACGGACCGGGCCGGTCGGCGACGAGCCCCGACCACTGAACCCGTCGTGCCGGAGGAGGGAGTCGAACCCTCACGCCCTCGCGGGCGACCGATTTTAAGTCGGCTGCGTCTGCCGTTCCGCCACTCCGGCCGCTGCAGCGTACCGAACGTCAGCCGGCGGCGTCGCCCCGACCCGGTCCCTTGATGAGACCCTCGGCAACGTCCGCGGCTCGCGGGTCCGGCACGAGGCGGCCGCCCCGGACCGTCGCGCCGACGACCATCGCCGCCCCGATGAGGACGACGTTCTTGATGATGTACTGACCCTCGAGCGTGGGCGCGATGGGGAAGGTCGTGAACGTCTCGGCCGGGAAGATGACCAGCGGCGTGAGCGTGCCCAGCATCTGGAGGGCCAGCAGGAACAGCGTCGCCCGCATGAAACGCCCGGCGAGGAGGCCCAGCCCGATGAGGCTCTCCCAGGCGGCGAGGACCGGAAGCGAAACGCCCGGCGTGACGAGGCCGCCGCTGAGCTGCTCGATCGTTCGCGCGGCGAGCGTCTCGGCCGGACTGGCTCCCGGGACGAACTTCAGGGCCCCGAACCACAGGAACACGACGCCGAGCCCGATCCTGAGGACCGGGACACCGAGCCTTGCGAGCGCCGCCGTGATCCGGACGTCGATCGGCTCGAGCGGCGTGGGGAGGCGCGAGGCGGTCACGCCGTCAGGCTACCGCCGATGGGGCTTGCAAGCGTCGCCGTGGGGTCTACCATCCGGATTCGAGCGCGCCCAAAGCAGCCGCAGGGAGGCCCTGGATGCCCACCAGGCGGGTCGTGCTCGACCCTCACGCCGCGCTCGCCGTCGCCCGGCGCCCGCTCGTCGACCGATGATCTTCTTCGAAGGGACCCACCGCAGGCAGCTGGACGGCTCGCCGCTGGCCAGCGAGAACTGCACCCCGACGTCGGGAGCCAACGGCCTGCGTGCCTCGTCCGGCGGCCGGCTCGACAAGTCGGGCGGCGAGCTCCGCGCGCTCATCCCGAAGGACAAGGAGACTGATCCCAAGACCCCGGGCTGGTCCCTGGGCGATCTCAAGCGCGCGATGGACGGGCTCAAGGTGCCGTACAAGAACAAGCCGGGCACCTGGGCGGATGTCGAGGCGACCCTGAGGTCGGGCCTCTTCGTGGTCCTCCAGGGCGACAGCGACCAGTTTCCGGGCGGTACCTGCTCGGCGAACTTCAAGGGCGACCACTGCGTCGGCCTCCACCCCGGCGACCTCGGCGACGGGACCTGGCTCCTGGCGGATCCCCTGTGCCCGTCCCGGCGGCGCGAGAAGCGCGAGGTCCTGAAGGCCTACGCCGAGAAGTTCGCCAAAGGCAAGAAGCTCACCTTCGGCGTCTTCACGACGCCGGTTCCCCAGGAGGACGACATGAAGATCACCGCCATCAAGGGCGAGGACTGGACGCCAGGGCCGAAGGACGCACCCGCGCGCCGTCCCTTCCGATCCCGGCCCGAGCGGACCAACGAGGCGATCGTCGGCCACATCGAGGTCGGCCAGATCGTACGGACGATCGCCGAGGTCGAGGCTGGCGGCGAGAGGTGGCGGCTCACCGAGATCGGAGGCCAGTCGGTCTACCTCCTGCGCTCCGACTTCGATCCGCTCTTCCAGGGTGGCGATCCGGCGGTGGATAAGAAGCTCAGCGACTACATCGCCCGGACCGGCGGCTGAGACCGGGCGGGAATCGAACGACCCGCCGCGCCGGCGGGTCGCGTGGTCGAAGGTTGGAGGCGACGAGCGGATTCGAACCGCTGAATAGAGGTTTTGCAGACCTCCGTGTTAAGCCACTTCACCACGTCGCCTCGGGGTCGCAGCCCGGGGATTGTGCCATAGGCGCCGGGGTCCGGCCGCTGCCCGCCCCGGGCGATCGCGAGAGTCGCGGATCAGCGCCCGCGAAGTGGTTGCCCCTCGAGGATTCGAACCTCGCCCAACGGATCCAAAGTCCGCTGTCCTACCACTAGACGAAGGGGCAGCCGGGCGCCGCGTGACGGGTCGAGGGCAAAGGAATGGAGCGGAAGACGGGACTCGAACCCGCGACCCTCACCTTGGCAAGGTGATGCTCTACCAACTGAGCCACTTCCGCTCGGAGGCTGCGCGCACCGGTGCTGGTGCCGAGAGCCAGAATCGAACTGGCGACACCGCGATTTTCAGTCGCGTGCTCTACCAACTGAGCTATCTCGGCCCGGTGGACCTTGCGGACCCATCGGCCCGACGGCGTGCCGAAGGGTAGCACGAGGCCCTGAGGGCCAGCAATCGGAGCGGGAGCGGGCAGCCGGGAGCGGCAGCGGCACCCGCGACGACGCATGCCATGACTCCTGGTCACGAATCCTGCCGCAACGTGCGGCTCCCGCGATCGCGGCGGTCCGCCGCGCGCCATCCGTGACGCCCAGTCACGAAAT
>MGOD01000043.1:15603-26302 GCA_001795245.1 Chloroflexi bacterium RBG_16_70_13
GCCCATGTCGGCGTCGATGGGTCCGCCGCGCCGGAATCGTTGACGCCCAGTCACGAAGCGCTACGAGTCGGCACGTGGCCTGGCAGCACCGCCGGCCTCGACCCGCCGCGTGGTCCCGCTACGTCAGGTCGGCCAGGGCGGCGACGTCGCCGGGGTCGAGGGGCCGCTCCCCGGTCAGCACCCGCAGGCGATTGATCCGGTCGACGATCGCGGGATGGGTCGCGAACATCGAGCTCGAGCGGTCCTCGAACTTCTTGATCGGGTTGGTGAAGTAGAGGTGCTGGGTCGCCCGGTTGGCGACCTCGAGGACCTCCTGGTCGGTGGCGATCTTGGCGAGCGCCCGCTCCAGCCCGGCGGGGTTCCGGGTCAGCTCCACCGACGAGGCATCGGCGAGGTACTCGCGCTGCCGGCTGACCGCGAGCTGGACCAGCCGGGCGGCGATCGGCGCGAGGATCGCGAGGACGATGGCAAGGACGAACATGATCGCCTGGAGACCGCCGCCTCCGCCGTCGCGGTCGCGCGAGCGCCGCCCGCCGCCGCCCCAGAACGTGAAGCGCAGGAAGAAATCGGACAGCAGGGCGATCGAGCCGACCATGACCCCGACGAGCAGCGAGAACCGGATATCGAGGTTCCGGACGTGCGCCAGCTCGTGGCCGATGACGCCCTGGAGCTCCTCGCGGTCGAGCTTCTGGAGCAGTCCGGTCGTGATCGCGACCGAGGCGTGCTTCGGGTCACGTCCGGTCGCGAAGGCGTTCGGGGCGGTGTCGTCGATGAGGTAGACGTTCGGCATCGGGACGTTGGCCGCGATCGTCATCTCCCGGACGACGTTGATGAGCTGCGGGGCCGTCGTCTCGTCGACCGGCTTCGCGCCGGACGCGGCAAGGACGAGCTTGTCGCCGCCGAAATAGCTCCCGATCGAGACGAGGAAGCCGACGAACACCGCGATACCGGTGGTGATCGCGGCCCCGACCGGGTCACCCGTCAGGGCATAGCCGATCGCAAACCCGAGGACCGCCAAGAGCGCGACCACGATCAGCGCCAGGAGGACCGAGTTGCGTCGGTTTGCCGACTGCTGGGCGTAGAAGGTCTGTTCGGCCATGGCGATGCCTCAGCGGTGAGCCGGCGCGGGGCCGGCGAGCGCGATCAGCTCAGGCTGAGGTCCACGTTCGGAACGTTCGAGGCCTCCGGCTCGGCGTCGAAGAAGTCGCGCTTCGCGAAGCCGAACATCCCGGCGAAGATCACGTTCGGGAACGTCTGGATCCCGTTGTTGTAGTCGAGGACCGTGGCGTTGTAGTGCTGGCGGCTGAACGAGATCTGGTTCTCGGTCGTGGTCAGCTGCTCCTGCAGGTCGAGGACGTTCTGGTTGGCCTTGAGATCGGGGTAGTTCTCGACGACGGCGAACAGCGACCGCAGGGTGGAGGTCAGCATGTTCTCGGCCTCGGCCTGGGCCGCGACGCCCTTGGCGCCGGCCGACACGGCGTTGGCTCGGGCCTCCGTGACCGCCGTCAGGACCTTCTGCTCGAAGCCCATGTAGCCCTTGACGGCGTTCACGAGGTTCGGGATCAGGTCGTGCCGACGCTTGAGCTGGACCTCGATCTGGGCGAGCGCCTCGTCGACGCGGTTCCGCCGTCCGATGAGACCGTTGTAGATCCCGATGACGAACAGCGCGACCACGACGATGATCGCGATGATGATGATCCAGGCTTCCATGTCGGTGGCTCTCCCCAGAGGCGATGCGGCTTGTCGGGCGGCTCGCCCGACGGAGTTGCGCGCGAGGTCAGTCTAGCAGGGCGGCCTGCGGCAGCCCCCCGGGAAGGACTCGCGTACGCCCGGCGCGAGACGTGGTGGGCGGTACTGGACTCGAACCAGTGACTTCCTCGGTGTAAGCGAGGCGCTCTGACCAGCTGAGCTAACCGCCCGCGCGCAGCGTATCGCAGGTGGAGTGGGAGTCATTCCCCATTCAGGTGGCCGGAGCGCAAGGCGGCCCGATGGGCCTCGTCGGTGCTGGCCGAGCGCAGCGCAAGGGATCGCTCCCCGCTCAGGCGGCCGGAGCGCAAGGCGCGAGCGAGCACGGTCGCGAGCGGATGCCAACATGCGTGAGCGACCGCGCGCAGCGAGCAACGCCGCGATCCGGCCACAACAGCGGGGAGATTGGTGCCCAGGCCGGGACTTGAACCCGGATGAGTTGCCTCATACGCCCCTCAAACGTACGCGTATACCAATTCCGCCACCTGGGCATCAGGTGTCTCGCCGAGGGTCGATAAGATCCTTCGAGGGGCTGAGGTGGATGGTACCGAGGAAGGGATTTGAACCCTTACGCCCTTGCGGACACTAGCTCCTGAAGCTAGCGCGTCTGCCGTTCCGCCACCTCGGCGCGGACCCATCGGGCCGGTGCGCGAGCGCTCACCGGTCGTCGGCGAGGCGCCATGTTAGCACATCCCAGAATCGGTCCCCGGGGCTCCCGATGGGCCGGATCTGGGGTCCCCGGAGTTCGTCGCGGACCACGACAACCTCGTCCCGGAAGGCGATCGGCAGGATGTAGACGGCGCTCGCGAGCTGGGTCTGGAGGGCCACGTACGCCGCCTTGCGGGCCTCGTCCTTGCCCGGCGCGCGAGCCGCAACGAGGAGCCGGTCGAGGGCCGGATCCTGGAGGCCCGCGAAGTTCGAGCCGCTCGCCGTCACCTGGCTGGAGGCGAGCAGCGGGTAGAGGTCCGGATCCAGGCCGATCGCCATGCCGACGACGGCCGCCGAGAACTCCCCGGTCCGAAGGTGGTCGGCCACGAGCGCGGCCCCGGTCAGCGGCGTGTGGGCGACGGTCAGCCCGATCGCCTGCCAGTCCGCGGCGACGGCCTCGGCGACGGCGTAGGAGGTCGGATTGGCCGATTCCTCGGGCCCCACGAGCTCGATCGTGAGAGCCTCGGATTGGCCCTTCGCGATCCAGCCGCCGCCCGCAGCCTCTGTCCAGCCCGCCGCCGCCAGACCGGTGCGGGCCGCGGCCGGATCGAAGGCGACCGGGCTGCTCGTGGCGGCATCGAACGCCCAGCTCGTCGGCGGGATCGGCGAATCGGCCCGGGTCGCGCCGCCGGCGAAGATCATGTCAATGATCGCGTCGCGGTCGATCGCCGCGAGGAGCGAGCGTCGGACGGCCGCGTCGCGGAACTCCGGGTGGGCAGGCCGGAGGTTCAGCGTGACCGACAGGAGCGTCGTCGTCGGGTAGCGCAGAAGGTGGGCCCCGGGTGTCTGGGCGAGCGCCGCGGCGTCGGCCGGGGCAAGGCCCGAGGCGCCATCCAGCTGGCCGGACGCCCAGGCCGTCGCGAGGGCCTCAGGATCCTCGAAGAAGCGGAGCTCGATCCCGTCGAGGTAGGGCAGCGGCGCGCCACCGGGGAGCGTGGGGGCGGGCGTCGAGAGCGAGTCCGTCGGGAGCGGCGTCCCGGCGCCGGGGATGCCCTCATCGGGCGCGATGATGTCCGGGACGGCAGGCGTCAGAACCGCGTGACGGACGTCGAGGGCCGTGAGACGGAAGGAGCCTGAACCGACGGGGCGTCGCCCGAATGCGTCGTCGAGCAGGTCCGCGGGCGGGATGCCAGCGAGCAGGTGCCGGGGTGCGATCGGCTGGGTCGCCGCTTCGAGGAACCCGCCCAGTGGCGTCGCCAGGGTGAGGACGACCGTCGAGGCATCGGGCGCGGAGGCGATCACCTCGCGCCACGATTCGGCCCCCGGGCCCTCGTAGCCGGGATCGCTGAGGGCCTCGATCGTGAAGAGGACGTCGTCGGCCGTGAGGGGCTGGCCGTCCTGCCAGACCAGCCCCGGCCGGAGGTGGAAGGTCCAGGTCGCGCCCGTCGAGTCGACCTCCCAGCGCTCGGCGAGGTCACCGATAAGGCTGTCATCCGGGCCGAGGCGAACGAGCCCCCGAAAGACGAGGGCAACCATCGCCCGCTCGGCGGGCGTCCGGGCGGAAAACGGGCTCACCGAGCTCGCGGTTCCCAGGACGCCCTCGACGTACGGGCGCGCCGTCAGGGGGCTGGGCTCGCGCGTGGAGACGGGCCGCTGCGGGACGAATGACGGCGCGACGACCGCGCCGGTCAGGACGACCAGGACCAGCGAGAGAACGCCGACGACGGCCCGATCGCGAAGCGTCACCGAGCGGCCCGGTCCGTCCTCGACGGCCGCGCCACGCTCAGGCCGGCGTCGCCGTCGTGTCCAGCAGGAACGACGCCATCGAGAAGAGGACGAACAGCACGATGAGGATGATCGTGAACTGCCAGAGCCGCCGCTCGATGCCGCGCCGGCTGCGGTAGACCGCCGAATCGCCGCCGAACGCGCCCGACAGGCCGGCGCCGCGGGCCTGGAGCAGGACCGCCAGGACCAGGGCGGCAGAGACGATGAGCTGGCCGGCGGCCAGGGCGGGGTTCACTGGGATCGACCTCCTGGGTGAAGGCGTCGGATGGTAGCACAGGGTCGTTCGCGGGCCGCCGGGCGGCCGGGCCTCATGGCTCCAGGAGCGATCGACCGGTCACCCCCGGCCAGGGCGCCAGCCCGGCGATCGCGAGAATCGTCGGGGCCACGTCGGCGAGGACACCGTCGCGGAGCCGTCGTCCCGCAACCGCCCGCCCGGCGAGGAGGAGCGGCACCGGGTTGAGCGAATGGGCCGTCACGGTTGCGCCCGTCCGGTCACGCATCTCGTCGGCGTTGCCATGGTCCGCGGTAATCGCCAGGAGCGCGCCGGGGCCGTCCGGATCGGCCGCCTCGGCGGTCTCGATGGCAGCGGCGACCCGGGCGAGGCTGGCGTCCAGTGTCGCGACGGCCCGGACCGTTGCCTCCCAGACCCCGGTATGGCCGACCATGTCGGCGTTGGCGTAGTTCGCGACGATGAGATCGAAGCGGCCCGACCCGATCGCCAGGACGAGGGCGTCGGTGACACCCGGGGCGCTCATCTCGGGCTGGAGGTCGTAGGTCGCGACCTTCGCACTCGGGACGAGGAGACGCTCTTCGCCCTGGAACGGCGTCTCCCGGCCACCGTTGAAGAAGTACGTCACGTGCGCGTACTTCTCCGTCTCGGCGACGTGGAACTGGTGCCAGCCGGCCTCCGAGACGGCCTGGGCGAGGGAGCGAGCCTCCTGGGGCGGGAAGGCGACGGCGACGGGGAGGCCCGCCTCGTACTCCGTCATCGTCACGACGTGGAGGCCGGAGGGCGCCGCGCGACCGTCGGGAACCGCGCGATCGAAGTCGGCGAAGGACGCCTCGGACAGGGCGTGGGTCAGCTGGCGGGCCCGGTCGGCGCGGAAGTTCAGGTTGACGATCGCCTCGCCGCCGCGGAGCCCGCCGTCGATCCCGTCGACGACGGTCGGCCGGACGAACTCGTCGTTCTCGCCACGCCCGTAGGCACCCTCCACGGCGGCGACCGCCGATGGCGCACGCTCCGCCACCCCGTGGACGATCGCGTCGTAGCCGATCTCGGTCCGCTCCCAGCGCCTGTCACGGTCCATGGCGTAGTAGCGGCCGCCGACGGACGCGATCCGGGCGTCGGGATGGGCTGCTGCGAGCCGGCGCTCGAGGTCCGGTACGAACTCGATCGCCGAGCGTGGCGGGGTGTCGCGACCGTCGAGCAGGGCGTGCACCCGGACGTGGGGCACGCCCCGCCGCGCCGCCAGCCCGGCGAGGGCCACGAGGTGGCGGTCGTGGGCATGGACGCCACCCGGCCCGATGAGCCCGACGATCGACAGCCGGCCGGTCGTGGCGCCTGCGAGGTCGCAGGCCTCGACGAGCGCCGGCCGCTCGAAGAACGAGCCGTCAGCGATGGCGGCATCGATCCGGGGCAGGTCCTGGAGGACCGGCCGCCCCGCGCCGAGGTTCAGGTGACCGACCTCGGAGTTGCCCATCTGGCCGGCCGGCAGGCCGACGGCCTCGCCGGAGGCCCGGAGGATGCAGTGGGGCCACCGCTCGAGGAGGCCGCGCCAGGCCGGCATCGAGGTCGCGGCAATGGCGTCGGCCGCGGGGTCGGCACCGATGCCGAAGCCGTCGAGGATGACGAGGACGATCGGACGCGGTCGCGCCCCCATCAGGAGGTAGGGGCCGCGTCGCGACGCGTGCCCTCGCCTGGTCGTGATCCGGCCTCGAGCCGCGCGGCCGCCGTCACGCCGGCCCGGGCGACGATGCCCGCCATCTCGTCGGGCTTGAGCGACGCTCCGCCCACGAGCGCCCCGTCGATCGAGGGCTCGGCAAGGAACTCGCCGATGTTCGCCGACGTGACGCTCCCGCCGTAGAGCACCGGGATCGCCTCGCCGCGGTCCGCGAAGCCGAGCTCACCGAGCGTCTCACGGATGACGCCGGCCATCGCCGCCGCGTCCGCGCCGCGGGCGTTGCGGCCCGTCCCGATCGCCCACACCGGCTCGTACGCGATCGTGAGCCACGGGACCGCACCCCAGTCGACGTCCTGGTCGGCGGGCGCCGGCGCACCGACGCGATCGAGGCAGCCGCGGACCTGGTCACGGACGACCCGCTCTGCCTGCCCGGCCTCCCGCTCGGCCAGCCGCTCGCCGACGCACAGGATCACGTGGAGCCGCGCCTCCTGAGCCCGCCGGACCTTGCCGTTGATCACGCCGTCGGTCTCGCCGGCGTCGCGGCGTCGCTCCGAGTGGCCGACGATGGTCCAGGTCGCGAGCCCGGCGAGCATCGCCGCCGAGGTCCAGCCGGTATAGGCGCCCGCCGCCTCGTGGTGGACATCCTGGGCCCCGACCGCCGCGCGCCCCCCATCCGGCGCCGCGAGGCCCGGGTCGTCGAGGGCGTCCCGGACCGCGGCCAGGCACACGAACGGCGGACAGATGACCCGGACGACCCCCGGCTCGCGGGTTCGCGAGGCGATCGTCCGGGCAAGGTCGCCGGCATCGGCCGGGGTCGTGTTCATCTTCCAGTTCGCGGCGATGATGACCGGGCGCATGGCCGAATCATGCCAGAGGCGCGGCCACGACCCCCGGCTCGGCGAGCGCGAGGCGCTCCAGTCGGTCCAGCGCCCGCTGGACGGCGCTCCGGTGGAGACCCAACCGCTCGGCCAGCTCGGTCAGGGTCGCCTCGGGCGTCTCGCGGCGGCCCTCCGCCACGACCCGCACGACGTAGGGCTGCGCGCCGAGCCGCCCGTCGGCATCGAGGGCCTCGATGGCCGCCAGCTGGCGCCCGGCTGCCGCGACCGAGCGCAGGAGGTTCGCCGATTCTGCGTTCAGGACGCGGTTGAGCTCGCCGCGCAGGGCCCGCGAGACCTGGCGGGCCTCGAGCTCCAGGAGGGCGGCGCCGGCCCCGATCCGCCGGAGGAACAGGCCGACCGCCTCGCCGCTCTTCCAGGTGACGACGCCCCGTCCCCGACGGAGCCGCCAGGACGCGGCGAGACCGGCGATCGACAGCCAGCCGGCGAGGACCGGCGCCTCGTCGGGCGGCACGACGAACTCGAGGTGCGTCCGCCCACCGGCCAGGCTGAGCGAGCCGCGAGCGAGGAACCGCCCGCGAAGGTAGGCCATCCGGCAGTGCTCGGGGAGGCCCGGGAAGTCGACCGAGCGGTCGGTGTCCGGGTGCCCCGACGCCGGACCCCGGCGCCCGAGGCGGACCGCCAGTCGGGCGATGACCGGATCGCGGGGCGCGGCGGCCATCGCCAGGCCCGCCCGCTCGGCGACCCGATCGCAGGCTCGCGAGGGATCGATCGCCGCCAGCTCGGCCCGCAGTGCCGAGACGAGGTCGCGGTCGGCCGCCGTCATGCCGCTCGCCGAGTCAGGCGGTCCGGGACGCGCCAATGCGCCGCCGTGCCGGCGCCTCCCGCTCCGCGGCCCGGAGGATCGCCGCCGCCAGGCGTTCCGGATCGTGGTGATGGGCATTGCCGGCGTCCACGACGTCATCGGTGACGAGCCGCGGGGGCGGCTCCGAGCGCGGCGGCCAGCGGAGCCGGACCGATTCCGCCTGCCAGCTCGTCGGGACGTGGGCGTCGAACCGGTCGTTCGCGAGAACGAGATCGACGAGGTCCGGGGTCGTGTGGACGAGCAGCGCCTCGACGTGGTCGGCGAGGTCGTACCCCGCGGTCTCGCCGGCCTGGGTGGCGACGTTGCAGACGTAGATCCGGACCGCCCTGGCCGCGGCCACCGCCTCGCGGATTCGCGGGATCAACAGGACCGGCAGGAGGCTGGTGTAGAGCGAGCCCGGGCCCAGGACGATGAGCTCGGCCTCGGCGATCGCCGCGACGGCATCCTCGGACGCCGCGACGTCGCCGGGCGTGATCCAGACGCGCTCGATCCCGCTCGTCCGCATGACGTTGGACTGGCCCGCGACGACGAGCCCGTCACGGGTCCGGGCATGGAGGGTGATCGGGGTCGGCGAGGCCGGCAGGACCTGGCCTCGAACGGCGAGGACCCGGTTCATCCGCCGGACGCCCTCCTCGAAGTCCCCGCCCTCGACCGCGGTGAGGGCCGCGATGAGGAGGTTCCCGATCGCGTGCCCGCCGAGGCTGCCGGGCTCCATCTCGATTGGTTCGCCGGCCGCGCGCCGGCCGCCCGGGAACCGGTAGCCGAGGAGCTCGCTCATGAGCGGCTCGGCGTCCGCGAGGGCGGCGATGCAGTTCCGGATGTCGCCGACCGGCGGGATCCCGAGCTCCTCGCGAAGGGCACCCGAGGAGCCACCGTCGTCGGCGACGGTGACGATCGCGGTGAGGTTGCTGGTGTGCTCCTTCATCCCCCGCAGGAGGGTCGAGAGGCCGGTCCCGCCGCCAAGCGCCACGACCCGCGGACCCCTGGCCAGGAACCGCTTCTGATAGATGACCTCGACCAGGGGCTGGTCCTCGTCGGCCGGACGGAGCGGCTCCGTCACGGCCCGGACGACCCGGGCGACGCCGAGGAGCACGACCGCGACGCCGATCGCGCCGACGACGAGACCTCGCAGGGCGTAGGGCAGGAACTGGAGGGTCACGGCATCGATGAGGACGCCGGCCGGGCCGCCCGGATCGAGGTCCTGCGACACCTGCCGGATGACGTGGGCGACGCCGAGGGCCAGGAGGAGAAGGCCGAGGAAGACGACGAGGAGCCAGCGCTTGACGCCGATCCCGGGGGCCAGCCAGCGGCGGAGGTTCATCTGTGGCGAGGCCTCGTCACCGGCTCCAGACGCGCCGTCGAGCGCGCTGTCTCGTCATCGACGGTCCAGCTCCCGGTGAAAGACGTGGACGGGTCCCTGACCCGAGGCCCTGAGCCGGGCGGCCAGCTCCTCGACGAACACGATCGATCGATGCTGCCCGCCGGTGCAGCCGACCGCGATCGTCAGGCGACTCTTGCCCTCGGCGGCGTAGGCGGGAATCGAGAAGGCGAGGAAGTCCTCCACGAGCGCGAGGAAGCGGGTCGCCCCAGGCTGGGCAAGGACGTACTCCCGGACCGACGCGGTGAGCCCGGTGCGCTCGCGGAGCTCTTCGACGTAATAGGGGTTCCGGATGAACCGGGCATCGAAGACGAGGTCCGCCTCGAGCGGCAGGCCGAACTTGTAGCCGAAGCTCAGGAGCTGGAGCGTCATCTGGTCGGGCTCGACGTCGCCGAGGCGGGCGAAAAGCCGCTCGCGAAGCTCACGGAGGGACAGGTCCGAGGTGTCCACGACGACGTCGGATTCCTGTCGGACGGGATCGAGGAGGCGGCGCTCGTCGGCGATCGCGGCCGCGATCCCTCGGCCCTCGCCGAGCGGATGGCGGTGGCGGGTCTCGGAGAAGCGGCGGATGAGGACGTCGTCGCGGGCTTCGAGGAAGAAGACCTGCGGCCGGATGCCACGGCCCTCGAGGGCGCCGCGCATCGCGCGGTAGGCCTTCTCGGCGTCGCCCGCCCGGACGTCGAGGACGATCGCCACCCGGGCGTAGCGGGTCGGGTCGCTCGAGACGAGGTCGGCGAGGTTCGGCAGGAGCTCACCTGGGAGGTTGTCGACGACGACGAACTCGAGGTCCTCGAAGAGCTTCGCCGCGGCCGTCTTGCCGCCGCCGGACAGCCCGCTCAGGATCACGACCTGGTTGGGTCCAGCGTCGCCGTCGAGGTCGTGCGCGGGCGACGCGGACGGCGTCGCGGCCCCGCCCTCGACGCGATCCACGCTCGCCATGCGGGTCAGTCTACCCCGGAGATCCGGCGGCTCAGCGACCGCTCCGCCGGATCACGAAGATCGTCGCCTCGAACAGGAGGTACAGCGTCAGGCTGAGGATCCCCGGGCTCACCAGGTCGCCGCCCGGTGTCGCGACCGCGGCGAACACGAAGATGCCGAGGATCGCGACCCGGCGCGAGCGGCGGAGCCGCTCGGACGTCACGATCCCGACCCGCGACAGCCCGACGAGCAGGATCGGGAACTCCATGAGCAACCCGAATGCCAGAAACAGGGTGCTCACGAAGTCGAAGTACTCGCGGGCGGTGGGCAGCAGCTGGAGTTCCTCGGTCTGGAAGCTCAGCAGGAACGCCGCCGCGTAGGGCAGCACGGCGTAGGCGATCGCGACGCCGATGACGAAGAAGCCGAGCGCCGCCGGGATCCAGGGCAGGATCGAGCGGCGCTCCGAGGCCGTCAGGCCCGGGGCGATGAAACGCCAGACGTGCCACAGGATCAGCGGCATGGCGAGGATGATCCCGACGACAATCGCGATCCTGAACCGGATCGCGAAGGCGTCACCGATCCCTGTGGTGTAGAGGGTCTCGACCGGCAGGGGCGCGCTCAG
>MGOD01000043.1:26313-29173 GCA_001795245.1 Chloroflexi bacterium RBG_16_70_13
CCGAGGGCGAAGCCGACGATGGATCCGACACCGATCCCGATGATCGACCAGACGATCCGGTTCCGGAGCTCGGCGAGGTGATCGACGAGCGACATCACCGCACCCGGCTCCTCGGGCGCGGGAGGCGCGGACGGAGGGTCTACCGGGACCAGGCCTCGCTCATCATCGACCTGAGACGGGGCCGCGCGCTCATCGCTGGTCATGCCGCGGCGCGGGCCGGCCGATTCGTGGGCCGGCTACGAGGCCGGCGAATCCGGATCCGAGGCGGCCGGCGCGGCGCCAACTGGCTCGGCCGGGGCTGACGCCGCCGGGCCGCCGCCCGACGGCGCGGGCGGGGCCGTCGTCGGGGCGGCGGCGACCGTGGGCGGAGCCTCGGCCGTTGCGGGCCGCGCGACGTCCTGGCCCTTCGCCGGCTCGATGCTCGTGGCCTCCTTCACGTCCGTGGCCGCCCTGCGGAACTCGCGGATGCTCTTGCCGAGGGCGGACCCGACCTCGGGCAGCTTGCCCGGCCCGATGACGAGGAGGGCGATGACGAGGACGATGATCAGCTCACCGGGGCCGATGTTGAAGGGCATCTGTGAGGCGGTGCTCCCGATCGCAGACGAGCGGCCGTCACGCGGCCGCTGAACGGCGGCTAGGGTAGCACAGGCAGGTCGGCTGCCCAGCGGGCGGCGGCCAGGGCGAGGCGCTCCCCGGGATCGTGGGGGGTCCCTCCCGGAGGCGGGCCGGCCGCGGCCAGGGCGATCCCCCGCGAAACGTTGACGAGCAGTCCGCCGCCCGGCCGGGCACCCGCCGGAGGGTCCGTGGCCGGCCCGTCGCGAAGAACGGCGGCGAGGTCGCCGCCCTGGGCGCCGACGCCGGGCACGAGGAAGCCGAGCCCCGGCGCGATCGAGCGTATCGCCGCAAGCTCGCGCGGCGCCGTCGCCCCGACGACGAGGCCGACCGTCCCGCCCGGTCCCCAGCCGCCGGCGAGCCGGGCGACCCGCGCCCAGAGCGGCTCCGCCGGCGCCTCGCCCTCGGCTCCGACGACGAGGTCCTGGAGCTCGCCGGCCCCGGGGTTCGAGGTCCGGCAGAGGAGGTAGGCGTAGCGATCCAGGCGTTCCAGGAGCGGCCCGACCGCGTCGCTGCCGAGGTAGGGGTTCACGGTCACCGCATCGGCCCCGAGCGCGTCGAACAGGGCCACCGCCTGGCGCGCGGCGGTCGTCCCGATGTCCCCCCGCTTGACGTCCGCGACGACCGGGATCCCGGCCGGGATCGCGGCCCGCACCCGCTCGAGGGCCGCGACGCCGGCGCTGCCGAAGGCCTCGAAGAAGGCGACGTTCGGCTTCACCGCGGCGGCGTACGGCGCGGCCGCCTCGACGAGGAGGCGGGCGAACCGCTCCACGCCGGCGAGATCGGGCGGGAAGCCGGGCGGCAGGCCGGCCGGGTCGGGATCGATCCCGATGCAGAGGACCGTTCCGGCGGCCGCGCTCCGCTCCGCCAGCCGCTCGAGGTAGGGCCGCCGGGTCACGGACTTGGCGAGGCCGGTGCCGCCGTGGTCGAGGGGCCGACGATCGGCGGCGGGGTCGGCGTCGGTGGCGGCGTCGGGATGAGGTCCTCCGGGACCCACCAGTCCGGCCGCGAGCCGGCGTCGAGACCGGCCGAGATCGTCATCTGGATCCGCTCCCCCTCCGAGATCGGCAGCCCGGCGATGTCGATCGGGGCGAGCCACAGGTCGGTCACGCCGTGGTCGATCACGAGGTAGGCGATCGCGTCGCCGACCGGCGACCAGACCGGCGCGAAGCTCCGCCCGTCGTTCGTCACCCGGAGGAGCTCGGTCCCCCGGCCGTCGAGGATGACGACATCGGTCCCGAACGCGGTCGTCCGCGTCGCGGCGAGGTACTTGCCGCGGTGCGACCAGATCGGCGTCGTGTAGCCGGGCCCCGTCAGGACCCTGGCCTTGCCGGTGGTCGTGTCATAGACCGCGATGACCGGCGCGCCCCGCGCGCCGTCCCGAGCGTTCTGGACGTACGCGATGGACCGCCCGTCCGGCGACCAGACGGGATCCTGGTGGCCCAGCGGCTCATTCTCGGGGGCGTTGATCCTCGTCAGCTGGAGCGTCGCCAGGTCGAGGACCTGGAGGACCACGTCCGACTTGGAGGGGTCGGGCCCGTCCGTGACGAGCGCGACACGAGTCCCATCGGGCGAGACCGCCGGCTGTCGCAGGAAGTACGACCAGGTGAAGCTGCCGGACGTGACCCGGCCTGTCAGCAGCGCCTCCGGTTCGCTGCGGCCGTCGGGGTCGATGCGCATCAGGGTCGGCGTCGCGAGCCGGAATCGGCGGGCGGCGCCGTTGATCCGCCAGAGACCGGCCTCGGGCGTGGTCCGGACGAAGTAGACCCAGGCTCCGTCGGGCGAGAAGCTGGCCATCGAATCGCGGCCGCCGGTCGTCAGCTGATCCGCCCGGTTGCCGTGCTGGAGCCAGACGTTGCCGGCCTTGACGTAGACGATCGTCCCGGGCACGTCGGCCCGGGGGTCGACGATGACGACGTTGCTGGGGGTCGCCGTCCGGGAGGGGCCGCCGTTCCCCGAGCTGCCCAGGCCGCCCGGCAGCGCTGGCAGGTTGCCCGTCAGGAGCCCCAGGCTGAGGAGCCCCACGACGATGAGGCCGGCGACCGAGAGGGCGGGTGCGAGGAGGCCGGCATCGAGGCTTGAGCGTCCGCCTCGCCCCGTCGCCGACCGACGGGCGGTCACGTCCGCCGTCCCGCGGTCACGACCGGTGTCCCGCGTCCATGCCGGCCGCCGCGCCGACGGGCGACGATGACGGCGTGGCCGGGACCGTCGTCGGTCCGGGCCCAACCGGGACGAGCCCGGCGGCAAG
>MGOD01000043.1:29193-29469 GCA_001795245.1 Chloroflexi bacterium RBG_16_70_13
GGATGCGCGCCCGACGGCGCGGCATCGCGGATCTCGAGCTGGAGCGACTCGACGCCGCCGAAGGGGCGGCTGGCGAGGCGGGCGACGACGTCGATGCGATCGCCCTCCGCGACCTGGCCGGCGAGCTCGGGCCAGCCGAAGGCGATCCCGTCGAGGACGTCGAGGCGCCGCTTGAGGACGAGCTGGCTGTGGCCGCCGGAGGCCTCACGGGCCCGGGTCACGGTCAGTCCGAGCACGGCCACGACGGGCTCCGGGTTGCCGACACCGGACGGCGCC
>MGOD01000043.1:29581-37107 GCA_001795245.1 Chloroflexi bacterium RBG_16_70_13
AACGCTCGCGGAAGGCCGACCAGCGTCCGGCCTCGATCTCGAAGCCGGCCGCGCCCGCATGCCCGCCGTGGCGGATCAGGAGGTCGCCGCAGGCGGCGATCGCATCGGCGAGGTGAAGCCCGCCGTCGCCACGTCCGGAGACGCGGATGACCGAGCCCAGGTCTGCCCCGACGAGCGCCGGGCGACCGCGCTCCTCGGCCAGTCGACCGGCGACGAGACCCACGATGCCCACCGGCCAGGCCCCATGGACGAGCGTCGCCGGCGCGTCGTCGACGGCGTCGGGCGACGTCCGGGCCTCGGCGAGGGCCGTCTTCATGAGGTCCCGACGGGTGACGTTGGCGGCCTCGAGGGTGGCCGCCAGGGCCTCGGCCTCGGCCGGATCGTCGGTGAGCAGGAGCCGCGCCGCATCGAACGCCTCCCCTACGCGCCCGGCGGCGTTCAGGCGCGGGGCCAGGGCGAATCCGATCGTTTCGACATCGACCGCCTCGGGCGCCACGCCGGCGCGCCCCAGCAGGGCGGCGATCCCGGGTCGGCCGCCGACCCGGATCCGGTCCAGGCCGAGCCTGACGATCGCCCGGTTCTCGCCGAGGATCGGCGCCACGTCCGCGACGGTACCGATCGCCGCCAGGTCCGCCAGCGCGAGCGCGGCGGGCCGGTCCCCGAGGAGGAGCCGGGCGAGGGCGAAGGCGATGCCGGCTCCGGACAGGCGGGCGTCGGGGTACACGCTCCCGGCTCGGTGGGCGTTGACGATCGCCACGGCGGCGGGGAGCTCCGCCGGGACCCGGTGGTGATCGGTGACCAGGACGTCGATCCCGCGGGCACGGGCCGCGGCGACCTCGGCGACGCTCGTCGTCCCCGTGTCGACCGTGACGATGAGCCTGGCCCGTTCCCGCTCGGCGGCCTCGACGGCCGCGAGCGACAGGCCGTGGCCCTCCTCGAGGCGGGACGGCACGTACGGGATGACCTCGACGCCGAAGGCCCGCAGGGCGAGGGTCAGGATGGCGAGGCCGGTGATCCCGTCGGCGTCGAAGTCACCGAAGACGAGGACCCGCTCGCGGCGGTCACGGGCCGAGACGATCCGGGCATGGAAGGCGGCCGCGTCGGGCAGGAGGGCCGGATCGTTGAGGCCGGCCGCGGCCGGGCCGAGGTGGCGCTCGAGGGCGCCGGGGGTTGCGATCCCGCGTCGTGCGAGGAGGGCCACGACCCGCGGCGTCAGGCCCAGGCGGGCGCCTGACTCCACGAGGAGCGGGTCCGGCGACGATGCGGTGGGGAAGACCCAGCGGGCCCGCGGCTGGAGCACCCGCTCAGGATGCCACGAGCGGCTGCACTGGCGCTTCGCCCGCGCTTACGCGGAGGCTCGGCGAGGGCTGCGAGGGGCCGTCAGGCGCCCGTGGCGCCGGTCCTCCCACTCCTGCCAGACGACGAGGAGCGGGCTCGCGTTGAAGATCGAGGAGTACGTCCCGGAGACGATCCCGATCAGGAGGGCCAGGACGAACTCCTCTGTCGCCGAGCCGCCGAAGAGGAGCAGGGCGGTCAGGGTCAGGACGACCGTGAAGCTCGTCGTGATCGATCGCCCGAACGTCTGGAGGAGCGAGTGGTTGACGATCTCGGCGAACGGCTCGCCGGCATGGCGCGCCCGGTTCTCCCGGATCCGGTCGAAGACGACGATCGTGTCGTGGACGCTGAAGCCGATGACGGTGAGCATCGCGGTCACGAACAGGCCGTCGATCTCCACGTTGAAGAGCGTCCCCAGGATGGCGAAGACGCCGAGGACCACGATGACGTCGTGGAGGAGCGCGACGAGCGCGGTGACGCCCATCTTCACGTCGCGGAAGCGGAGGGTGATCCAGCCCAGGATGCCCAGGCTGCCGACGAGGATGAGGATGATCGCCTGGTTGATGAGGTCGCTGCTGACGACGGCGCCGATCGAGCTCAGCGAGGCCTGCTCGGAGATCGGCCCGAGGGCCGCCTGGAGGGCCGTCGCGATCCGCCCGATCTCGCCGGTCGTCGGGACCTGCGTGTTCGAGCCCGGGATCGGCGTCGGCGCGGGGGAGCCGCTGGGCGCGGGGGAGCCGCTCGGGGCCGGCGAGGCGCTGGCCGTTGGCGATTCGCTCGGGGCCGGCGAGGCGCTGGCCGTTGGCGATTCGCTCGGGGGCGGCGAGGCGCTGGCCTCCGGGGACGCGGTCGGGGCCGGGCTCGCGGTCGGGGCCGGGGTGGCCGAGGGTCCCGGGCTGCCCGTGGCCGCCGGGCTTGCCGATGCCGCCGGCGACGCCGACGAGCTGGCCGCGGCCGTCGGCGTGGGCACGACCGTCGGGACCGGGGTCGGCGTGGGCTCGACCCCACGGAGGTCGAGCTTGGAGAGGCGGATGTCGAAGAAGCCCTTGCCGGTCTTCGTCACCACGGCGTCGGGCTGGCCTACGGTCGCGAGCTCGGCCCGCACGTCGTCGGCGGTCACGGTCGCGTCGGCGAACTTGATCGACCAGGTCGTCCCGCCGGTGTAATCGATCGAGAACTTCAGCCCCGCCTCGCCGCCGCTGATCGGGGTGAGGAGGATGAAGATCAGGCCCGGGATCGTGATGAGGAGGGAGAAGGCGAAGAACCAGCGCTTCTTGCCGATGACATCAAACACCGGGCGTCGCCTCGCGCCGAATCGCGGCCCGGCCGCTCGGCCGGTGGACGAACTCGGATTCGGAGATCCCGTAGAGGCGGGCCTTGCGGGCCCAGTCCTGGGCCACGACGACCCGCAGGATCGTCCGGGTGACGGTGATCGCGGTGAACATCGAGGTCAGGACGCCGAGGATGAGGACGAGGGCGAAGCCCTGGATCACCGAGGAGCCGAAGAAGTACAGGATCGAGGCGGTGATCAGGCTCGACACGTTCGAGTCGAGGATCGAGTTCCAGGCCCGGGCGAAGCCGGCCTCGATGGCCTGGGGCAGCGACTTCCCGAGGCGGAGCTCCTCCTTGGATCGCTCGAAGATGAGGATGTTGGCGTCGACCGCCATGCCCACCGAGAGGACGAAGCCGGCGATCCCGGCGAGGGTCAGGGTGACCGGGATGAGCCGGAAGATCGCGAACAGGACGAGTGCGTAGTAGAGGAGCGCGACGCCGGCGACGGCCCCCGGCAGGCGGTAATGGATGAGCATGAAGATGAGGACGAGCCCGACGGCGATCGCTCCGGCGAGGATGCTCTTGTCGAGGAACTCCCGGCCCAGGGTCGGGTCGATCGTGTCGCTCGACAGCTCCTCGACGGGGAACGGCAGGGAGCCGAACCGCAGGACGTTGACGAGGTTCGTGGCCTCCTTTTGGGGCAGCCCGCCGATCGACGACTCGTTGGTGATCTGGACCTGGCCGCCGGTGATCGCCTGATTGATCACGGGCGCCGAGATGACGACCGAGTCGAGCACGATCGCGAACTGCTCCTGGACATGCGCGGCGGTCCACGCGGCGAAGAGCTGGTCGCCCGCATCCTTGAGGTTGAAGTTCACGGCCCGCCCGCCGTTGCGATCCGTGCCCAGCGTCGCCGCCTCGAGCTGGTCGCCGGAGAACAGGATGCAGATGGTCGTGATCGCGCCCGTACCGCTGCACGCGGTCACGCCGGTCAGGTCGAGCGTCTGGCCCTGACCCACTGTCGTCCCGACGGGGATCGGGACGAAGTCGAGGCGGCCGGTCTGGCCGACGAGCTCACGGACGGTCGAGGTGTCGGTGACGCCCGGCAGCTCGACGACGACGCGATCCGTGCCGCTCGTGACGACGACCGGCTCGGCCACGCCGGTCGAGTTCACCCGGGCCTCGATGATCTCGCGGACGATCTCGAGGTCGGCAAGGCCCGGGGTCCGGTCGCCGACCGGGTTGACCCGATACTCGACCTTCAGTCCGCCCTGGAGGTCGAGGCCCAGCTTCGTCTCGATGAGACGGCTGCCGCCGTCGGGATCGAGCCCGGGCAGCCGCAGCCTGGGCCAGAAGTCAACGAACAGGGCAAGGGCGCCGATGACGGCGATGAAGATGACGGTGGTCCTGCGCATCGACGGCGGATGATACAGGTGCGGGAGTTCAGGCGGGAATCACGCGCTGCCAACCGGTACCTCCGAGCGGCACCCGCTCTCCGAGGGCTGAGGCGACGCCCCTGCGAGCCATCAGCCCGAGGATTCGAGGCCGGCCTTGATCTTCGCCGCGAGGGCGGTCCCGATCCCGGGGATGGCCGCGATCTGCTCGACCGGCGCATCGCGGATTCGCTTCACGGACCCGAACGTGCGGAGAAGGAGCGCCCGGCGGCGCGGCCCGATCCCGGACAGGTCGTCGAAGACCGAGCGGACCGAGGCCCGGGCCCGCAGCTTGCGGTGATACGTGATCGCGAACCGATGGGCCTCGTCGCGGATCCGCTGGACGAGGTAGAGGGCCTGCGACGTGGTCGGCAGGAGGACCGGCTCGGGGCGATTCGGCAGGACCAGCTCCTCGCGCTCCTTGGCCAGGCCGGC
Source organism: Chloroflexi bacterium RBG_16_70_13 (assembly GCA_001795245.1). GTDB lineage: Bacteria > Chloroflexota > Limnocylindria > Limnocylindrales > CSP1-4 > UBA5189. The sequence continues at coordinate 34,057 of MGOD01000043.1, forward strand.
CAGGGGCAGGTCGTGGAGGCCCAACTCCGCGAGGACAGCCATCGCCGCGTTCACCTGGGCCCGGCCGCCGTCGATGATGACGAGGTCGGGCATGGCCCAGCGCCGCTCCTCGGCGCTGCCCTCGTCGCCGGGCCTGGCATTGCGGAAGCGGCGGCGGAGGACTTCCTGGTGGCTGGCCACGTCGCTCTGGCCCTCGACCGTCCTGATCTCGAACCGCCGGTACTCGCCGGTCCGCGGCCGGCCATCCTCGAACACGACCATGCTCCCGACGCTGTTCGTGCCCTGGAAGGTCGAGATGTCGTAGCACTCGATTCGGGCGGGCAGAACCGGCAGCTCGAGGGCCGTCGCGAGCTCCTCGAGCGCCCCGAGGGTCCGGCCCTGGTCGGCCAGCCAGCGCGCCTGCTCGCGGGCGAGCATCTCGGCCGCGTTCCGCGTGGCGAGGGCCATCAGCCGGCGCCGCTCGCCCCGTCGCGGGACCACGAGCCGGACCCCGCCGACGGGGCCCCGGCGGGTCGCGGTCGCCGTGTCGACGGTCCGGACCCAGAGCGCGGTCTCGGAGACCGGGCCAGAGCCGGCGCCGCGGGCCTCGGCGTTGACGGTGGCCCGGCGATCGGCGAGGAAGCGCTCGAAGTCGGCCGCGTCGCCGAGCTCCACCGGCACGGCGACCTCGCGGGGCACGCTCGACGCCCGGGCGTAATGCTGGCCGAGGAAGCCCGAGACGACCTCGGCGTCGGTCGATTCGCGCGGCGCCTCGAGGAGGAAGACGTCGCGCCCGATCGCCTTGCCGTTGCGGATCACGAACAGCTGGACGGCCGCCTGGCTGTCGCGCCGGGCGAGGCCGACGAGGTCGAGGTCGGTCCGGGCGAAGGCCGCCATCTTCTGGCTCTCCATCGTCCGCTCGATCGAGCGGACCTTGTCCCGGAGGGCGGCGGCTCGCTCGAACTCGAGGCGGTCGGATGCGGCCTGCATCTCGGTCCGGAGGGCCCGCGCGACGCTCTCCTGGCGGCCCTCCAGGAACAGCTCGACCTGGGCGATGTCGGCCCGGTACGCCTCCTTCGAGATGGCCTGGATGCAGGGGCCCTGGCAGCGCTTGATGTGGTAGAGGAGGCAGGGCCGCTGGAGGGCCCGCTCGCCGTCGCGAATGTCGATCGTGCAGGTCCGGAAGGGGAAGATCCGCCGGACCAGGTTCATCGCCTCGTCGACGCTCGAGGCGCTGGCGTACGGCCCGAAGTAGCGGCTGCCGTCCTGGGGCAGCTTCCGCGTCCGCTCGATCCGCGGGAAGTCGTCGGCCAGGGTGACCTTGATGAACGGGTACGACTTGTCGTCCTTGAGCCGGACGTTGAACGGCGGCTGGAAGCGCTTGATGAGGCTGTTCTCGAGAAGCAGAGCCTCGGACACCGAGTCGGTCAGCGTGTACTCGACGTCGGAGATCCGGTCGACGACCGAGCGGACGATCTGCTGGGCCGGCCCGGGGACCTCCTTCTGCCAGTAGCTCCGGACCCGGCTCCGGAGGCTCTGGGCCTTGCCGACGTAGAGGACGCTTCCGCGCGCGTCTTTCATGAGGTACACGCCCGGTCGGTCGGGCAGGTTCTTGAGCGTTGCGGCGAGGGCCGAAGACTTCGACGAGGTCGCAGCCGAGGGGGCGGTCACGCCCCCGATGGTAGGCGAGGATCAGCCTAGTGGCTCGAACCCCGGCTCCTGGTCGAGCCCGCGGCCGGCGGGTCGACGACGTCGAGGGCGAATGATCCGAGGGCCATCCCGCCCGCGACGAGGGCCACGCCGTTGCAGCCCACGCCCAGCCCGGACGTGTCGAGGACCGCCATCCAGCGCCCCGCGTCGGCCTGCCAGGTCGCTGCGGCGGTCATCACCGGACCGGCGGCTCTCGTGGTGCAGCTCCAGACCTCGAACGTGGCCGGGCCCGCGAGCGGCACGCCGTCCAGCCATGCCCTGGCCTTGAGCGGCACGGCGCGGCCGAGCGTGACCGTCAGCCCGGCCGCGTCCCCGACCGGGTCGCCCCACTCGACCGACCCCAGGTGGACGATCACCTCGAACGCCGCCGACGCCGCGTTGCCGCTCGCATCGGTCGCCGTGCAGGTCACGGTCGTGACGCCGAGCAGGATGTGCGCGCCGGGCTCGGGATCGCAGGCGACAGTCGGCGCCGGATCCCTGTCGTCCGTGGCGATCGGCATCGTGTAGTCGAGGGTGGTGCCATTCGGATCTGTGGACACGAGCTCGGAATCGACCGGCATGCCGGCCAGGGTCGGTGGGGTCGAATCGACGACCTCGGTCTCCTCGACGTCGAGGCGGAAGGTCACCGTCGTGATGCCGGTCGTGCTCGAGCCGTCGGACACGCCGGCCGGGCTGAGCGTCCGCCCATAGATCACCGATAGCTCGTAGTCGAGGCCCGGAACCGTCGGGGCCACGATCGTCACGTGGCTCGGCTCCGTCGAGGCGACCTGCATCGGCGAGGAGCAGCCGATGCTCCCGCCCGCGTCGTTGGCCCAGGCGGCCGGCACTGGCCCGACGGTCGTGCTCGTCGCGCTGATCGAGCCGCCGAGCGCCGGCTCGGTCACCTCGGCCTGCCAGACATTCACGACTTGGCCGGGATCGACGTGCCGCAGGCCGCTGCACGTGAGGACCATGTCGACGTCGTGGTAGACCGTCGTGCCGGGGGCCACGCTCCCGAGATCGACGAACGTCTGGACGCCCGGGCCGACCTGGTCGCCGTCGGCGCCGACGACGTCGGCCATCGCGATGCCCGAGGCGAGGAGGGCCGCGGCGGCGGCGAGCGTGGCCGATCGGCGAGCGACGCGACCGTACATTCGTGACCTCCCCCGTGGCGACCCCGGCGGTGTAGGAGCTGAATGTCCGCCATCCGCGTCCGCCCGCCCATGGGAGATGGGTCCCGTTTGGTGCGCCGGCGCGCCCCGCTTGCGTACCTGTGGAGCGGTGCCCGGGATCACCGACCCGGCACCTCAAGACGGGCGAATCGCTCAGCCGGTCAGGCTCGCTGCGGGTCCGGACCGGCACCGCAGGCCGCCAGGACGACGG
>MGOD01000043.1:37123-46487 GCA_001795245.1 Chloroflexi bacterium RBG_16_70_13
ACGAGCGGCCTGGAATCGACGAGGGCGGGGCCGGCTGGCCCCGCCCTCGTCCGGGCGATCGATCAAGCCGCGCTTACGGCAGGATCGCCGGGCAGTTGTTCCCCGAGCCCGGGTTCGCATCGAAGCAGACGATGCGGCCCTGGAGGATCGGATTGATCGTCCCGGCCGTCTCGAGCCACTCGGAGACGTCCTGGTCGAGCAGGCCGCGGGTGGCGCCGCGATCGGTGTACACGGGGTAGCCGTCGCCGCCGGCTACGACGAAGTCATTCGTGGCGAGGGTGTACGACGAGCCGGCCGTGAGATCGACCGCACCGCCGGTGCAGGACCCGTCGGCCGCCTGGTAGACGGCGCCCATGACCCGTGAGCCCGCGGCGGCCTCGATGTCGTAGGTGAAGCACAGGCCGGAGACCTGGCCAAAGCGACCGTTCGCGCCCGGCATCGAGAACACCGAGTTCTCGAGCATCCCCATGAGCTCGAGGCCGTTGAGGGGGATGACGTCACCGACGTTGCCGAACGGCAGGACGGTCAGGACCTGGCCCTTGGTGATGACGTACGGCGGCGGCACGAAGGCCGGGCAGAAGTCGGTCGGGTTGTCGATCGCCGGGCAGGTCAGGTCCGCCCGGATGCCGCCCGAGTTCATGAGCGCGAAGTCCGTCTCGTACGTCTCGCGCATCGCGTCGGTGATCACGTTGCCGATAAGCGATTCACAGAGGCGGCCGGTGGAGCCGCCACAGGAGTCGGCTCGCGGGATGACCCTGGCGGCGTTGCCGACCTGCTGGGACAGGATCGGCCCCAGCTGATCGCGGTAGGGCTGGAGCATCGCCGTGATCGCGGGGTCCGGCGTGACGGCGGCCGCGGTCGGCGTGTGGAACGTGTGGGCCATCGCCTGGATGGCGCCGGTCCCGCGATGGATGGTGAGCTTCGTCGTCGAGAAGCTGATGCCCTTGGAGCGGTTTTCGAAGACGAACTGGCCGTTGATCGTGCCCGACCATTGAACATCGGTGTGGTCGCCGATGATCAGGTGGAAGCCGGAGACGCCATTGGCGAAGTCGATGAGCTCGCCCTGCGGGGTGCCGTTGTCGAACGAGGTGACGCCCTTGTGGGCGATGGCGATGAAGACGTTCGCGCCCTCGGCGGCGGCCGCCGCCTTGGCCGCCATTGCGGCTGCCACGCTGTCGGTCGGGACCATCGTCCCCATGCTGCCGGGTAAGTTGAGGCTCGGGGCCTCCTCGTTCGTGATCCCGATCACGGCGACGTTGACGCCCTTGTATTCGAAGATGGCGTAGTCACTGACGCCCGAGATGTTGGCGTCACGGTTCGAAAGGTTCGAGCTGACGTAGCGGAACGGGGTACCCGGTACCGATGGATCGGTCGACCCGGCCAGGTCGATCTGGGACTGGAGGCGACCCAGGCCGCTGTCGAAGTTGTGGTTGCCGAGGCCACCGACCTGGATGCCCATCATCCGCTCGGCCAGGATCGCCGGGACGTCCTCGAAGTAGGTCGCCAGCGGTGGCGACGCGCCGACGTCGTCGCCCGCGGTCAAGGTCAGGTTGTTGGGCGAGGTCGCCCGTACCTGGTCGAAGTAGGCCTTCAGGACGGCCGCCCCACCGATGCCGCCGACCGGGTCCAGCGCCCCGTGCCAGTCGGAGATGTCGATGATCTGGACGTTGACGGTCGGTCCCGGCACCGTCCGAGCGGCGAGGGCGCCGGCGGGGACGAGCATGGCGACGATCGCCAGGATCGCCAGGACGAGGGGGCCGCGGCCGCGGTGTGCGCGCTCGGGGAGAGGCATGGGCACGATGTCCTCCATTTCATTCTGCCGTCCGGCCGCAGGTCGGTTTCGGATCGGCACGTTCCTTGACCTAGCCTGGGATCCGGACGTCGATCCAGACCGCACGGTGATCGGAGCTCGGGACCGGGAACCCGGTGCCGGTCAGGTAGACCAGCGGATCGTCCCCCGTCGGCCAGAAGACTCCCGCCCCGGCGATCGGGATGTTCCGTCGAGGGAGCACGTAGTCGGCCCGGAGGTTGCCGGGGCCACTGCACGGCGGGAACGCCGGGGTGTCGCAGAAGTCGGCCGTGTCGTAGAGGGGATCACTCTCGTGGCCGTCGTTGAGGAAGCTCTGGACGTCTGCCCAGTACGGTCCTCCGGCGCTCCACGGCGTGACCTTCGTGTTCACGAGCGGGTGGTCGAGGAGCTGCTGGATCGAGCCGGGGATGCTGTCGCCGTCGAGCGGATCGCTGTTCTGGTCGCCGGCGATGACGAACAGCTCGCCGGGCTTGAGGCCGCCGTGCGTCCCGGCGTCGTCGTAGATGTAGGCCGACGTCGGGCCCGGCGTGACGTAGTCCGCCCAGAGCCGGATCTCGTCGCTGTTACGGGTCCCGTTTCGATCCTCCGGGCCGTCGAAGACCGGCGGCGTCGGGTGACTGACGAGGAAGTGAACGACTTTGCCGCCGATCTCGATCGGCACGTCCCAGTGGCTCTTGGATGACAGTCGGAAGACCTCGAGCTCGGCCGGCGAGTACCAGTCGGCGGGCCCGGCGGTGGCCGGGTCGTCCGGCAGGAGCGCCCCGGGCATGTCCTTCCACAGGAAGTGCTGGAACGTCCTGATCTCGTCATACCGGATCGGGTGCATCGAGAGCACGGCCATCCCGAACTGGCCCGGGAAGAATCCGAACCCGAAGGCATCGTCCCCTCCGGCAACGACGCCGTTGTTGTTGAGATCGAAGCCGGACGGGATCCCGGTGTTCGACTCGGCGACGAAGGCGTACGGGTAGTCGATCGGGGCCGCGCCGTTGTGAGCCATCTCGAGGTAGTTGTCACGGAAGGCGTCGACGAGCGGGCCGTCCGGGTGTTCGGCCGTCGGGGCGTAGTAGTCGAACTCGTTGATGAGAAGCACGTCCGGGCGGACGCGCTGGATGATCTCGGCCACCGCCGCAGCCTGGGCGTTGCCGGGCGCCGAGAGGTCGGCCAGCGCCTGGCCGGCGGAGCTCCGGTTCAGCGAGGCGTTGAAGGTCGCGAACCGGGTTGTGTCGTTCGTGGCCGTCGCGACCGGCGCGACGACGAGGACCGGCAGGAGCAGGGGCAGGATGGCGAACGGACGGAGACGTGCGTGACGCATCGGGAGCTCCTCCACGCGTAGGGGCACGGGGACGTGGTGGCGACCTCTCGCGATCGGCATCAGACCGCCCAGGATGACCCTGGACCGCACACGATAGCGCGGTTTCGGCGGCCCGTTAACCGCGAGGGACTCGCAATGCAGCAATCGGTGCGCCGGTGCACCACTTCCGGTTGAGCGGCAGGTAAGCGACCCCTGTCACGATCGCCCGCATGGCGGAACACGCGGCCGTCGTGGCCCGTCTCGCGCGCCTCGCGCCGGACCAGCGCGCCGCCGCGACGGCGCCGCCGGGGCCGGTCCTGTGCGTCGCCCCGGCCGGAAGCGGCAAGACGACCACCCTCGTCGCGCGCGTCGCATGGCTGGTGGATTCGGGGGTTGACCCTGCGACGATCGCCGCGATCACCTTCAACCGGAGGGCTGCCGAGGAGCTGTCGGAGCGGCTGGCGGCCGCGCTCGAGCCCCTCGGGCGGGGCCCAGGCGCCGTCAGGGTCCGGACGTTCCACGCCCTTGGCCTCGAGATCCTCAAGGAAGCCGGCCAGCCGGTCGCTCCCCTGCTCGACCGCGAGACCGTCCTCCGGACCGCCCTGCCCCTTGCCACGGCGGCCGAACGCCGGCGGCTCGACACGGTGATCTCCCGTCTCAAGCTGGACCTCGGCGTCGACGTCGAGGCGGTCGCCGCGGATCCCGAGGCCGGACCGGCGGCCCGAGCCTTCGTGGCCTACGAGCGGGCCATCGCCGAGTCCGGCGGGCTCGACTTCGACGACCTCGTCGTCCGGGCCGTCCGGCTCCTCGAAACCGAGCCGGTGACGCTCGGGACGTGGCGCGCTCGCTGCGCCCACCTCCTCGTCGACGAGGCCCAGGACCTCGACCGGAGCCAGCTCCGGATGGCGCTCCTCCTTGCCGCCCCGGCCAACAGGATCTTCCTCGTGGGGGATGATGACCAGTCGATCTACGGCTGGCGGCTGGCGGACGTCCGGAGGCTGCTGCAACTGGCCGAGACATCGCTGCCCGGGCTCCTCCGCGTCGATCTTGTGACGAACTATCGGTGCCCTGCCTCGGTCGTCGCCCGGGCAGTCCGCCTCGTCGAAGGCAATCGCGAGCGGTTCGCGAAGCGGATCCTTGCGCGTCCGGAGGCGCCCGGGCCGGTGATCCTCGCGCCGACCGCGGCCGAGGACGCCGACCGTTGCCGGGCCGTCCTCCGATCGTTGCCGGCCGCTGGACATGGCGGATCCGACACCTGCGCGATCCTGGCCCGGACGAACCGCGAGCTCCTGCCCGCCGTCGTCGCTGCGCTCGGCGAGGACGTCCCGTTCCGGGCCGCCGGGCTCGAGCTGCCCGTGGAGTCCCCCATCGTCGACGACCTCCTCCGGGCTGCGGCGCGAGCGGGTCCGGACGAGCGACCGCTTGCCGTCATGGAGAGGCTGCGCGCCGCCGCCGCCGACGAGACCCGGCCGATCGCCGATGCGCTCCTGGCCTGGGCGCCCCCGTTCGAAAACGTGGCCGCCCTGGTGGCCGCCGTGGAGGACGTCCGGGCCCGCCTGGCCCGCCTCCGTCGCGATGACGCCGCCCTGACCCTGGCCACGGCCCACGCGACGAAGGGCCTCGAGTTCGATCACGTCGCCGTCATCGGCCTGGACGAGGGTCGCTTCCCGAGCGCTCGCTCGGTCGCCGAAGCCGAGGACCCGGCCCGCGCCCTGGAGGAAGAGCGTCGGCTGGCGTACGTGGCCTGGACCAGGGCGCGGCGCTCGTTGACGCTGGTCTACGATCCCGACGCCCCGTCGACGTTCCTCCGGGAGGCCTTCGAGCCGTGGGAGATCGAGCCCGCGGCGTAGGATCGTGAGGATGTCGACGCTGCCATCGCTCGGACCCCGCGGCGAGGGTTGGGTCGCGATCCAGCTGGCCATCTTCGCCGTCATCGCGCTCGCGGGGCTCGCCCTGCCGGGCAGCCTGGACGAACCTGCGGCAACGCTGACCAGCGTCGCGGGGTGGGCGCTCGTCGCGGCTGGCGGCGCACTCGCCGTGGCCGGGCTCGTCGGGCTCCAGGGTGGCGACGCCCTCACGGCGGTGCCGCATCCGCGCGACGAGGCCCGGCTCGTGGTCAATGGTGCCTACCGGTTCGCCCGGCATCCGGTCTACGGCGGCCTCGTCGTTGCGGCCGTCGGCTGGGCGGCGGCCCGGGGCTCGTTCGCCGCGCTGGCTGGGCGGCCCTGCTCCTCGTCTTCTTCGACCCCAAGCGCCGGCGCGAGGAAGCCTGGCTGGAGGCGCGATTCGCCGGGTACGCCGAGTATCGCGCCAGGACGCGGCGGCTCATCCCCTGGATCTACTGACGGCAAACGAACGCGAAATGGCCCCGAGGGCGGGTGCCCTCGGGGCCGCGCAGGCGGGACGAGCCCGGAACGGGCCGCTACGGCAGCTGGGTGATCCGCCCGAGCGCGGAGGGCGCCACGGGACCCGGCTGGGCCAGGAAGTACTTCTCGACGGCGTCGAGGTCGACGTCGCCGCCGAGGCGGTTGGTCCCCTGCTTCAGGACGAGGAAGTTGTCGCCGCCATCGGCCAGGAAGCTGTTGACGGTGACCCGGTAGGACGCTCCCGGGTCGATGACGACGCCGCTCAGCATGATCGACGCCGGATCCACCTTGGCGCATGCCCCGCCGCTCAGGCTCCAGGCGTAGCTGACGCTCGACGAGACCTGGAGGATCCGGTTCGAGGTCTGTCCGCAGCCGACGAACTGCTGCTCGAGGAGAGTGTCGATCTGCGCGCCGGTCAGGGTCAGCGTGACGAGGCTGTTCCCGAAGGGCTGGACCGTGAAGATCTCGCTGTAGGTGACGACCCCGTCACCCTCGCCGCCTGGGCTGCTGGCATACGTCAGATCGGCCCGGATCCCGCCCGGGTTCATGAACGCCATGACGGCATCGCCGAAGCCGGGATCCTGCGTCACGAACCACTGGGAATCGGCGATGAAGTCTCCCAGCGCGGACTCGCCGGCCGCGTTCGCGGTCCGGGTGATGTCGGCGGTGATGTGACCGACGACGCGGTTGGCCAGCGGCGCCGAGAGGGTCTTGTACTTGGCGATGAGGGCCGTCTCACCGGCATTCGCCGCCACGTCGCGGGTCACGATGCGATTGTCGATCGAGATCGAGACGGGCTCGCCGGTCGATCGGTCGATGGCCAGGTCGATGTCGGTGACGAGTCGGCCGAAGGAGCTCCCACTCGAGACCGGCCGGCCGTCAATGATGCAGTTGTAGGCCTGGTGGGTGTGGCCGCTGATGAAGAGATCGACCTCGTGGTCGGTCCGGCTGACGATGTCGACGATCGCGCCAGACGGGCCGCTGCAGCCGTTGACGTCGGTGCCGGCGAAGCCGCCCTCGTGGATGAGGACGACGACCGTCTCGATGCCCTTCTTCCTGAGCTCGGGCAGGAGCGCGTTGACCGCGTCGGCCTCGTCCTGGAAGACGACGCCGGCGACACCGGACGGGGTGACGATCGTGGGCGTCGTACGGGTCACGATGCCGACGAGCGCGATCCGGGCGCCACCGAAGCTGAACAGCTTGTAGGCCGGGAAGATCGTCTTGCCGTTCTTCGCCCACTTGACGTTCGCGGCGAGGAAGCGGAAGTCGGCGCCGGCGAAGTCGTCGCCGTCGAGGCAGCCGTCGACAGGATGGCAGCCGCCCTCCTGCATCCGGATGAGCTCCGCGACCCCCTCGTCGAACTCGTGGTTGCCCACGGCGTTGACATCGAGGCCCAGCAGGTTCATGGCCTCGATCGTCGGCTCGTCGTGGAACAGCGCCGAGAGGAGCGGGCTCGCCCCGATGAGGTCGCCCGCCGAGACGACGAGGGAGTTCTGGTTCGTCGCCTCGAGCGTCGCGACGTGCGTCGCGAGGTACTCGATGCCGCCGGCGTTCGCCGTCCCGATCCGGCCCGACGAACCCGAGGGGGGCTCGAGATTGCCGTGGAAGTCGTTCATCGCCAGGAGCTGGACGTCCACGATGCCGCTCGGCGCGGCGGTCACGATCGGCACGCCAAGGGCCGTGACGAGGAGGCCTGCCAGCACGACGAGGGACAACCCGCCTCTGCCCCGCGGCAGGCGCACTCGAGGTTCGATGATCACGTGCCGATTCCTCCAGATCGGGACGCAATCGACTGGGCCCAGGCGGGCATCAGGGTCGGGCGCTCCGGGATCGCGGGAGGCCCGAGAGTCACAGGATAGCCGCGCCGCGGACCCGAGTCGCGGGCTGGCCGGCCCTATTCGCCCCGATGAACCTCCCATCGGGCGACGAGCCTCAGGAGCCGGTCGATGGCGTCGAGGAACGGCTCGGTGACGGCCTCGGGCAGGGCGTCACGAATGGAGTCCTTCGGCCCGAACGCCGCCCGGCCGGCGCGGGCAGCCGCCCGGAGGCCGGGAATCGGATCGTCGCGAAGGCGGTCCGGCAGCAGTGCGAGATGGCGGGCCCAGCGCTCCGAGCCGGCCTCGAGCGCGGCGGCCAGGAGCCGATCCGCAGCACGCGCGGCGATGAGCGCGGCGGCGTCGATGTCCGGGGTTTCGTGCCGGGCCGGGAGTCGAGTCGGCATCGGCTCCTGGCTCAGCGGCTCAGTCGGGCGGGCACGACCTCATCGTAGCGCCGTCACGGGCGGCCGCTCGCCGCTCCGGGCACGCGCCACCCGCTCGAGGGCCTCCTCGATTGCCCAGATCGCCAGGGGACGCATGTAGAGCGAGGCCCGGAAGTTGCCGTCCTCGTCGTAGGCCTCGGGTGTCCGGAACCAGAAGCCCCGCTCGTACGTGACGCGGGCCGCGCCGCGGGCCGTCTGCCAGCCCTCGTCGACGAGGCCCCGGCCGATCATGAAGGCCGCGAGCGCGTAGGTCGTCCCGATCCAAACCTCCTGCGACTGCTCGCTCGAGCGGTCGACGCTGCCGTCCGGGCGGGTGCCGTTGACGGCGCCCATCTCCCCGTCGGCGAAGCCCCGGACGTTGTGCTCGAAGATCTCGCGGAGGGCCGATTCCACCCGCCACGGGGGCACGAGGTCGCCGAGGCCCAGGACGTCGAGGTACCACTGCCCGGCCAGCTGATCGGCCATCAGGCTGTCCGAGGTGGCCGTGCCGCCATCGTCGTAGCGATAGGCGCGTCCGTTCCACAGCCGCCGCTCGAAGCTCGCCGTGGCGGTTTCGAGGAGGTCGTCCCAGGCCGTCCTCCGCGTCGTGTCGCCGACCTCGGCGGCCCAGGCCGTCGCAACCCGGAGCGCGGCCAGCCAGAGACCCCCGCCGTAGGCCGACGGGCCGCTCATCGGCCACGTGTCGTAGGTCTGGTCGGGCCGGCCGTCATGCTCGGGCAGGCCGTCCCCGTCCGTGTCGAAGGCGCCGAGGTGGTCCATCGCCCGGACGACGGCCGGCCAGGCGTCACGGGGGGTCGGTCCTACGGTTCCGCGGCCGACCTCGAGCGCCCGATCCCGGGCCAGCTGCAGGACGAACTTGGGGTTGAGGTCCTTCCAGGTGTTGGGGTCCCGGAAGCGGTAGAGGTTCACCCGGGCAATCGGGTCCTCGGCCGGCCCGCCGAGGTCGTGCGGCAGCGCGTTGGCGACCTTCCGCCGGACCCGCTCGCCGGACGTTTCGACGGTCATTGGCGTCGGGTCGTCGAGCTCGACCGTCGTTGCGAAGGCCCGGCTGATCTGGAGCTCGAGATGGGGCCACAGGCGGCTCAGCGCAAACGACGCGTAGAACAGGACGTCGAGGGTGTTGTAGAAGGGGTAGTCGAAGCATTCGATGAGGGCCAGCGTCGGCTCGAGGCCGCCGTCGGCGCCGCGGTCATCGGCGCCGCGGTCATCGGCGCCGCCGCCGTCGATCGCGCCACCGCCGCCTCGCCCGGTCACCTCGCGATCCGCCCACAGCGTGCCGCCGTCGACGAGGAAGTAGAGCTCGTTGAAGAGAGCCGCGACATACCACTCTGGCCGCGCCGGGTCATCGAGGAATGGCTCCTGCCAGTCCTCAATGGCCGCCCGCCACTCGTCGAGGCGGGCGAGAGCGTGACAAGCGATCCGCCACGCCCCGTCGCCCGCGGCGCCCTGCTCGCGGGTGTAACGCCGAAGCCAGCGCCGGCCCGACCCGAACTCGGCGATCGGGATGTCCCAGGCGATCACGAAGCGGATCGTCCGCGTCTCGCCGGGGCCCAGCGTCACCCGGGCGGCGATCGCCCCGGCCTGCCCGCGGGCCTCGCGCGCGACCGCATCCTGGCCCGACGCCAGGCGTCTGTCGG
>MGOD01000043.1:46493-47113 GCA_001795245.1 Chloroflexi bacterium RBG_16_70_13
AGGAAGTCCAGATGTCGGCCGGGGCATTCGGGTCGAAGCCGGCGACGCTGGTGACCTCGATCCCCTCCCCACCGTCCACGACGAGGGCCAGCGAGGCAGGTGTCCCCCGCGCGCCAGCCGCGTCATCGGGAACCATGACGATCCCCATCCGGCCGCCCTCAGCCCGGCGCTCGAGGTGTCCGCCTGCGGGCGTGGGCAGGCCGACGGCACGCTCGAGGTCGTTGCGCCAACTCAGCATCACCGCCGCGTCGACGGACCGAGCGGCTGGGTTGTGGAGCGCCCATTCGAACGTCCCGACTGGCAGGCTCGCGCTGGCGTCGTCACCGGGGACCACGGGGCTGAGCTGCTCCTCCGTGACCCGAAGGGGGCAGCCCGGCACGTCGTACTCGAACCAGGCGCGCGGGAACAGGGCACGATACGTTCCGGCCCCGACCGGCAGCGAGGGCCCCCAGCCCGGCGGCGGCGGCGTCGTCCGGAGGACAGTGGCGGACGTCCGCCCGCCCTCGCTCACCCAGAGCGAGAAGCCGTCCACCGCGACCGGCTCGAAGTGGTGCGTCCCGACGCGCAGGTGCCAGCGTGCGAAGTCGCCCCGCTGGGTCCGACCGATGCTGCCCGCCCCG
>MGOD01000043.1:47175-59492 GCA_001795245.1 Chloroflexi bacterium RBG_16_70_13
GCGGCACGGGCTCGCAACCGACGCCGATCGGATGGGACCACGCCTGGCGCGGGATCCGGATCGCCACGCTACTTCTCCACCCCGCCGAAGACGACGCCGCGCATGAACGCCCGCTGGGCGAGGAAGAAGAGGACCACCGGCAGGAGCATGGCCATGATCGCGGCCGCCTGGATGAGCGTCGGCTGCTGCGAGTACAGGGCGTTGAACCGCGCCAGGCCCACCGCGAGCGGCTGGAGGTCGGGCTTGCCCTGCAGGTAGATGAGCGGCAGGAAGTACTCGTTCCAGGCCCAGAAGAAGTGGAACAGGGTGACCGCGATGATCGCCGGCACGGCCTGTGGGACGATCACCGAGCGGAGGATCCGGAACGGGCCCGCTCCGTCGATCATGGCCGCTTCGTCGAGCTCGCGCGGGATCGTCAGGAAGTACTGGCGGAGCAGGAACACGTTGTAGGCGTTGGCGAAGAAGTGGGGAATGATGAGCGGCCACCACGTCCCTACCCAGCCCAACGCCAGGTACAGGGCGTAGCTCGGGATCAGCGTGACCTGGAAGGGCAGAATGATCGTCGCCAGCATCAGGATGAACAACCCGTTGCGGCCCGGGAACCGGAAGCGGCTGAAGCCGTAGGCGACGCAGATCCCCGAGAGGACGGCGCCGACCGTCGACAGGCCGGCGATTCCGAACGTATTCAGGAACAGGCGCGGAAAATCGATCGTCTCCCAGGCCGCCGTGAAGTTGTCGACCTTGAGCGAGAAGGCCCAGTGCTGGGCGAGCGTCCGCGGGCGCCCGATCCAGGTGATCTCTCCGGCGCCGGGGTTCGCGGGGTCGATGAAGATGGCATCCTCGCGGTGGGGCTGGAGCAAGGCCCAGGCGTGGATCGTCCCGTCCGGGGTCGGCACGTCGTAGACCTTGAGCTCCTTGCCCTGGTACACGAAGACCTCGGGCGCGGCCGGGTAGAGCGGCGCGTCGACGGCCGTCAGCTGGCTCGGATCCTTGAACGCCGTGGCCACCATGTAGGCGAGCGGCATCAGGAACGCCGAGACGATCGTGGCCGCCACCAGCGTCACCGCGGAGATCGCACCGAATCGCCGCATGTGGTGGCGGAGCGGACCCGAGGCGGCCCGCGGCCGGCCGATCGGCCGGGCCAGCGCGGGCATCGCTCGCCCCCGGCGAAAACCCACGAGCCGGCCGTCTTGAAAAGCACCACGGTGAGGCCGAGGACGATCACGAACAGGAGCCAGGCCAGGGCCGAGGCGTAGCCCATGTGGAAGAAGCCGAACGCCTCCCGATAGAGGTTGAGGTTGAAGAACAGCGTCGCCCGGTCTGGATCGCCGCGGCCGTTGCTGACCACGAAGGCCTGGGTGAAGTACTGGAACGCCGCGATCAGGGCAATGATCAGGTTGTAGAAGAGGACCGGCGAGATCATCGGCAGCGTCACGTGGCGAAAGCTCGCCCACGAGCCCGCGCCGTCGACCTTGGCCGCGTCGTAGAGCTCCGTCGGAACGCTCTGGAGACCGGCCAGGAAGATCAGCATCATGTTGCCGATCCCCCACAGGCCCATCAGCCCGAGGGCGGGTCCGACCCAGAAGGTGCTCTGGAGCCAGTTGGGGCCCGGCAGGCCCACGGCCTCGAGGCCGTAGTTCAGCCAGCCAGTCGTGGCGTGCAGGACCCCGATCCAGACGATCGTGCTGGCCACGAGCGGGATCTGCATCGGCATGTAGAAGAGGGTCCGGAAGACGTTCCGACCGGCGAGGAGCTTGCTGTTGACGAGCATCGCCACGCCGAGGGCGGCGGCGAGGGTCAGCGGCACGACGAGCAAAGCGAACCGGAGTGTCACCCCCAGCGATTCGTGGAGGACGGGGTCGGTCAGCATCTGCTGGTAGTTGGCGAGCCCGATGAAGTGGATCTCGTCCGGCTCTCGCGGGTCGAAGTCGGTCAGCGACAGGACGAGCGAGGCGACCATCGGGATCGCCGAGAAGAGGATGAAGCCGACGATGAATGGCGCCACGAACACCAGCCCGGTAAGCGACTCGCGCTCCCGAACGGCTCGCCAGCCGCCGCGTCGTCGTGGGCTGGTCGGCAGCGGTTCGATGGCGGCCTGGGTCGTGCTCATCCGCGCCGGGTCCTCGGGCTCGTTTCCGTGGCGTGGATAGTCTGCGCCGGGGGCCGGCGGGGGCCGGCCCCCGGCGCATCAGGAGGAGGACGCGTTCAGTTGGCCGAGTCGAAGATGCCCTGGAGCAGCTCGACCTGGGCATCGAGCTCAGCGTCCAGGTCGAGGCCCGGCGTGGTCCACAGCTTGGAGCCGAGGTCCTTGTTCGCCGAGTCCGCTTCCAGGAAGTTGGGCATGAATGCCTCGTGGCTGGGGTTGTCAGGGTAGGCGAGCATCAGGGTCGAGACGTTCCAGTCGATCTCGAGCGGCGCGAACCGCTCGTCGAGGCCCTCGAAGAAGGCGGCTCGCTGGCTCTCGATGGCCGGCATGGCGCCCCACGTCGTGATGAGCTCGGGCGACTGGCTGAGGAAGCCCAGCGCCTCGAACGCCTGGTCCGGGTTCTCGGTCGAGTCGAGGATGCCGATCGTGTCGGCGTGGAGCTTCGAGGTGATGTTGCCGTCCGGCCCGACGGGCAGGACCGCGATGTCCCAGTCGGTGACGGCAGGCGTGCCCTCACCCGGGTAGACGCAGCAGGTGTACCACTGGTGGACGACGTCCATGGCGATCCGTCCCGACTGGAACGTGTTGCCGGCCGCCAGCGCCTGGACGGCGGTCTGGTTCGGGACGAAGTGGTCCTTCCAGATGCCGTCGTAGAAGTACTGCAGGCCGGTTCGCCAGTTGTCGGGCCACTGGGCCGTCGTGCCGTCGGCCGCGAGAACCGAGCCTGAGCCGCCGAAGACGGTCGACCAGGCGCGCGCGTCGTTCTCCGTGAACTGGGCATCGAGCCCGTAGACGTCGACGTTCGCGGGATCGAAGCTGGCGCTCGTCGCGTCGTTGCCGTTCGTGTCCACGGTCAGCTTCATCGCCAGCTCGCGGACCGTCGCCCATGTCCAGTCCTGGCCCTCGTACTGGGCCCCGACCTCGTGGGGTGGGTAGGCCAGCTCGGCCTCGTCGAACAGCGACTTGTTGTAGTAGATGAACGACGGGTAGACCGCCATCGGGATGCCGATCTGCTTGCCGCCCACGTTGTAGGCGTCGATCAGCGATTGATCGATCTCCGAGAGGTCCACGTCGGCGATGTAGGGGCCGAGGTCGAGCAGCTGGTCGCCGAAGGATTGAAGGGCACGGATCCCGATCGGACCGATGATGTCCGGGGCGTCGTTGGCCGCGATCCTGGTGGCCAGGGTGTCGGCTGCCTCGGTGTTGTCGACGACGGTCAGCTTGAGGTCGATGCAGTCCTGCGAATCGTTGAAGGCCGCGACAACCGCCTCCTCCTGCGGGATCTGCTCCTCGTTCTCACCGGTCCCGAGACCGACGTACCACTCGATCTCGACCGGCGTGCAGGGCGTCGCGCTGGGGGCCTCCGTTGCCGTCGCGGCCGGCGTCCCGGAGGGCGTCGGCGAGGCTCCGCTTCCGCACGCCGCGCCGACGAGGACGACGGCGGCGACGGCCACCGGGATTCTCATCCACGGCCACTCGCCCGTTCGCTGGTTATCGTTCATGCGATCGTCTCCTCCATCAACGAACCAATCCCTTGTCTCCGGGTGCGCGATCGATGGGCTCCTATCGTTTCGGCCCCCCCTCGCTCGACCGGCGGCGCACCAGCTGGGTGGCGAGAATCACCTTGCGGGGCACCGATCCGGGACGGGACGCCTGCTCGAGCAGGAGGCGGACCATCTCGCGTCCCATCTCCTCGATGGGTTGCCTGACGCTCGTGAGGGGTGGCTCGGCCGTGGCCGCGATCGACGAGTCGTCGAAGCCGACGATCGACACGTCCTCGGGGACCCGGCGATCGGCCGCCCGAAGGACCTGCATCGCACCGGCGGCCATGAGGTCGGAGGCCGCGAACACGGCGTCGACGTCGGGTCGGGCGGCGAGGATCCGGCGCATCGCCTCGGCGCCGCCCTCCTGCGTGAAATCGGCCGCGACCTGGAGGCTCGGCTCCACGACAAGACCACCGCCCGTGAGGCCCTGGCGATAGCCCTCCAGCCGGTCGATGCCGGCCGACATATCGGGCGGGCCGCCGATCGTGGCGATGACCCGCCGTCCGGCGCGGATAAGGTGGGCGACCGCGGAGCGAGCGCCCCCGACGTTGTCGACGTCCACGTAGCTGACCCCTTCGCCGCCGGGTGGGCGCCCGCCGACAACGACCGGGATGCCGCGCGCGGCGAGCGCGGCCGGCATGGCGTCCTCACCGTGGAGCGAGACGAGCAGCGCCCCGTCGACGTGGCCGGCGGTGAGGTAGCGCTCGACCCTCGGCTCTTCAGCGGGCGACTGCGGCATGAGCAGGACGAGCTGGAGGTTGCGGGCCGACAGCTCGGCGCTGATGCCCCGCAGGAGGCGCGGGAAGAACGGATCACCGAAGAGCATCCCCGGCGGCTCGGGGATCACGACGCCGATCGAATCGCTGCGGCGCGTGACCAGCGAGCGGGCTGCCGGGTTCGGGACGTAGCCGAGGCGCTCGATCGCCCGCTCGACCTGGCGCTTGGCCTCCTCGCCGACCTTCGGATTGCCGTTCACCACCCGCGAGACGGTGGCCCTCGAGACGCCAGCGACGCGCGCAACGGCATCGAGCGTGACGCCCCTGCCGTTCCCGGTCTCGCCAGCCGCCATGGTGTGCTCCCGGCGCCACGTGAGAGCGCTCTCACGATCTGGCGATCACGATATCACGGGCTGTCAAGAGAGCGCTTTCACACTCGACGACGTCGCCGAGCCCCGGCGGTGGCGGGCCGGTGGGAGCCCGGACGAGCGTTGGTACGTGCCCCTCGAGGTGGTCAGCGGGCGGCGGCGGCTCGCTTGCGGCTCGGGGGGCCGCTCCGAGCGACCGCGCTGCGGCCGTTGGACCCGGGCCGCGGTGCCCGGCCTGCCTCCTCGGCGAAGGTCACGTCGGAGAGCGGGATGAGGGGTTCGCCGCGGAGAACGCGGGCGAGGTACTCCCCGGTCGCCGAGCCGGCGATCGTGGCGAGTGCCTCCGGCGTTCCCTCGGCGATGATCTCGCCGCCCCGGGCGCCGCCTTCGGGGCCAAGGTCGACGATCCAGTCGGCGGTCTTGATGACATCGAGGTTGTGCTCGATGACGAGGACGGTGTTGCCGGCGTCGACGAGCCGGTGGAGGACCTGGAGGAGCTTCTCGACGTCGGCGAAGTGGAGCCCCGTCGTCGGCTCGTCGAGGACGTAGAGCGTCTTGCCCGTCGCTCGCTTCGAGAGCTCGGTCGAGAGCTTCACCCGCTGGGCCTCGCCGCCGGAGAGGGTCGTCGCCGGCTGCCCGAGGTGGATGTAGCCCAGCCCGACGTCGTTGAGCGTCCGGAGCTTCGCGGCGACCGTCGGCACGGCGGCGAAGAACTCGACCGCCTCGGCGACGGTCATCTCGAGGACCTCGGCGATCGAGCGACCCTTGTAGTGGATCTCGAGCGCCTCGCGGTTGTAGCGGGCGCCCTTGCAGACCTCGCACGGGACGTAGACGTCGGGCAGGAACTGCATCTCGATCTTGATGATCCCGTCGCCCTTGCAGTTCTCGCAGCGGCCGCCCTTGACGTTGAAGCTGAAGCGGCCGGGCGAGTAGCCCCGGACGCGGGCCTCGGGCGTCGCCGCGAAGAGCTCCCGGATCGTGCCGAACAGGCCCGTGTACGTCGCCGGGTTGGATCGCGGGGTCCGCCCGATCGGGCTCTGGTCGATCTCGATGATCTTGTCGACGTGCTCGGCGCCCTCGAGCGTGTCGTGGGCGCCGGGCGTCTCCCGCGAGCCGTGGAGCTCGCGCGCAAGGGCCCGGTAGAGGACCTCGGTGACGAGCGTGGACTTGCCGCTGCCCGACACCCCGGTGATGGCCGTGAACGTGCCGAGGCGAACGCTGACATCGATCCGCCGGAGGTTGTGGGCCCGGGCGCCGCGGACCGTCAGGCGCTTGCCGTTGCCCGCGCGGCGCGCCGCCGGGATGGGCACGGCCCGCTCGCCGCGGAGATACGCCCCGGTCACCGACCGCGGCTCGGCCAGCAGGGCCTCGAGCGGCCCGTTGGCGATGATCTCGCCGCCGTGCTCCCCTGCCCCGGGCCCGATGTCGATGACCCAGTCGGCCGTCCGGATGGTCTCCTCGTCGTGCTCGACGACAAGGACGGTGTTGCCGAGGTCGCGGAGCCGCGTGAGCGTCGCGATGAGCTTGGCATTGTCGCGCTGGTGGAGCCCGATCGAGGGCTCGTCGAGGATGTACAGGACGCCCATCAGGGTAGTCCCGATCTGGGTCGCCAGGCGGATCCGCTGGGCCTCGCCGCCCGACAGGGTCTGGCTGGTCCGGTTGATCGTCAGGTAGTCGAGCCCGACGTCGACGAGGAACCCGAGCCGGGCCCGGATCTCCTTCAGGACCTGGTAGGCGATCGTCCGCTCACGCTCCGTCACCCGTTTCGGGAGGGCGTCCGCCCAGGCCAGCGCGTCGGTGATCGAGAGGTCCGAGACGTCCGAGATGTCCCGCCCGTCGACGGTCACCGCCAGGGCCTCGGGCCGGAGCCGCTTGCCGCGGCAGGCCGGGCAGGGCCGCTCGACCATGTACTTCTCGAGCTCCGTCTTGATGTACTCGGAGTCCGTCTCCCGGTAGCGACGCTCGAGGTTGGTGACGACGCCCTCGAAGGTCGCCACGTACGAGTTCTCGCCCCGCTCGTGCTTGTAGCGGATGACGACTTTCTCGTCCTTGCCCTTCTCCGAGTAGAGGAGGTGCTCGATCGCCTCGGGCGACAGGTCGCGGAGGGCTGCCTTCGGGTCCCAGCCGTGCGCCTCGAAGACGGCTTCGGTGATCTTCATCCGCCACGACGCGTCGGTCGGCATCCGCGACCAGGGGACGACGGCGCCCGACAGGACGCTCTTCGAGCGATCCGGGATGACGAGCCGGGGATCGATCTCGAGGCGGGTGCCGAGGCCGGTGCAGGTCGGGCAGGCGCCATGGGGCGAGTTGAACGAGAAGCTCCGCGGCTCGAGCTCGTCGATCGTCGTCCCGTCGTAGGGGCATGAGTAGCGTTCGGAGAAGCGGCGCTCCTCGAAGGCCGGGGAGCCGCCCTCGCGCGAGGCCGGGGCGATGAGGACGACGCCCTCGCCGAGGCGGAGGGCGGTCTCGATCGAATCGGCGAGCCTGGGCGCGTCCGGATCCGACACGGCCTTGCCGCTCTCGGGATCGATCGGGTGGCCGGCGTCATCGCGGGCCCAGTCGTCGGGCGCCTCGGCGCGGCGGACGATGAAGCGGTCGACGACGACCTCGATCGAGTGTCGCTTGTACTTGTCGAGGGTCGGGGCATCGGCGAGGTCGTAGGTCTCGCCGTCCACGCGGACCCGGACGAAGCCCTGCTTGCGGGCCGCCTCGAAGACCCGGTCACCCTCGGTCTTGCGGTCCTTGATGAGGGGCCCGAGGACGAGCAGACGCGTACCCTCCGGCATCGCCAGGACCTGGTCGACGATCTGCTGGACGGTCTGACGCTCGATCTCGCGGCCACACACGGGGCAGTGCGGGTGCCCGATCCGGGCGAACAGCAGCCGGAGGTGGTCGTAGATCTCGGTGACCGTGCCGACCGTCGAGCGGGGGTTCCGGCTGGAGCCCTTCTGGTCGATCGAGATCGCCGGCGAGAGCCCGTCGATCTGGTCCACGTCGGGCTTCTCCATCTGGCCCAGGAACTGGCGGGCGTACGCCGACAGGCTCTCGACGTAGCGCCGCTGGCCCTCGGCGTAGATCGTGTCGAAGGCGAGGCTGGACTTCCCGCTCCCCGACAGCCCGGTGATGACGACGAGCCGGTCCCGCGGGAAGTCGAGGGTGACGTTCTTCAGGTTGTGCTCGCGGGCTCCGCGAACGACGATCCGATCCTGGGGCACGGTCGAAGTGTAGCGGACTGCGGCGAAACCGAACAGGTGTTCGTGGCGAGACCGGGTGGGCGACGCGGGGCTCGCCTACCTCGTGGCGCGGATCGCCTCGAGCCAGGCCACGTAGTGCCCGGCGAACTCCGGCGGAAGAGGGCCCGGGGTGAGCAGCCAGTCGCGGTGCAGCCAGGTCGGGTCCCCGACGATCTCGCTGGCCTCGACCGGCGCCGGCCCGGCGCCGAGATGGTGGAAGCGATAGCCGAGCGGCCGGAGCAGGGCCATCAGCGCAGGCTCGGTCGTCCCGGCGAGGACCTCGCAGATGATCCATGGCCGATCCGTGCGGAGGGTCTCGAGCCCGCCGGCGAGGACGTCGGGCTCGGTCGTTTCGGTGTCGACCTTCATGACCTGCGGCCGCCGCCCGGTCCGGGCCACGTACGCGTCGAGGCGTTCAACGGGGACCTCGACCGTGCCCGTGGCGGCCCGATGGCCCGCCCGCAGCGAGTTCGAGCTGTCGGTCCTGGCGGACAGGTAGAGCGTCGCCCGGCCGGTCTCGGCCCCCAGGGCGATCGGCTCGACCTCACAGCCGAGGTCGTTGATCCGAGCGAGCGTCTCGAACGTCGCGGCGAGCTGTGGCGTGGGCTCGAAGCCGGTCGCGTGGGCGGTCGTCGTGGAGGCCGCGATGATCGCGAAGATCCCGATGTTGGCCCCGATGTCGAAGACCTCACCCGCCTCGAGGACCGAGATCGCCGCCAGGAACGCGGCCATGGTCTCCGGCTCATAGCAGGCGACGCCGCCGTCGTCGAGGAGGCGCGGGACGTAGGACCGATACGGGGCCTCGACGCGGATCCGCGCTGGAGCCGCCACGGGCCGGACGGACGGCCCCAGGCCCGCCGGAGGACTCGGCATCGCGAGCTCGAAGCGGCGGACCGTCGGCTGCCAGCCCAGCAGCCGAGCCGGCAGGATCCGCCGGAGCACGCGCTTCACGGACTCCGGGAGCCGGCGAGCGACGGTGCGCCGCAGGCGCATCACGAGGGACATCCGCGGATGATAGGGATAGGCCGGAGAGACCGGGTGGCCGACGTTGAGGGCTTGGAATCAGCCCGGCCGGGGAGCCAGACGATCGACGTGACCCAGAACGCCAGCGTCAGGACGAAGAGGACCCGGACCATGCGATGGCCCCCCGCCAGCCTTGGGGGGCCGGGTCGAGTACTGTCGGAATCCGAGCTCCGCCTCCAGCTCAGCCGCCCGGGCCACGTAGTGGCGCGAGTAGAGCATCGTCCGCTGCTGCAGGACCCAGAAGACGAGCGTCACGATGACGCCTGCCAGCTTCAGCACGAGCACCGCCTCCCCACCCACCGGGGCGGCGACATGGCTGAATGTCGCGGCTACGAGGGCGCCCGTCGCGGTGACGAAGATCGTGAGCTCGGCGAACCGCAAACACGTTGAACTGGCGAGCGTTGGAGCTCGCGTCGAGGTACTCGTCCGGTGCGCGCTCCCCGGCTGACGGCATTCGACGGGGAGGCACGGCGCCCCCCTAGCGGCGGCGCCGCGGCGGGCGCGTGCCGGTCCGCTTCCGGATGTTCGGCGTGACGGTCCGGTCCCAGGTCGGCCGGTCCAGCCAACGGGCTTGCCAGCCGGCCTCGTCCTCGTGCTCGTCGCGGATGCCCGGCAGCCAGTCGGACGCCGTGCCGGCGCCGTCGCCGGCCTCCTCGCCACCATCGCCGCCGGGCGTCACGCCGACCGGCTCCTCGCCGGCGGCCACGACCGAGACCGAGGCGACCTCGAGCGCCGGCCCCAGGGGCTCGACGGGCGCCCCGGGTGCGTGCGAGGCGGGCCGAGAGCGCGCCGCGACCTCGGCGGCACGGGCCACGATGACCGACTGGTCCTCCGAGAGCACTCGCAGTCGGATCGACTGGATCTCGTCGCGGAGGGCGGCGGCCCGCTCGAACTCGAGCTCCTTCGCCGCGGCCTTCATCTCGGCCTCCATCCGCCGGATCAGCTCTTCGACCTTCTTCGTGTCGAGCTCGACGAGGCGGGCGTCGCGAGCCTCGCGCTCGGAGGCGTAGACGACGGTCGATTCGGCGACAGCCCGGAGCTGGTCGTTGAGGTCCCGGATGCCCTTGATGATCGTCCGCGGCTCGATCCCGTGCGCCTCGTTGTACTGCTCCTGGACCGCTCGGCGGCGGTCCGTCTCGCCGATGGCGGCCTTCATGGAATCGGTCATCGTGTCGGCGTACATGACGACCTCGCCGCCGATGTTCCGGGCGGCCCGGCCGGTCATCTGGATGAGCGACCAGGCGCTCCGCAGGAAGCCCTCCTTGTCGGCGTCGAGGATCGCCACGAGGGTGACCTCCGGCAGGTCGATCCCCTCGCGCAGGAGGTTGATCCCGACGATGACGTCATAGATCCCGAGCCGGAGGTCGCGCAGGATGGCGACGCGCTCGAGGGTGTCCACCTCGGCGTGTAGGTACTGGACCTTGACCCCGAGCTCGCGGAGGTAGTCGGCGAGGTCCTCGGCCATCCGTTTCGTGAGGGTCGTGACGATCGCCCGCTCGCCGCGCTCGACCCGGACCCGGATCTCCTCCATGAGGTCGTCTATCTGGCCCTCGGTCGGGCGGACGTGGATGACCGGGTCGACGATGCCGGTCGGCCGGATCAGCTGCTCGACGACCTGCTGGCTCCGCTCCAGCTCGTAGGGTCCCGGAGTGGCCGACATGTAGATCGCCTGGTGGACGGTCGCCTCGAACTCCTCGAACGTCAGGGGGCGGTTGTCGAGGGCCGACGGCAGCCGGAACCCGAAGTCGACGAGGATCTCCTTGCGGGTCCGGTCGTTCTTGTACATGCCGACGACCTGGGGGATCGTCATGTGCGACTCGTCCGCGACGAGCAGCCAGTCGGGTGGGAAGTAGTCGAGGAGCGTCCAGGGCCGGCTCCCGGCGGCCCGCCGCGACAGGTGGCGCGAGTAGTTCTCGACGCCCGAGCAGTAACCGAGCTCGCGGAGCATCTCGAGGTCGAACGTCGTCCGCTGCCGGAGGCGGGCGGCCTCGAGGGCCCGCCCCTCGGCCTCGAGCTGAGCGACCCGCTCCTCCATCTCGGCCCCGATGTCGACGATCGCCGACTGGAGCTTGTCGGCCGGGGTCACGTAATGGGTCGCCGGGTAGACGTTGACGTCCTTGCGCTCCGCCAGGAGCTCGCCGGTCAGCGGGTCGAGCTCGGTGATCCGCTCGACCTCGTCGCCGAAGAACTCGACGCGGACGAGGCGCTCCTCCGACGCCGGCTGGAACTCGAGGGTGTCCCCGCGGACGCGGAAGCGCGCGCGGGTAAGGGCCTGGTCGTTGCGCTGGTACTGGAGGTCGACGAGGTGGCGGAGAACGGCGTCGCGCCGGTACTGCCCGCCGACCCGGAGCCGCAGGACGGTCGCCCCGTAGTCAACCGGCGCCCCGATTCCGTAGATGCACGAGACCGAGGCGACGACGATGACATCGCGCCGCTCGAAGAGTGCGTGCGTCGCCGCATGGCGGAGGCGATCGATCTCGTCGTTCCGGCTGGAGTCCTTCTCGATGTAGGTGTCCGACCGGGGCAGGTACGCCTCGGGCTGGTAGTAGTCGAAGTAGCTGACGAAGTACTCGACGGCGTTGTCGGGGAAGAACTCCCGCAGTTCGGCGTACAGCTGGGCTGCCAGCGTCTTGTTGTGGGCCAGCACGAGCGTCGGCCGATTGGCCTTCTCGATCGTCGAGGCGATCGAGTACGTGTTGTGGACGACCAGCCCGCCAAACCCCGCCATGAAGGTCTCGGCTCCTTCGACGGAGAGGTCATAGACGTGGCTGGCCGGGGCGGAGACCGGCTCGACCGATGCCACGGTTGCCCAGCGGCATGCTGTCAGCCGTCGCAGGGCGTCCACGGGCGTGGCAACAGCCGGGCGGCGATGGGCTCGGCCGACGCCTCGCCGCTCGAACGCGCCGAGCAGCCGCATCGCGGTGCCTCGCCGGAGGCGGCGCTTCCCAGCTTCGATGAGCCCGATCGCGGCGCGCGATAGACCGGCCATGTGAGCGAGCTGTGCCTGGGTGAGGTCGAGCGCCAGGCGCGCATCGCGGACCCACGTCGCAGCCAACGGGAGGACGTCGGCGTTGCCACCGACGGTCCGGAGGAGCACCGCCGCAAGCTGTCGACGCTTGCGCGGATGGACGAAGCCGACGTGTTGAGCGAATGCTCGGAGGTCCTCGTCACCCCGGATGCTCACCTGCCAGTAGTTGCCGCCCTCGTGAGCGGTTCCGACGGCGCGCTTCCGGGTTACCGAGAGGCGAGCGACGACTCCGAATCGAAGGAGGGCGTAGGCGATCTCG
>MGOD01000043.1:59501-65325 GCA_001795245.1 Chloroflexi bacterium RBG_16_70_13
CTTCGGCTCTTCGTGACCGCGGCCACCGCGGCGCCCCGTTTCTCGACCCAGCCATCTCCTTCGAAATACCCCGAGAGCAGCCGCCCGAGCCGGTGGTCGTCGAGGTTCGCCCAGAATGGCGGAAGGTGCTTCTCGCCAGCGACCGACCCGCAGGCCGTCCGGAGCGTCTCCGTGACTACCCGAGACCCGATGCCGAGCTCGTCCCTGCCACGCTCGAAGCTTTCGATCTCGAGTTGTTCAAGCAGGCCCCGGACATCCCCGATGAGCTCCGGACCAGGGGTGATCGTCGCGTAGGAGTCGCCAACGTGGCCCTCGGCCGTGAAGAGCCCAAGAAAACGCAGCCAGGCGTCGTTCAGGGACACCGAGGCCGGTGGACCATGCCGGTGGCTGCGCCCGACGATCCGAGTCGGCCCGACTCGCTCGAGCACGGCGACTCGTTCTGCACCGACGGTCGCAAGCGGCGCCCGCCAGCCGCGGTCCAGGGCGTAGCGGGACGCCAGATCCAGGTCACGGGCAAGCATCGCGGGGCCGGTCACGTAACCCCTGCCTGATGTCTCGACCATCGCCGCGACGTCGAGGCGGGTCGTGGCAGGATCCGGTCTCGCCGCGAACGTGGCGACCGGGAGCGAGTCGCCTTCGCGGAGCTCGGTCGTGGCGACGGTCTCGAGTCGCGCACTGCCACCGAGGCGTACGAAGTTGTGGTCGCCGGTAACGGTCACCTCGCGGCCGTCCTCGGTCCTGACGCGCCAGAGCGTCCCCGGAGCGGCATGACGTGACATCGCGGTCACGGGGCGGATGACAGGCTCGAGGGTGTCTGAATCGATCGTGGAGACCCAGTAGCCCGGCGCGGCCGGCGTCGCGAAGCCGACCTCGGTGCCGTGGTCATCGCGAAAGACCTGCCGACCGGCTAGAGCCTCGTCCACGAACGGCCCGATCGGTTCCACGGACCAGTGGACGTCGCCGTAGTCATCTTCGCGGCCGATGAGCACCGGCTCGTCTGGAGCAAGGCTCTTTCCCGTGCCGGTCGCTCCGAGCAGGGTCTGATGGCGGTAGCCGCGGGCCAGGCCGTCGGTCAGGCGCTCGATGGCCTGGGGCTGGTCACCGGTCGGCTCGAAGGGAGCCACGAGGCGGAAGTCGGGCACCCCGGAAGTCTAGCAGAGCTCCGCCCCGATATCGAACGCCCGTTCCCTTCGGGGTCCTGCGCTGCGGACCGACGGCGCCTCCAGGCTCGGTCGGGAGTGTTGCGCGGCGCCGCGTGCGGCGCCCGCCGGCGGGAATGCTGACCCGGCGGCGCCTCAGCCGAGGACGGGGGTGCTCGGCGCCGCGTGAGGCGCCCGCCGGCCAAGGCACCGCCCAAGCGAGGGGAGCGAGCGCACTCCAACCTGCGTGAGCGACCGAACGCCGGCGGCAACGCGCGCGCGGCCCGGATCGCGCCGCCGCCGCCGGGGGACCGTTGGCCGGTGCGTCCGGTACTCGTCACCCATACCGCGGAACCGGTTCGCGGCCGATGCTGACCGTGCACGTGCCGCATCGAGGTCGCCGTCACCGCATGGGCATCACGGCCCGACCGAACGGGATTCGCCGCCGCTCCCGCTCCCGCGCAGAGGGCCAGAGCCTCGTCGAGTTCGCCCTCGTCCTGACCCCGCTCTTCCTGATCCTGCTCGGGATCGTCCAGTTCGGGTTCATCTTCAACGCCTACATCACGATCACGAACGCGACCCGCGAGGCGGCCCGGGAAGCCTCGATCTATGTCTATGACCAGACCCTGACCCAGGGCCAGAACGACGCCGCCCGAAACGCCGAGGTCCGGACGACCTTCCAGGAGTCGCTCAATCTCCTGACGCCGAATGCCCCGTACTTCACGACGACCGGGACCTGGACGCAGTCGGGCGACACCTTCACGAACGGCGATCTCACCGTCACCTACACCCTCCCCGACGACGTCACCGACAGCGAGCCGCGGACGGGCGAGACGGTCACCGTCCAGGCCCGCTACCACCAGGACCTCCTCATCCCGTTCATCTCGGCGCTCCTGCCGAAGGACGGCAACGGCCGGCTGGTCCTGACCGGCGAGGTCACGATGGTGATCAACTGATGGGGCCGATGGGCCGCGCCATGTCCGCCCGACAGCGGGGCCAGGTGCTCGTCGTCTTCGCCCTCGGCGTGGCAGGCCTGCTCGCCGCGGCCGGGGTCGCCATCGATGTCGGACGGTTCTACAGCGAGCGGCGGTTTCTCCAGAACGCCGCCGACGCCGCCGCGCTGGCGGCCGCCAACGCCCTCATCCGGGGCGAGTCCCAGGCCGTCGCGGACGACGCCGCCCGGGACACCCTGGCCCGGAACTTCCTGGGCGATCCCAACGGTGTCGTGGCCTCGCTGCCGCCGACCACGCCGGTCTACGAGAGCGGCCACGCCGGCGATCCCTCATACCTCAGCAACGGGATCCTCATCTCGGGCTGTGACATCCGGGTCGCCGTCCGGAACGACATCAGCTACACCTTCGGCCGGGTCGTCGGCCTCGGCAACCAGCCGATCGGGGCGCGAGCGCGGGTCGACTGCTACGGCGACCTCCTGCCGATCGCGGTTCGACGGTTCGTGAACACCCCAGGGCCGAACAGCGGGGCGACCTGGCCCTGCTCGGACAACCCCAGCTGGTTCACCGACTACTTCGCGACGGCCGAGACGTCGTGCCTCGGCTCGGAGACGGACGCTGCCCTCCGCAGTGCCCCGAACCCGGGTGCGGACTTCGACAGCCTGGACCCCGGCTCGGATACGGCGAACCACGGCCCGGTCCTGGCCATCCTCGGCCAGGGCGCCCAGCCCAACAACGGGGCCGACTTCCGGGGCTTCGTGGCCCTCGACATCCGGAACTTCCAGAGCGCCGGGTCGCAGCTCTACTACAACGGGGTGACCACCTCGACGAACTCGAACACCCTCAAGGCCATGGAGGCCGGCTGGTTCAAGGACGGCTACCCCGGTCCGCTGTTCCCCTCGATCGTCTCGCCACCGGATCCCAACGACCAGGTCGCGATCATGTCCGGCAACGCGACCGGCATCGCGATCGATGAGTTGAACACCTGGTACGGGCCGGGCGATGAGATCCTCGTCCTCGTCTACCCGGGCAACGTCATGGCCATCCCGGACTTCGCGATCACGCCGCCGGCCCAGCTGACGCTGCCGACGACCGGCACGACCGCAAGCGCCGGCTCGCTCAAGGTCTCCCGGAACCAGTCCTTCTCCGGGACGGTGACCCTGAGCACGCTGGCCGACCTCCTCGACCCCCAGAACCCCCTCACGGACGGCACGATGCTCGGCGGGGCGGCCTCGATCACGTACGCCCCGAACCCGGTCACGCCGTCGCTCGGCTCGGGCGCGACCGTGACCCTCTCGGACGTCACGACCGCCGGCGCCACGACCGGCATCTTCACGATCTGGGTGCAGGGCCAGGCCGGCAGCCCGTACCTGACGACGAAGATCCAGCCGATCATCGTCAAGGTCGGCACGGTCACCCGCGATTTCACCTTCACCTCAGACGTGACGACCTTCGACACCACCATCGGCGGCGACGCGACGTTCGACCTCGAGCTCACCAACAGCCCCAACAAGAACACCGCCTTCGGCAACCCGGTGACGCTCTCGGTCGACACGCCTCTGCCGGCCGGGATCGGGACGATCTCGTTCTCGTCATCGAGCATCAGCCCGACGAAGCCCGGGGCCCATTCGACCCTGACGATCAATACCGGGACGATGGCCCCTGGCCTCCACAACCTGGTCATCAGGGCGACCGGCATGAACGGCGACAGCACGCCGCGCCCGGTCACTCATCTCGTTCAGGTCACCCTCAACGTCGGCGGCGTCGGCAGCACCGGCAACGACGAGTACGTCGATATCTCGGGCTTCGCCGTCATGCGCATCGCGACGGCCGATTCGAACACGGTGACCGCCTACGCGATCACGCCCCTCATCACCGACATGAACGATCCCCAGCTGGTCCGCGGTCAGGTGGCCCGGCTGGTGCCCTGGGACTAGCCGGGCAGGGCACGGCTCATCCGCGGGGCGTCTTCGGGCGGCCCGCCAGCACCGGGAGGCTTTGAGCAATCCATGGAGATGGAATACAAGGACACCAGCAGCCGCCGCGGCAAGGCGATCATCGTGCTGGGACTGGTCCTCGCGGTCGCCGCCGGCGGGGCCGCCTTCTTCCTCATCAACCAGGCCCAGCAGCAGGCCGGCCAGGGCGAGCTCCCGAAGGTCCCCGTCGTCGTCGCGGCCCGTGACATCCCGGCCCGCAAGCCGATCGAGCCGGACGACCTCGAGGTCCGCCAGGTCCCGCTCGACGCGACGAACGGCAAGGGCGTCGTCGACGAGCCCGACGACCTCATCGGGCGGGTCCTCGCCGTCACCGTCCTCAAGGACCAGATGGTGACGACGAACCTCATCGCCTCGGCGGCCGGTGGCGGCGGCTTCGCGATCCTCGGGCCGAACGAGACCGTAGCCCCGGATTCGCCGGCCTGGCGGGCCGTCTCGCTGACGATCCTCGAGGCCCAGGCGGTCGGCGGCCTCCTCCAGGCCGGCAACACGATCGATGTCTTCGCGACCGCCACCGTCAACGTCCCCCAGGAGCTCCTCGAGGGCGGCGTCTACTACACCGACCGCTCGACGAAGCTCGTCTACCAGGACCTCGTCATCCTCGCCCGGTCCGGCCAGTACTACGTCGTCCGGGCGACCGTCGAGGTGGCCGAGGAGATCGCCCATCTCCAGGCCGCCGGGAACGTCGTCTTCAGCGCCGCGCTCCGGCCCGAGCAGGACGTCCGGACCGTCGACGCCTCGCGGCTCGGGGCCACGACGAACCTGATCATCACGAAGTACGGCCTGCCGATTCCGGAGACATACCCGGCCGGCGGCGGACCCGTGGCGACCCTCTCGCCGATCGAGCCGAGCCCGTCACCCTCGGCCCAGCCCTCCGCGACACCGACGCCCTGACGTCGGCGGAGGGGACGGGCGACCTCGACGCCAGGCGTCGTGCGCCGCCGATCACCACCGCGCCGCTGACCCGGCGCGCCTCCCGGCCGCCCGGCCCGCCACGCGGGCCGGGCGGCCACTTCTTTGTTCTTGCTCAGGCCCTCGATCGAGGAGCGTCCTCGGCGAGCGCCGCGGCGTAGGCGGCCGCGGCCGCGGCGCGAGTCGCCTCGAGCGATCCGGACGTGTCGAGGATCCTCGTGGCCACCGATCCCAATCGCCCGGCGAGATCGCCCTGGGCCCGGATCCTGTCGTCGGCGTCCACGGGATTCGCGCCACGGCCGATGACCCTCGCTCGCTGGGCGGCCGGGTCGCAGGTCACCAGCCAGACCTCGTCGAAGAGGGCCGCCAGGCCACCCTCGACGAGCTTGATCGCCTCGATCGCCACGGCCGGGACTCCGGCGGCGTCGGCGGCGTCGAGGACGGCGAGGATTCGCGGTCGGACGGCCGGGTGGACGATCGCCTCGAGCCGCCGGAGGGCGGCCGGGTCGCGGAAGACGAGGCGGCCGAGGGCCGCCCGATCGAGGCCCCCATCCGAGCGCCGGACCGCCGGCCCGAAGGCCTCGATGACGGCCTCGTGGGCGGGCTCGCCCGGCTCGACGACCGTCCGGGCGATCGCGTCGGCGTCCACGACGACCGCGCCGAGCTCGGCGAGCCAGCCGGCGACCGTCGACTTGCCGCACCCGATGGGACCGGTTATGCCGATACGGACCGTCATGGGGCGCGCTCCTCGAGCGCCAACCAGGCATCCTCGGCGACGACGAGGGCCGCCTCGACGTCGGCCAGCTCGCTCGTGATCCGGCGGAGCTCG
>MGOD01000043.1:65421-65608 GCA_001795245.1 Chloroflexi bacterium RBG_16_70_13
TGACGACGGTAGGCGTCCTTCGAGAGCTTCGGGCCGCGCGCCGGTGCCGTGGTCGCCGGTCTGGGGCCAGGAGCCGTCACGGCGGCCGTGACGGCGGCCGTGACGGCGGCGCCATCGAGATCGCCGGGCGCACCGCCCGGCAGGATCGGCGGGACCTGCCTTCCGACTGCCTCGGATCTGCGGCGCC
>MGOD01000043.1:65716-67377 GCA_001795245.1 Chloroflexi bacterium RBG_16_70_13
GCCGTCGAAGGGCGCGACGAGACTGGCGTCGACGACCCACAGCCGCTCGCAGATCGTCTCGAGGAAGCGGCGGTCATGCGAGACCACAAGGATCGTCGCCGGGCTCTCGGCCAGGAACGCCTCGATCGCCTCCCGCGCGCCGACGTCGAGGTGATTCGTCGGTTCGTCGAGGAGCATGAGGTTGGAGGGCGTGATCCCGAGGAGGGCCAGCTCGAGGCGGCTCCGCTCTCCGCCCGAGAGGAGCCTGACCTCCTTGAGGACGTCGTCGCCGCGGAACAGGAAGCGGGCGAGGTAGGCGCGGCCCTGGCCGGGAGTCACCGGGATCAGCTCGATGAGCGCGTCGAGGACCGTGGCACCCGGGATGGCCGCGGCCCGGAGCTGGGCGAGGTAGCCAATCTGGACGCCACTCCCGAAGCTGACCCCGCCGTCGAGGGGTGGCATCTCCCCGGCGATCGTTCGGAGGAGGGTCGTCTTGCCCGCCCCGTTCGGCCCGACGATCCCGATCCGCTCGCCCCGGCGGGCGGCCAGGAACGGCGCCCGGGCGACCACGACGGGCCCGGCCACGGCACCCGCTTCGGGTTCCGCGCCGTTACCCGGGGCCCCGAGGTAGCCGATGACCAGCTCGTCCGCCCGGACGACGATCTCGCCGGAGCGAGACGGCCCGCCGCCGGCGAGGGCGGTGCCCGGCAGCCGAAGCCTCCGGCGCGCTTTCGGTGCCTCGACGGCCTGGGCCTCGAGGCGCTCGAGGCGCGCCTCGTGCTCGTGCATCTTCGTGATCTTGCGGTGGCTTCGGTAGGTTTGGACGAGCTCCCGCTCACGCGCCACCTGCTGCTGGTGCGAGTCCGCGCTCCTCACCGCGAGGGCGTCGCGCTCCTCTCGCTGCCGGTGATACGCGGTGTAGTCGCCGCGGAAGAGCGTCAGCCGCCGGTCGCGGAGCTCCCAGACCCGGGTCACCGTGGCATCGAGGAAGGCCCGGTCGTGGGAAGCGACGACGAGCGAGCCGGCTCGCCGCCGGAGGTGCTCCTCGAGCCACTCCAGCGCACCCAGGTCGAGGTGGTTCGTCGGCTCGTCGAGGAGGAGCAGGTCGGGATCGGCGATGACGAGTCGGGCGAGGGCCGCCCGGGTCTGCTCGCCGCCCGAAAGGGCCGCCGGCGGCCGGACGATGTCGTTCGGGCTGAAGCCGAGACCGGAGAGGGTGGCATCGACCCGCTGGTCGAGGGTGTAACCGCCGTGGACCTCGAAGGCATGCTGGAGCTCCGCGTAGTGGGGCTCCGTCACGCGGCCGGCCGCCTCGAGCGTGGCAAGCTCCTCGGCCATCCGCTCGAGGTGGGCCGCGCCGTGGCGGACCGCGGTCCGCAGGTCCTGGGCGGCCATGAACCGCTCGTCCAGGTGGGCCTCCTGGGCGAGCATCCCGAGGGTCAGCCCGCGTTTCCGGGTGACATGCCCACGATCGGGCTCGTCGAGGCCGGCGGCGATCCGGAGGAGGGTCGTCTTGCCGGCGCCGTTCGGCCCGACGAGCCCGATGCGGTCGCCGACGGCGATCGCGACATCGATCGCATCGAGGATCACGAGGGGCCCGGCCTCGCGGGTCACCCCCGAGAGGCGGAGGATCGACATCAGGCCCCGCCAGCGCCGGCCCCGCCCGCGGCGGCCCCGCCCGC
>MGOD01000043.1:67394-70087 GCA_001795245.1 Chloroflexi bacterium RBG_16_70_13
CACGGCGGGTCGCCGCAGCGCGACGGGTCCGCTCGGCCCGCGCGCGGACCCGCTCGGTGGCGGCCGCGGCCTCCGCCGCTGTCCGGCCTAGCGCAGCCTCGCCGTCGAGCTCCGACCAGCGGCGGCCCGTTCGCCCGAGAGCGCGGCCGGGTCGCGGCGTCATTCCGCGGAGGATGCCCGCGCCGGCCTTGCGGTCGGCGGGCGACAGGCGCTGGCACCACGAGCAGAAGTGGGTTGCCCGCCCGCCGACCACGATCCGGCGGACCGGGCGGCTGCACCGCCGGCAGGGCTCGCCGGCCCGCTGATAGACGAGCAGCCGTTCCTGCATCGAGCCGTCGCCCTCGGGGGCCGTGTAGTCGTCGATCGAGCTGCCCCGCCGGGCGATCGCCTCGGCCAGGATCCGCCGGACCTCGAGGTAGAGCCGTCGCTCGTCGGCGGGCCGGAGGGTGGCCGCCGAGCGGAGGGGGTGAAGGCGGGCGGCCCAGAGAGCCTCGTCGGCGTAGATGTTCCCGACCCCGGCGAGGAACGACTGGTCGAGGAGGAGCGGCTTGAGCCGCCCGCGGCGGGCCCGGAGTCGTCGCCGCCAGGCGCCCACGGTGAAGGCGTCGTCGAGCGGCTCCGGACCCGTGCCCGCGAAGACGGCCGTGCCCGCCGCCGCATCCACGGCCTCGCCGGTCGCCGGGTCCAGACCGTAGAGCCCGATCCGCCCGAACTTGCGGATGTCCCGAAACCGGAGCTCGCGACCGTCGTCGAAGGAGACGACGAGTCGGACGTGGGGATCGAGGGGCAGGGCGGCCGGGACGACGAAGAGCTGGCCGGTCATCTTGAGATGGATCGTCAGGATCGCCGGGCCCGATAGCTCGATGACGAGCTGCTTGCCGCGCCGCCCGACGCCGAGGATCCGACGGCCGGCGAGCGCGGCGCCGATGGCGTCGGGGTGGTGCGTCCGGAGCGTCGGCGGCCAGAGGCAGGTCGCGCCGACGATCGTCGCATCGATGACGAGGCCGCGGAGGTCGCGCGCGACCGTCTCGACCTCGGGCAGCTCGGGCATCTCAGCTCCCCGCCGCGACCTCGTGGGCCTCGTCGGCCTCGTCGGCCTCGGCGAGCTCGGCAAGAAGAGCGTCGCGGCGGGTGACGGGCGTCATCGATTCCCAGTCATCGCCGACCTTGACGTCGACCGTCAGGGGCACGCTCAGGGGCAGGGCGCCCTCCATGACCTCGCGGAGGACCGGCACGAGCCGTTCGAGCTCGTCGCGAGGGACCTCGAGGAGGAGCTCGTCGTGGACCTGGAGGAGCGGCCGCGCCCGGAAGCCCTCCGCCGCGAGCCGGGCATCGAGCCGGATCATCGCGATCTTGACAATATCCGCGGCCGTGCCCTGGATCGGCATGTTGATCGCCATTCGCTCGCCGGCACCCCGAAGCGAGGGGTTACCGGCGTGGAGCTCCGGGATCTGCCGCTTCCGCCCCAGGAGCGTCTGGACGAAGCCATCGCGGCGGGCCGTCTCCTTGATGTGGAGCATGTAGTAGCTGATCCCGGAATACGCCGCGAAGTACGAGTTGATGAACTCCTGGGCCTCCTGCCGGCTGATCCCGGCCCGGCTCGAGAGGCCGAAGTCGCTCATCCCGTAGGCCAGCCCGAAGTTGACCATCTTGGCCATCGAGCGCTCGTCAGCCGTCACCTCCTCGGGCGGCTTGTGGAGGACCCGGGCGGCGGTCTCGCGGTGAATGTCGGCCTGGCGGGCGAAGGCGTCGCGGAGGTGCTCGTCGCCCGAGACGTGGGCGATGATCCGGAGCTCGATCTGGGAGTAGTCGGCGGCCACCAGGACGAGGTCCCGCGCCCCGGCCACGAAGGCCCGCCGGATGCGCCGGCCCAGCGGCGTCCGGATCGGGATGTTCTGGAGGTTCGGGTCGGAGGACGACAGGCGACCGGTCGCGGCGACGGCCTGGTGGAAGGTCGTGTGGACCCGGCCGTCGGCGGCGATGAGGGCCGGCAGAGCCTCGACATACGTCGAGCGGAGCTTCGTGTAGATCCGCCAGTCGAGGACCGGCTGGATCGCGGGGTGGACGTCGACAAGCTCCTCGAGGACAGTCGCGTCGGTCGAGTAGCCGGTCTTCGTCTTGCGACCCTTCGGCAGGCGCAGCTCCTCGAAGAGGACGACCCCGAGCTGCTTGGGCGAGCCGATCGTGAACTCGTGGCCGACGGCGTCGTAGATCTCCCGCTCGAGGCGGGTGATTTCCGTCCCGAACTCGCGATCGAGGGTCGCCAGGGCCTCGAGGTCGACGGCAACGCCGACCGCCTCCATCCGGGCCAGGACCGGGATGAGCGGCAGCTCGATCTCGCGGTAGAGCCGGTCCAGGGACTCCTCGACGAGCGAGCGGGCGAGCGGGTCGCGCACGGCGAGCGCGGCGAGGGCCTCGAGGCCGGCGCGGTGGACAGGTGCGATCTCCTTGACCGCGGGCAGGACGAGGTCGAGGCGCTCCGCGACGACGTCGTCGATCGACTGCGAGCGGAGAGCCGCATTGAGGATGTAGGCGGCGACCTGGGTGTCGAAATCGACCGGGGTTGCCGGCGCCGCCGGGTCGGCCGCAATGCGGGCGACGAGGACCGGCTTCAGCCCGTGGGCGACGATCGGGACGCGGCTCGCCTCGGCCAGGCGCCTGAGGCGATCCCCGTCCTCGGCCCCGCCCGCGAC
>MGOD01000043.1:70098-72476 GCA_001795245.1 Chloroflexi bacterium RBG_16_70_13
CGACGACGCGGCCGTCCTCGCCCGCGAGCGCGAACGCGAGGGCCGCCCCCATCCGCGGCCGCGGGTCGTCGGCGATGAGGGCGACGCCGAGGGCCGTCTGGGCCCCGATCCACGGCCCGAGAGCATCGATGCCGTCGCCCTCGTGGAGCTCCATGCGTCCCGGATCCTTGATCGCGGCCGCGAGAGCGGTCGGCAGGTCGTCGAAGGTCGAGGGCGCCCGTTCGCCACCCGCTGCCGGGCCCTCGGCCGGCGCGGCCGAAGTGGGGCTGCCGCCACCGCCGCCGACGGCGTCGAAGTCGAGCGACAGCTGGAGGCCTTCGCCGCCGAGCGAGCCGGCCCGGATCGGGCGGCCCGAGCCCCAGCCGGCCGGCCGTTCCATCCCGACCCGCGCCGCCGGCACCGTACCGCTCGTGGCGACCTCGCGGAGGGCCTGGATCTTCTCGACCGCCGTCTCGCCCGACATCGCCGGGAGGCGCTCGATGAGGGTCCGGAACTCGTACTCGCGGAAGAGGCGGATGACCGTGTCCCGGTCGTAGTCACCGAGGCGGGCGGCCTCGAGGTCGAGCTCCACCGGGAGGTCCCGCACGATCCGCGACAGCGACCGGCCCTCATAGACCTGGTCGCGGTGCTCGCGCAGCTTGTCCCGCAGCTTGTCCGGCTTGACATCCTCGATGCTGGCGTAAAGGGCGTCGAGGTCGCCGAACTGGGCGATCAGCTTGGCCGCCGTCTTCTCCCCCACCCCCGGCACGCCGGGGATGTTGTCGGTGGGGTCGCCCTTGAGCGACTTGTAGTCGACCATCTGGTCGGGCCGCAGCCCGAACCGCTCCCAGATCCGGGCCGGGTCGTAGATGACGGTGTTCTCGACCCCGGAGCGGGTCGTCATCAGGCGGGTCCGGTCGGTGACGAGCTGGAGCATGTCGAGATCGACCGACACGATCGTGGTCTCGAGGTCGCGCGCGTCGGCCTGGCCGGTCAGCGTCCCGATGACGTCGTCAGCCTCGAAGCCCTGGAGCTCGTAGACGGGGATCCGGAGGGCCTTGACGACTTCGCGGACCTTCGGGAACTGGTCCCGGAGGTCGTCCGGCATCCGCGTCCGGGTCGCCTTGTAGTCGGCGTACTGCTCGTGCCGGAAGGTGGGGCCGGAGAGGTCGAAGGCGACCGCGACGTAGTCCGGCTTCAGGTCGGCGAAGCCGCGCAGGACGATGCTACAGAAGCCGAAAACGCCGTTGACCAGCTCGCCCTTCGCGGTCGTGAGCGGGGGAAGAGCGTAGTAGCCGCGGTAGACGAGCCCGAAGCCGTCGAGCAGCATCAGGCGTTCCATGGGCGAGCCTCGGCGGGGTGTGTCCGCGTCGTGCGGGACGTGCCGTCCAGTGTACCGGCGCCGTGCGCAGTGGCCGCATCCCGGCCGCGCCTCAGCGCATGCGCACGGCGATCCGCCGCACGAGGAAGAGGCCGAGGCCGGCGAGGAGCAGCCCGAGGCTCATGATCGCGAGCGGCATCCGGTCGCCGGATCCGTCCCTGGCGGCACCGGTGGGCCCGCCGCTCTCCGTGCTGCCCAGGTCCTTGACGTCCTCGTTGCCCTCGGCGTTCCGGGCGGGCGTCGGGAGAGCGCCCTTCCCGTCGGCCGTTGGGACGGCCGGGCCGTAGCCGTTGCTCGTGTCGACACCCGTCTCACCGCCAGCCGTGTCCCCGCCGGTCGCTCCCGGGCTTGCCATGCTGCCTGGCTGCACGATCTCGGGCGCGGCCGTCGGCGCCTGGGCGTCCCTGGGCACTTCGGACGGGGCGGCCGCCATGTTCAGGAACCCGCCGGCGGCAGACCCGAGCTGGAGGCCGGGAAGCGCGGCGAGCAGGAGCCCGGCAAAGCCGATCGTGGTGAGCGCCGCGGCCAGCGGTCGGCCGGTCCAGCTTCCCGAACGGCCGAACGGCCGGAGGAGCCGCCGCCAGAGGTCGCCCCGAGCGAGCGTCGCGGCCCGCTCCGAGGAGATCGTGAAGTCGAGCGCCGCCGGGCGGGTGGGCGCAGGGAGGTGGCGCGTGGCCGTCGCGATGGCAACGAGGTCGTCGTGGAGCTCGCGGCAGGACGAGCAGGTCGAGCGGAGCGAATCCGCCAGCTCGAGGTCGGGTCCCCTCAGGTCGCCGGCAGCCCGCGCGGCGATGAGCGCCCGGTCGTGCGTGGCGTGCAAACCGGAATCGGGACCGGGGCCCGGCCCGGCGGAACGAATGATCATCTCGCCAGTCTGACGGGCGGACGGGCGTCCGGGTTCCCTCGCGATCGGCTCAGGGCCCGGCACGGCGTCGGCGATGGGCGGCGACGAGGAGCGCGAGCCCGATGACGAGCATCGCTGCCGAGATCACCGCCACGACCACGGATGGCGGGACCC
>MGOD01000043.1:72484-75666 GCA_001795245.1 Chloroflexi bacterium RBG_16_70_13
ACCTGCTCCCTGGACTTGTCCCTCGTCCTGGTCGGATCGTTGCTCGACTGCAGCGCCTGGGTGTCCGTGGCGGCCGGGCCGAGCGCCGGAACCGGGCTGGCGTGGTCGTACTGCCCGGAGGCCCCGATCTCCTGCCTCGTGGACTGGCTCGCCGCGCCGCCGCTCAGTCCGGGCAGGCCGACCGACACGAGCAGCCCGACCAGGCCGAGCGTGGCGAGGGCGGGCCCAAGCCCCCGCGCCCGCCCCGCGAACCACGCGGATGGCACGGCGCGGCCGATGACGCCGACCCGGCGCAGGCGGGCGGCGTCGGCCTCGGTCAGCCGGAAGTCCCGCGGGGCGTGCGAAGGAGCGGCCAGTCCGGCGGCCCCCAGCTCCCGGGTTGCCGCGACGATCGCCCGGAGCTCCGCCGCCAGGGCCGCGCAGGCCTCGCAGGTCGAGAGACGGTCGCGTGCGACGATCGCCGCACGAGCGTCGAGATCGCCCACCGCAGCACGGGCGACGAGCTCGAGGTCGTGGCCGGCATGTGCGTTGCCTGCCGGGCCCATCGGCTCACTCACGGAAGAGGTCCATCCGGTCGGCGAGCCGGTCGCGGAGGGCGAGCCGACCGCGGTGGATCCGCGACTTGACCGTCCCGAGCGAGACGCCGGTCAGTTGCGCGATCTCGGCGTAGTCGTAGCCCTCGACGTCGAACAGGACGATCGCCGCGCGCTGGTCGTCGGTGATCCGGGCGAGGGCGTCGTTGAGGGCTCGATGGCGCTCCGATCGGAGGGAGGTGGTCACCGGATCGTCGGCGTCGGTCGCCGGCGGCTGCCAGCTGTCATCCTCGAGCTCGGGGTAGGGATCGGCCGGCCGACGCTTCCGGAGGCGCTGGGCGTCCATCGCCGCGTTGATCGCGATCCGGCTGAGCCACGACCGGACGGATCCACCCCGGAACGAGCCCATGTTGCGGTACGCCGAGAAGAACGCCTCCTGGACCGCGTCGGACGCCTGATCCCGGTCGGGCACCATCCGGACGACCAGGGCGTAGAGCAGGTCCTGGTAGCACAGGACGAGGTCGTTGAAGGCGTTGAGATCGCCCGCCCGCGCCTGGTCCAGGAGGATGAGGTCGCGTCGCTGGACGGGGTCGTCGGACACCGTGGTCGAGCGACGGTCCTCCACGGCCAGGGGGGTCCTCCGGACGGCGATACTGAGGCGGCGCGAGTCTAGCATCGGTCGCCGGGAGGACGCGGAGCCCCCCGATCCGGTTCCCAGGGGCTACGATGCGACGGCGCTACCCCGGCCGGAGTGGCGGAACGGTTTACGCGGCAGTCTCAAACACTGCTGAGGGCAACCTCATGTGGGTTCGAATCCCACCTCCGGCACCAACCCGCAGAGACTGCCGCGCAGCATGGCGGATGCCCGCCGCGACACCGACCCGCCGGGGGAACGGATGCTGGCGACGCGGACGGGCACCCACCGAAAGTCTGTCGCTGCGCCCCCGTTCATCGTGATCGAGGGCACGACTCGGGGAGTGTCTCGTGGCCGACACACCTGGCGGTGCTCGAAGCCGCCGTGGCGCCACCGCGCACCTACAGGTTCCGGAACGGCTCCGGGACGTAAGCCTCGAGGTCCGAGCGCCACGCGGCGAGCGCGTCCCGGACGGAAGGGTCGTCCCGGACCAGCCAGGACAGGTGGCGGAGGGCGTGCTCGAGGACCTGGAGGGTTCCGATCGATGCGGGCGCGGCCGTCGCGGCGCCGCGGGCGAGCTCGGCGCGTCCAATCGGCTCGGCGACCAGGAACGGGTTCAGCGGTTCCGGCGTCTCCACCGCCGTCACGTAGGCGAGGACGATCCGCCCTGGTTCGGAGCGCCACGAGGTCGAATGGACGACGATGGGACGGAGCCCGTAGCGGGCCACGGCCGCGAGGACCAGGCCGGCCGGCTCGCGGCCAATCGCCATCGCCAGCCGCAGGCTCGCGGCGTGGATCGGCCGGAGGTTCGCCAGGCCGCGCGAATCCCGGCAGACGATGAAGACCTCGAGCGCCTGGGCGATGAAGTCGGCCGACCAGGGCGCCTCGACGATCGGGGCGACGATCGGTAGGAGATCGTCGCCGATGTCGTCAGGCGGGCGGGCCATCGACGCTCGCCGCCGGTGCGGCGACCTCGACGGCGATTGCGACGATCTCCTCGCGGCTCGACTCGATGCCATGAACTTCGCGGCCGTGGGCCTGGACCTGCTCGACGACCTCGTCCTCGGTTCCGCGGCACTGCCAACCGCAGAGGCAGGTGACCTCCTTCATCGCTGACCTCCGATACGCGATGGGCACCGGCGGGCCCCCTGGCCCGGCATCTCGTAGAGTGCACCCGTGGA
The DNA here is from genome assembly GCA_001795245.1 of Chloroflexi bacterium RBG_16_70_13. GTDB lineage: Bacteria > Chloroflexota > Limnocylindria > Limnocylindrales > CSP1-4 > UBA5189. Next base: position 74,833 of record MGOD01000043.1, read on the forward strand.
TGGGCGCTCGCTCCAGGAACGGTACGCTCCCGCGAGCCGGTGCTTCGGGTGCGGCCCGGCCAACCCCGACGGCCTGCACCTTCGGAGCTTCGAAACGAGCGATGGCTGGCTTGCCGCGCTGTGGCAGCCGGACCCCCGTTACGAGGCCTTCGACGACGCGCTCAACGGAGGCATCGTGGGGACATTGCTCGACTGTCAAGCCAACTGGGCCGCGGTGACGCACCTCATGCATGCCCGCGCCATCGAGGAGCCTCCGGGCTGCGTGACCGCCGAGATCTCGATCCGATACCAGCGGCCCACCCCGACCCGGTCCGGGGCCCTGACGATCCGATCCCACGTTCTCGAGGCAGAGGCTGACCGGGCCACCGTCGAGGCCGTCCTGGCCGGCGTCGACGGCAGCCCGACCGCGACGGCACGGGGCACGTTCGTCGCCGTACGACCCGGCCACCCGGCGCACGATCGGTGGCGCGGATGAGCGGCTTCATCGATCGCCTGAAGGCCGCCGCCGAGCTCGACGGGCCGGCGCCCGCGCCGGGCAGCGTGGCGGGCGAGACCGAGACGGTCCGGCGGATCGTCGCCCGCCTCGAATCCCTGCCCCCGGACCGGGCCCGCTTCCTGGCGGGCTTCGCCTACATCCTGGCCCGTGCCGCCCACGCCGACCTCGACATCAGCGACGCCGAGACGACCGTCATGGAGACCGCCGTCGGCGAGCTCGGCGGGCTCGATCCGGCCCAGGCCGTCCTCGTCGTCCAGATGGCGAAGTTCCAGTCGCGGGCGAAGTTCGGGACCGAGGACTACCTCGTGACCCGCGAGTTCGCCGGCTTCGCGACCGAT
>MGOD01000043.1:75681-78697 GCA_001795245.1 Chloroflexi bacterium RBG_16_70_13
TCCGGGCCTGCTTCGCGGTGGGAGCCGCTGACGACGAGATCTCGAACGACGAAGCCCAGACGATCAACCAGATCGCGAAGGAGCTGGGCCTCGACCGGCCCACCCTCAACGCGATCCGCGAGGCCTACGTCGACCGGTTCGCGGCGATCCGCGCCGCCCGCCGCCTGGCCCGGGGCCGCTAGCCCTCCACCCGGAGCGTGCGTTCGACCCCGTTCGGGCCGAGGTCGACGAGGTACCCCCGCAGGATGCCCATGCTCGATTCGGATCCGGCGTTGACGCACAGGGTGTCGCCGATGCGGCGCTCGCCGCCGGACTCGTGGATGTGGCCGTGGACTCCCAGGACGGGCCGGAAGGACTCGATCGCCCGGCGCACCCCGGTCGAGCCGACCGGGCCGCGCAGAACATCGCCGGCCGTGATCGTTGGCCGCAGCTCGGGGGACAGCAGCGGGGCCGTGTCGAGCCCCGAATCGTACGGCGGGACGTGGGTCATCATCACCGTCCGGCGCAGGTCGCGGACGCCGCCGAGGAGCCCTGACAGGCGGTCCAGGAATTCCTCCTCCGGCAACTCTCGCGGCGTCGACCACGGCGTCGGCGACGACCAGCCCATCGCGACGAGCTGGTGCCACGGCGTCAGGTCGATGACATGTTCGTTGACGTTCCGGCAGTAGGTCGACTCGGCGAGGATCGGATCGATCTCGAACTCGTCGTCGTTGCCGGGCATCAGGTAGACGGGGGTGCCCGTTCCGTCCAGGCGCTCTGTCGCGAGGGCCAGCCACTCCCGGAGCCGGACCGCGATGCGGTCGTGGAAGTGGGCCCGGACGAGCTCCGGGTCCGCCTCCATCGCGGCCCGCTCCTCGGGCGTCACCCGGACGGCGTAGTAGCCGAGGTCGGCGATCGAGCGCTCGAGGTCCTTCAGCTCGGACTCGCTACGGGCGACCCGCCGCTGGCCGAGCACCGATGCGGTCCACGCCTCGCCCCCATCGTCGCCCTTCACGACCGCGACGAGCGCCTTGCCGGTGAGGTCGCCGGCGATGAGCACGGCGTCGGCCTTGTAGGTGTTCGCCCGCGTCGCGTTGAGGAGCTTGCGCCACGTTCGCTCGGAGGCGTGGATGTCGGAGCAGACATACAGGCGGAACGGCTTCGTCATCGGCGATCGGAGTCTAGCGCCCGGGTCCGGGTTGGCCGCGACGTGGTCCGGCACGACGTCCGGGGACGCCGTCGGGGATCCCGAAGCCACCTCCACCGCCCGTCTCGATCGTCACGGTCGAGCCCGGCGCGAGGGTGACCGTGCCCTTCGACCCGACCCGGATGCGGCGGCCGGCGGCGTCGCGGACGATCAGGCGCGTGGGCGTGCCATCCCCGCCGCCTCCCCCACCCCAGGGCCGGAAGCGCGGCTCCGTCTGCTCGCAGTACAGGACGACGCGCTGGGCCACGGCGAGCACCTCGTAGGTGCGGCGGACCCCGCGTCCGCCGACCCAGCGCCCGAGGCCGCCCGAGCCCCGGATGAGCTCGGACCGAACCAGCCGCCAAGGGTACTCCAGCTCGCAGACTTCGGCCGACAGCAGGCCCACGTTGGACAGGTGGGTGTCGACCGCGTCGAGGCCATCGCCACCGGCGGTTCGGCGGCCGTCCGCGTAGTGCCGCGGGCCGTGGGCCCCGGCCCCGCCCCCGACGACGTCCTGGAGAACGGTCGGCCGGCCGGTGCGCGGCGAGGGACCCTCGGCCATGAGCGAGAAGAAGCCGACGAAGTGCCCGGCGACGGCGATCTCGGGCCAAAGCCCGGCACTCGCCCGGATCATCGTGTCCGCCAGCCGCTGGATCGTGATGTGGCGGACGCTGACCGCGGCGGGCGGGCGCGGCTTCAGGACCGACCCGTCGGGACACACGATCGACACCGGGCGGAGGGTGCCGTCGTTCGCCGGGATCGTCGGGTCGGTGATCGCCCGGACGAGGTAGGCGACGCTCGCGAGGGTGCTGGCCCAGGGCACGTTGATGCCCCCGGCCACCTGGGGCGCGGAACCGGACAGGTCGACCGTGAGCGCGTCGCCGCGCTTCGAGAGCTGGACCTCGATCCGGGTCGGCGGTCCACCGGCGCCGTCGTCGTCGAGGAACCCCGTGGCGGTGGCGTCACCGTCCGGAAGCGCGGCGAGGGCGACTCGGGTTCGCCGCTCCGCATGGTCCAGCAGCGCCCCGAACATCGCCCCCAGCGTCGCCCCGCCGTAGCGCGCCCGGAGCTCGAGGATCCGCCGCTCGCCGACGAGGCAGGCAGCCGCCTGGGCCCGCAGATCGGCGAGGGTCGAGACGGGATCGCGGACGTTGGCCGAGATGACCTCGACGATCGAGGCCATCGGTCCGGCCGCCGTTTCCAGGCGTACCGGCGGCAGGACGAGGCCCTCGGCGAACAGCTGGGCGTGGTCCGCGCCCTCGGTCCCCGGGTTCGGACCGCCGAAGTCGACCTGGTGGGCGACGGTTCCGACCCACGCGAACGGCCGCCGACCGCGTGGCTCGAACACCGGCCGCAGGACGTTGACGTCAGGGGTATGCGCGCCACCGAGGTAGGGGTGGTTGGCAATGAAGACGTCCCCCGGCGCTAGCGTCGTCGAATGACGGCGGATCGTCTCCCGGACGACGAGGCCCATCGCTCCGAGCTGGGCCGGGATGAATTCGCCCTGGGCGACGAGCCGGCCAGCCACGTCGAAGATCGCACAAGAGAAGTCGAGCATCTCGCGGATGATCGGGCTGTACGACGACCGTCGGAGGGCCGCGCCCATCTCCTCGCAGGCTGCCCGCATCGCGGCCTCGAGGACGCCGAACGTGACCGGCTCAAGGGCGTCGCGCCGTGACGTCATCCGCGGACCTCCCGGATCCTGAGATCGCCCCAGCGACCGACGACGGCGCGCATCCCGGGCAGCACGAGTGTCGTGGCGTCGAGCTGCTCGACGATGCACGGCCCGGCCAGACGATCGCCCGCCCTGAGTCGGTCACGGCGCCAGACGCGGACGGGGACCCGGCCGGG
>MGOD01000043.1:78723-103342 GCA_001795245.1 Chloroflexi bacterium RBG_16_70_13
GAGAGCCGCCCCGTCGGGGCGGTGATCGGCTGCACCCCGCGGGACGGGCGTGGCGGGCGGGTGATCGAGCCCTCCCACGGCAGTGAGGCGAAGCGTGACCGCTTCGACGGGCTCGTCCGGCGCGGCGTGGCCGTAGCGGGCGAGGTGGGCGGCATGGAATGCGCCTTCCAGGCGGCGGAGGTCGCGGAGGTGCATCCCGGCGAGCGGGATCGACAGCTCGTCGCCCTGGCCCACGTAGCGGCAGTCGGCACTGGCATCGATGATCGCCCGGCTGGCCGGGAGTCCGTCGGCCACGAACCTCTTCCGGAGCTCCCGGGCGGCGGCGCGGAACCAGGCTGCAAGCGCCGGCGCGGCGGCTCGGTCGAGGCGAACCATCACCGTCTGCGCCGTGTCGAGGCGTTCGTCAGCGCCGGCCAGGCCAACGGCGCAGAGCAGGCCCGGCGAGGGCGGCACCACGACCTCTCGCAGCCCAAGGTCGCGCATCAGCCGGGCCGCGTGGAGCGGGCCGGCGCCGCCGAAGGCGACGAGCGGCAGCCCGCGTGGGTCAATGCCGCGTTCGGTCGACACCCGTCGAACCGCCCCGGCGAGGTGCGCCGTCGCGATCGCGAGGATTCCCTCGGCCGTCGCCTCCGCGGTCATGCCGAGCGGCCCCGCGAGGCGGAGCAATGCCCGTTCGGCCGCGGCCCGGTCGAGTCGAAGGCTGCCCGCGAGCGGCGTGCCCTCGTCGAGCGTGCCGACGCTGAGATGGGCATCGGTTACCGTCGGATCTGCGCCGCCCCTTCCATATGCCGCTGGGCCGGGTGCCGCTCCGGCGCTCTGCGGGCCGACGTGGAGTCCCCCGGCCGAGTCGAGCCAGGCGACGCTCCCACCGCCGGCGCCCGCGGTGGCGATGTCAAGGGCCGGCACGTTCAGCGGGGCGCCGTCATGCCGCTGGAGCCCGGTGACGGGCGCCTGCCCGCCGCGAACGAGGCAGACGTCGACCGACGTCCCGCCCATGTCGAGCGCGAGGAGGTCCGCCATGCCGAGGCGCGCTCCAACCGCCATCGCACCCGCGACGCCGGCGGCGGGACCGGACAGGATGAGCCGGTGCGGCTCACGGGCCGCGCGCGCCGAGGGAACGAGGCCACCCGCGGATTCCATGACGAGGAGGGGCGCCTGGATGCCGTGCGCCATCGCACCCGTCCCGGCCCGCTCGAGGTACCGCTCCATGATCGGCCGAAGGCCCGCCGCGACGGCCGTGGTCGCGGCCCTGGGGTACTCGCGGACCTCGCGGGACACCTCCGACGAGAGCGTGATCGGGACGCCGGGCAGCGCCGCCCGCAGGGCTCGGCCGAGCTCCTCCTCGTGACGCGGCGCCAGGTACGAGAACAGGAGGAGGACGGCCACCGACTCCGGTCCTCGCCGCACGACCGTCCGGACGACCCGCTCCACCTCACCCGGTGTCAGTGGTCGCGTTGTCGTGCCATCGGCGGCGACCCGTTCCCGAACCGCGATGCGGTTGCCATCCGCGACCAGATCGGGCGGCCGCGGCTGGAAGAGGTCATACATGTCCGGCCGCTGGCCGGTGCGGATCGTGAGCACGTCCGTGAAGCCGTCGGTCGCGCACAGGACGACCCGAGCGAGCGCGCCCGTGAGCAGGGCGTTCGTGGCGACCGTCGTGCCGTGGACGAGTCGCTCGACAGCGTCCGGCGCGACGCCCCGGGCGGCAAGGGCGCCGAGCGCGTCGAGCAGGCCCCGCGCCGGATCGTCGGGCGTCGAGACGACCTTGGCCGTCGCGAGCCGGCCGTCCGCGGCAACCGCGACCGCGTCGGTGAACGTTCCGCCGACATCGACCCCCATCGTCCACCGGGTCGTCATGGAACCGCCAGAAGGGTGGGCGCCGGCTGCGGGCGCCGCCTGGGGCGCCCGTCGCGCGACGTGTCGATTGGTCGTCGGTTCAGTCCGGCGGGATCTCTTGGTACATGAGCCCCGTGTCGATCCCCGCCGCCCGGTTCCGGAACCACTGGACGACAAAGACCAGGATCCCGACGCCGAAGATGAGGAGTGTCATCGTCACGCCGGTCCGGTTCAAGTAGTCGAGCTGCGTTTCCGCCTCGCCGGCGCCAACTCGGTTCAGGATCGGGCTCAGCCCGGCGTACCAGTAGAGGCCGCCCGCCATGACGATCCAGACGAGACCCATGACCGGGAGCCACCGCGCAAACGGTGCGTCCTGGGCGAGGTCCGGGCGGGTGAACCGGACGAGGAGCGCGTTGACGCCGGGCATGAACCAGGTCAGCCCGGCGGCGAGGATGCTGAACCACAGCGTTGAGACGAGGTTGAGCTTGCCGTCCACGGGTGCGAGGAAGCCCAGGCCGATCGCCTTGAGGATGGCGAAGTTCTGGAGAAGGGCGAAGACCCCAGCCACGACGATGGCGGCGAGGATCGCGTTGGCCGGGGCATGGAGCCGCTCCGAGACGCGCCCGAACCACTCCGGGACCTGGCGGTCGAGACTCCAGGCGAGCTGGACCCGCGACAGGAACGCGATGTAGACCGGGCAGAGCAGGAACGGGAAGAGGGTCACCGAGAGCGATACGAGCGTCCAGATGGGCCACAGCCCGGGCGCCGCGATGACGCCCATGAGGGGCATCGAGTTCGGCTGTCCGAGCGGCAGGGCCGGGTCCGTGATGAAGCCCCAGTAGATCGCCCCCCAGGCGACCTGGCCCTCGAGGCCCAGCCGGTAGCTGATGAAGTCCGTGTAGACCGAGTTCATCAGGACGGCGATGGCGAGGGCGCCCAGGAGGGCGACGAGGATGCCCCGCCGGATGTTGCCCCGGATCTCGCCGGAGATGTAGGCGCTGTACTGGAAGCCGATGTAGTTCAGCAGCACGATCCCGGCGATGAACGCGAACAGCTCGGGGTTCAGGTCCAGCCCGCTCGTCTTGAAGCCCGCGGCGTCCCCGGCCGCAGCCAGCTGGTCGACCGTGAGGCCGCCGGTGTACTGGGGCAGGTTTGCCGCAAAGTTCTCGGGCGTGATCGCGACCATGCCCACGACGAACATCAGGCCAGCGCCGAGGAGCCCGAGGACGGCCAGCCAGGTGATGATCCGGTGGAACCGGCGCACCGACTGGAACGTGATCGCGGCGATGAGGGCCAGGACGATCAGCGAGGCGATGAGGCCCGGCACGCCGGTCACCGCCCCCGTGTCGTCGGTGAACCAGGCGTTCGCCCCGGTGAAGATTTCGCTGCCTGTGCCGATGCCGATGACCCGCCCGGTGATCTGGAGGTTGCGGACGACGATCGGGACCTCGAAGGCGATGATCGCCAGGCTCGCGAATGCGAGCGTCCAGCTCTCGAGCCAGCCGAGGAACGGGCCGATCCGCGGCACGATCCGGCTGGTGAACACGTAATCGCCGCCGGACCGCGGCATGACGCTCGTCAGCGAGGCGAAGATCAGCGCGAGGAGGACGCAGAACGCCCCCACGATGATCGATGCCCAGCCATAGGTCGTGAAGGCGGCGTAAGTCCCGATCGGGACGTAGGCCAGGGAGTAGAAGACCGGATACCAGCCCACGCCGGCACCGATGAACGCGCTCGTGTTGAAGAACAGGGCGTTGAGGACGCTGACCTCGCGGACCAATCCGGACGATTGGCGTGTGAAGAGCGCCCGACCAGACGTCGTGGCCATGTCGCGCAGCCTCCCTCCACCGCAGCCGCGCCGACGAGACCGCCGCGCGGCCGCCGTTCCAGCCCGGGTCTCCCAACCCGACCGGGTCCGCTCCCACCACCGGAAGCGGCGTCAGTATAGTGGCCTCGAATCGCGCCGATGACGCGATTCGGGCCGCGCACCAGCCGGAGGACCGCGGGCGGTGAGCCAGGCGAACCAGACGCTCGAGGACCCGCTTGGCGAGGCGCTGAGGCTCATCGCGCTCGCAGACGAGGGCGACCTGAGCCTGCGGCTCATGGGCGGCCTCGCCTTCCACGTCCGAGCCCCGGACTGGACGGCCAGGATCGATCGCACCCGACGTGACATCGACCTCGCGACCACCGGCCGGAGCCGGAAAGCCGTGGCGAGCCTGCTGGTCGAGTCCGGCTATCTTCCCGACAAGCAGTACAACGCCCTGTACGGACACAAGCAGCTGTACTTCGTCGATCCGCGCTTCGACCGCCCGATCGACCTCCTCGTCGACCGGCTGGAGATGTGCCACACCATCGAGTTCGGCGACCGGCTGGCCCTCGATCACCCGACGCTTCCGCTCGCCGATCTGCTGCTCTCGAAGCTCCAAATCGTCCGGATCAACCGAAAGGATGTCCTCGACGCGCTCGTCCTGCTCGCCGAGCACCCGCTTGCCGAGACCGATCGGGATGGCATCAGCGTCCCGCGGATCATCGGCCTCACCTCCTCCGACTGGGGCTGGTGGCGGACCGCGACCGACAACCTCGGCAAGATCGGGCTGTATTACGACGTCGAGGTCGGCCCGGAGGACCTCGACTTGGGGCGTCCGCTCCGGTTCGACCCGCGCGCGCAGGTCGACGCGCTGCGCGCGGCGATCGACGCGGCGCCCAAGTCGACGCGCTGGAAGCTGCGGTCCCGAATCGGCGATCGAATGCCGTGGTACGAGGAGCCCGAGGAGGTCGGCCACGGGCGCGATTGACGGCGCCACCGAACGCGCCCGGCCGACGAGCTCGTCCGGCGCTAGCCCGCGGGATCGCCGGACCGCCTGCCACGCTCAGGCGAGCGACACTCGCGCGACTCCCTCGCCCAGCCGGCGCTGGACCTCGGCCAGGAGGTCCGCGTCGTAGGCGACGGCCTGCTTCAGCTCCATCGGGAGGGCCGAGCCACCGGGCGCCGGGACGTGGACGACGACCCGGGTGTCGCCGGGGCGCTCGCGAACGAGCTGCCTGAAGACCTCCATTGCCCGGACCAGCTCGTCGGCCGGGGCACCCCCGAAGCTGACATGGAGGACGTGGTTCGGGCCGGCCATCTCGAGCGGGGCGGTCGGTGCCGCGGCCAGGGCCGTGGCGCGCGTCCGGGCCTCGTCGGGCAGGGCCGGCTCGTCGTCACGGTCGGCTGACGAGGCCAGGGCCGCATCCGTGACCGGGCCGGAGGTCGTGACCGGCTCCGCCGGCACGATCGGCGGCAGGTCGGCGACCGGCGACATCGCGGGCGACGCTGCCTCGGCTCGGAGCGGCGAGACGTACGGGACATCTGTCCGGCGGCTCGGCAGTCCGCGACCGGCCCCCGCAACCCCCACGGTCGCGACCGCCGTGACCGAACCCGCACCGGGGGCCGAGCGTACAGGAACGGGGCCGGGCCCCGGCCCGACCGCGACCGGCGCGCCGGGTCCCCCGTGGCCGTTGCGCGCCCCGGCCGCGCCGTTCCCGCCGGCGTCGACTGGTCCGCTGCCAGGTCCCACGGGCCGCCGCCGGAACGAACCCCGGTCTCCGGCCGCGACGTCGCGGGCGAAGTCCTCCGCACCCCTCGCCACCGCCTCGTCCCACGGCATCACGAGGTCGGCCAGGAGCGAGACGTCCTCCCCGCGATGGTCAACCCGCCCGGCGACCAGGAGGATCGCGCCCTCCGCCCAGGTCGGGCCGGTCTGCTCGTAGAGCTTCGGGAAGACGACGACCTCGATCGAGCCCTGGAGGTCCTCGAGGGTCACAACGGCCATCGTCGAGCGCGCGCGGGTGACAACGGTCCGCGACCCGACGACGATCCCGCCGATGACGAGGCGCTGGCCGTCGAGGGTCTCATCCGACTTCAGGTCGCCCGAGTAGGCCGTCACGAAGTCCCCGACCCGGTCGGCGACCTCGCCCATCGGGTGCTCGGACAGGTACAGCCCGAGGAGCTCCTTCTCCCAGCGCAGGCGCTCGCGGACCGGGGCCTCGGGCGTGGCCGGCAGCGGCCGCTCGAGGACCGCGGCGTCGTCGGCGCCCATCTCGAAGAGCGAGACCTGCCCCGAGATCCGGTCGCGCTGGGTCGCCTGCGCCGCCGCGACGGCGTCATCGAGGCCCATGATGACCTGGGCCGGGTGGCCGAACCCGTTGAGGGCCCCGACCTTGGCCAGCGATTCGAGGACCTTCCGGTTCGTGAGGCGAAGGTCGATCCGGGTACAGAAGTCGGTCAGCGAGCGGAACGGTCCCTCCGCCTCGCGCGCCGCGATGATCGACTCGATCGCCCCCTGGCCGACGTTCTTGACGGCCAGGAGCCCGAACCGAATGGCGTCGCCCTCGACGGTGAACTCGAGCTGGCTGCGGTGGATGTCGGGCGGCCGGACCTCGATGCCGAGGCGGCGGCACTCGGCGACCGCGGCGGCGACCTTCTCTTCCGAGCTCCGGAAGGCCGACAGGACGCTCGTCATGTACTCGACCGTGTAGTTCGCCTTGAGGTACGCCGTCTGGTAGGCGATGAGCCCGTAGCAGGTCGCGTGGGCCTTGTTGAAGCCGTAGCGCTCGAACGGCTCGAAGGCCTTGAAGACGGCGTCGATGGTCTGGGGCGGCACGCCCCGCTCCGCGGCCTGGCTGACGAACCGCTCCTTCTGGGCCCGCAGGACCGAGGACTTCTTCTTCCGGATCGCGTAGCCGAGCGTGTCGGCCTCGGGACCGGTGAAGCCGCCGAGCGCGATCGCGGCGGCCATGATGTCCTCCTGGTAGACGAAGATCCCGTAGGTCCGCTCGAGGAACGGCTCGAGCAGCGGGTGGAGGTAGGTGACCGGCTCCTGGCCGTGCTTCCGGCGGATGTAGGCCGGGATGTTCTCCATCGGGCCGGGGCGGTAGAGGGCGACCATCGCCGCGAGGTCGAAGACCGAGGTCGGGCGGAGCTCCCGGACGTAGCGCCGCATGCCCGCCGACTCCAGCTGGAAGATGCCGGTCGTCTCGCCCGACGCGAGGAGCTCGAACGTCGCGGCGTCGTCGAGCGGAATCCGGTCGAGGTCGATGTCGACGTTGCGGTGGGCCTTCACGGTGTCGACGGCGTTCTTGAGGATCGTCAGGTTCGAGAGGCCCAGGAAGTCGAACTTGAGGAGCCCGAGCGCCTCGATCGCGTGCATCTCGTACTGGGTCATCAGCGAATCCGAGTTCGTGGCCTTCTGGAGGGGCATGAGCTCGGTCAGCGGCTCGCGGCTGATGACGACACCGGCGGCGTGGGTCGAGGCGTTCCGGGCGACGCCCTCGAGCTGGCGGGCGAAGTCGATGACCCGCTTGACCCCGTCGTCTGCGTCGTGCAGCTCGCGCAGGGCCGGGCTGATCTCGAGCGCCTCCTCGAGCCGGATCCCGAGCTGGTTCGGGACGGCCTTCGCGATCCTGTCGACGTCGCCGTAGCCGTGGCCCAGGACCCGCCCGACGTCGCGGATCGCCGCCCGGGCGAGCATCGTCCCGAAGGTGATGATCTGGGCGACGTGGTCCTGGCCGTACTTCCGCGAGACGTAGGCGATGACCTCGTCCCGGCGGTCGTCCTGGAAGTCGACGTCGATGTCCGGCATCGTCACCCGGTCGGGGTTGAGGAACCGCTCGAACGGCAGGTCGTAGGCGATCGGGTCGACCGGCGTGATGCCGAGGGTGTACGTCACGATCGAGCCCGGCGCGCTGCCCCGGCAGGTCGTCTGGATGCCCTGCTCGCGGGCGAACCGGATGAAGTCGGCGACGATGAGGAAGTAGCCGGCGTAGCCCATCGAGATGATGACCCCGAGCTCGTAGTCGAGGCGCTCCTTGAGGGCCGCAGTGGGCTCCCCGTAGCGCCAGGCCAGGCCGCGCTCGCACTCGGCCCGGAGCCAGGACTCGGGCGTCTCCCCGTCCGGGACCGGGAAGTGCGGGATCCGGAGCTGGCCGAGCGGCAGCTGGACGTCGCACATCTCGGCGATCCGGCGGGTGTTGAGGAGCGCCTCGCGCTGGTCCGGAAAGAGGGCCGCCATCTCGGCCGCGGACTTGAGGTAGAAGGCGTCCGACTCGAACTTCAGGCGCCCCGGCGTATCGAGGTTGTTGCCGGTGCCAATGCACAGCAGGACGTCCTGGGCCGCGGCCTGGCGGCGGTGGACGTAGTGGAGGTCGTTCGTCACGACGAGCGGCAGGCCGACCTCGGGACCCAGCCGCAGGAGCTGCTCGTTGAGGCGGCGCTGCTCCGGGAGCCCGTGGTCCTGGAGCTCGAGGTAGAAGCGGTCCGGTCCGAGGATGTCGCGATAGCTGCCAGCGGCGCTCCGGGCGAGGTCCCAGTCCTCGACCTCGAGCGCCCGGGCGACCTCGCCGTTGAGGCAGGCCGAGAGGCCGATGAGGCCCTCGCTGTGGCGGGCCAGGTGCTCGCGGTCGATCCGCGGCTTGTAGTAGTAGCCGTCGATGTGGGCATCGGTGACGAGCCGGCAGAGGTTCCGGTAGCCGACGAGGTCTGAGGCCAGGAGGACGAGGTGGAAAGGCTGGGCATCGGCCTTGCCCTCCTTGTCCGTCATCGACCGGCGGGCGACGTAGGTCTCGACCCCGATGATCGGCCGGATGCCCTTGTTCCGGGCGGCCTGGTGGAAGGCGACCGCGCCGTAGAGGGCTCCGTGATCGGTCAGGGCCAGGCTGTCGAAGCCCTGCGCGCCGGCCTCGTCGACCATGTCCGTGATCCGTCCGAGGCCATCCAGCAGGCTGAACTCGGAGTGGCTGTGGAGGTGGACGAAGTCGTTCGCGGCGATGGTCATCGGGAGGCCAATGGTAGCCGCGTGGCGGCCGGCGGGCCCGGACGTCGGCTGACCGAACGGCCCTCAGCGGCCGAGGAGCGATTCCACGACCGGCAGGATCCGCTCGACCCAGAGGGCGTACTGCGCGCCGCTGGGGTGGAGGCCGTCGCGGGCCACGAGCGACCGATCCGTCGCCGCGCGGAAGGACAGGTCGTGGATGTCGACGACCACGATCCCGCGGGCCTCGGCCTGGCCGGCGAGGACCGCGTTGAAGGTCCGGATCCCGGCCGCCTGCGTGGCCGGGTCGCCGTAGTCGGCCCCGGCCGGCGTCACCGTGTAGTCGGGCGTCGTGACGACGACGATCCGGTCCGCCCCGACCCTGGCAACGAGCGCGTCGAGGATGCCCCCGACGTTGCGCCGATAGGTCGCCTCGGGGACGCCCTGGACGACGTCGTTGACACCGATCAGGACCGTCACGAAGTCCGGTTCAAGCCCATCGAGGGCCGGCAATTCGACAGCGATGACGTCGGCCGAGGTGAAGCCGTTGACGGCCAGGTTGGCGACCAGCCCGACTGTCGGCGGCGCGGGGCCGAGCGCTGCCACCAGCTGATCCGGCCAGCGCTCGTGGGCGCCGACCGAAGTCCCGATCGTGTAGGAATCGCCGAGGGCGACGTAGCGGAGGACATCGCCGGTCACAGCCGACGGGTCCCGGCTCGCAGCGCCTGGAGCCGGGCTCGTCGCCGCGGTTCCGGGGACGCTTGCCGGCGCCGGGGCCGAGGACGTCGCGGTCCCGCAGCCGGCGAGGATGGCGAGCAGCGTCCCTCCGACGGCCAGGTGGGCACCGACGCCGCGCCTCGTGGCCGGATCCTAGGGCAGCCGCCCGAAGGCATCGACGAGGATCCCCTCGAACCGCTCGCGCTCGATCCTGATGCCGACGTCCGCGTTCGGCTCGAGCCCCTGGCGGCGCATCCGGTGGGCCAGGCCCTCGCAGACCGTCCGGCCCCGGGCCGGGCCGTCCGTCGTATCGACCCGGACGTTGTAGCGGGCGACGGCGACGAGATCCTCGATCGCGAGGTGGGCCACGGCGACCGCGTCATGGATCGCGGTCGTGGTTCCCCCATACCACTGGCCGACACGCTCGATGGCGAACTCGACGAGCTCGGCGGCGATCGCCGCGGAAGCCGTGCCGGTCGCCCGGAGCCGCGCCGCGGCCGCCGCGTCGAGGGTCGCCATGTGGGTCACGTCGAGGCCCATCATCGTCATCGGGATGCCCGACCGGAAGACGATCTCGGCCGCCTCGGGATCGGCGTAGATGTTGAACTCGGCCGAGATCGTGGTGTTCCCCTCCCCGATCGAGCCGCCCATGATCGAGAGATGGGCGATCCGCTCGGCAAGGCCGGGATGGAGACGGAGCAGGAGGGCGATGTTCGTGAGCGGGCCGATCGGCGCGATGGCGACGGGGAGGGACGCCTCGCGGAGGAGCCGGGCGATGAGCTCGACCGCGCCTTCCGGCCGGGGCGCTGCCGTGGACGGCGGCAGGACCGTCCGCCCGATGCCGCCCTCGCCGTGGATCGCGGTCGCCCGGACGACCTCTCCGGTCAACGGACCGGCCGCGCCCTCGGCGACCGGGATGTCCGGCCGGCCGTAGACCTCGAGGAGCCGGAGCGCGTTCTCGGTGCAGTGGCGGACGTCGGCGTTTCCGCCGACGGTCGTCACGGCCAGCAGGTCGAGCTCCGGGCGGGCGATGGCGAGGCCGATGGCGAGCGCGTCGTCGAGGCCCGGGTCGCTGTCGATGATGAGCGGGAGCGGCCGCTCGACGGTCCCGAGGGGAGCCGAGCGCACCACCGCCGGCACCGGGAAGAACGTTGGGCTGGCGACGATGCGGTCGCCTTCGGTCAGGCCGAACGCCACCCGTTAGCCCTGCTCGTAGGGTTGCCCGGCCGACGCCGGGCCGCGGACCCGGCCCACCACGCCGGCGACGACAACGATGGTCACGACGTACGGGACGCTGTTGAGGAGCTGCGGTGGAACCTGGGCCCCGAGGATCGAGAGCAGCGCCTGGGCCGAGTCGGCGAAGCCGAAGACGAGCGCGGCAGCGAACGCGCCGATCGGGTGCCAGGCGCCGAAGATCATCGCGGCCAGGGCGATGAAGCCCTTCCCCGCGGTCATCTGCATCTGGAAGCTGCCGGCTGTCGCGAGTGGCAGGTACGACCCGGCAAGGCCGCAGATCAGGCCCGCAAAGAGCAGCGCCCGGTAGCGGATCTGCAGGACGTTGATGCCGACCGTCCCGGCCGCGGCCGGCTTCTCGCCTGACGCCCGGAGCCGCAGGCCCCACCTCGTCCGGTAGATGAGGTAGGTCAGGACGAGGACGAGGATGATGCTGAGGTAGACGTACGGCCGGAGGGAGAACAGCAGCGGCCCGAGCACCGGGATTTCGGACAGGAACGGCAGCTGCATGGCCGAGACGTTGGGCGGCGTGTTGAGCTCGGGGCTACTGCCGAGGACGCGCAGGAACAGGAAGTTCGTGATCCCGACCGCGCCGATGTTGATGACCGTCCCGGCGATGATCTGGTCGACCCGGTGACGGATCCCGAGCCAGGCCAGGAGGAGGCCGAGGAGGCCGCCCGCGATCATTGCCGCGGAGACGCCGGCAACGGTGGCCGCGAACATGTTCCCGGTGGCCCCGAGGACGACGCTCCCGACGACCACGGAGACGCACGCCCCGATGAGCATCTTGCCCTCGAGGGCGATGTTGAACATCCCGCTGCGCTCGGACAGGATGCCGGCCAGGGCGCCGAGCGTGAGCGGGGTGGCCAGCTCGAAGCTGCCGCTCAAGACACGGGTGAGGTTTGCCGTCGTGCCGTTGAGCAGTGCGCCGAGGATCACCGTGACGTACGGCGCGAGGAGGACGAGCAGCCACGGCCGCCACCGGAACGTGGCGCCGCGCCACAGCTGGAGGGCCCCGACCAGCGCCGCGGCGAGACCGGCGATCATCCACAACAGGCCGACGCTGGTCGCGACCTCGAACGTCTCCCGACCCGTGGTGTAGATCCGGAAGCCGAAGATCGCAGGGGTCTGGAAGGAGCTGGACGCGAAGTAGAAGGAGGCGACGCCGAGGGCGAGGAAGGTCGCCCCTCTGATCCGGGCATCGCGTAGGGCGCGCCGGGCCGCCAGGCCCTCGCCATGAGGCAGGGGGCTCGCGACGGCCGCGCTCATACCGGCTCCGCCGGCGCGGTCGGCGCCACCGAGGCGACCTCTGGTGCGGGTTTGGGCACCCGGACCCGCCAGATCGAGCGGATGAGGCCGGGAGCGGCCACGAACATGATGACCATGGCCATGATGAAGAACAGCAGGTCGAACGGGATCCCGGACTGGATTCCCATGACCTTGCCGCCGGTCGTGAGCGCCCCGAACAGGAGCCCGGCCGCGACGACGCCGCTCGGGCGAAGGCCGGCGAGCAGGGCCAGCGCGATGGCGTTGAAGCCGATGCCACCGGACAGGTCGTTCGTGAGCTGGCCGGTAGCCCCGATGACGAGGAACCCACCGCCCATCCCCGCGAGCCCGCCGGACAGGGTCATCCCGAGCATCATCGAGCCGCCGGCGCTCATCCCGGCGTACCGGGCCGCGGTCATGTTGAAGCCGGCTGCCCGGAGCTCGTAGCCCTTCGTCGTCCGGAACAGCAGAAGCGACACGGCCGCCG
This sequence comes from Chloroflexi bacterium RBG_16_70_13, assembly GCA_001795245.1. Classification (GTDB taxonomy): domain Bacteria; phylum Chloroflexota; class Limnocylindria; order Limnocylindrales; family CSP1-4; genus UBA5189. The sequence continues at coordinate 91,051 of MGOD01000043.1, forward strand.
CCATGACCATGGCGGCGACGAAGCCGTAGTCGAGCCGGATCGCCGGGAGGCTGATGATCGAGGGGACGTCGACCCAGGCCGACATGTTCTTCGAGATCGGCTGCGAGCTGCCTGGAGCCCGAAGGGCCGGCCCGAGCAGCGCGAACAGCACGACCTGCGCCCCGATGTAGTTGAGCATGATCGTGGTGATGACCTCGTGGGCGCCCGTCCGGGCCTTGAGGAACCCGGGGATGAAGCCCCACAAGCCGCCGAACACGACCGACGCGGCGATCGCGATGACGAGGATCACGAGCGACGGCAGGCCCGAGGTCTGGAGTCCGACCCCGACGATCGTCGCCCCCAGAGCGCCCACGATCAGCTGGCCGTCGCCGCCGATGTTGAACATGCCCGTCCGGAATGAGATCGCGACGGCGAGGCCCACGAAGATGAGCGGCGTGGCCGCGACGAGCGTCTCGGTGATCGGCCGGATCGCCGTGGCGATGGTTCGGTCGCTCGGGTTCTCGAACGCCAACCTGATCCGCTCCGGGTCTCCGAACGCGCCGGTGAGCATCGCGCCATAGCCGTTGAAGACGCCGCCGACCGCCGCGCCGATGGCTCCGAGCGGGTCGGTCCCGATCCGCGACAGGTTTTCGAAGTCGGTGAGAATGATCACGACCGCGCCGAGCAGCAGCGCCGTCACCACGGCCAGGCTCGGGACGATGGCCCGCCGCAGGAGGCTCCTCAGCGACTTCACGCGGCCGTGCCCTCACCGAACTTCGCGCCGCCCATGAGCAGGCCGAGATTCTCGAGAGTCGCGTCGTCGCCGCTCAGGATCCCCACGATCCGGCCGTCGAACATGACCGCGATCCGGTCGCCGACGGCCAGGACCTCGTCGAGCTCCGTGCTCACGATGACGATCGCCGCACCGGCGTCGCGCTGCTCAACGATCCGGCGATGGATGTACTCGATCGAGCCGACGTCGAGGCCGCGCGTCGGCTGGGCGGCGATGACAAGCTGGACGGGCACCGAGAACTCGCGCGCCACCACCACCTTCTGCTGGTTGCCGCCGGACAGCGCCGTCACCAGCGTCCGGATCGACGGCGTCCGGATGTCGAAGTCCCTGACCCCCTGGGTTGCGCGCTCGTCCACGGCCTTGAGGTCGAAGACGCCGCGACGGCTGTACGGCTGGCGATGGTAGGTGTCGAGGATGTAGTTCTCGGCGACGCTCATGAAGGCGATGAGGCCGTCCCGGCCGCGGTCCTCCGGGATGTGCGCGACACCCAGGTCGGAGACCTGCCGAGGGGTGGCCTTCTCGACATGCCGACCGCCGATCGTGATCTCGCCGGAGTCGATCGTCCGAAGCCCGGTGATCGCCTCGACGAGCTCGGTCTGGCCGTTACCCTGAACGCCGGCGATCGCGAGGATCTCGCCGGCCCGGACGTCCAGGTCGACGCTCTTGACGGCCAGCTCCAGGCGATCGTCTCGGACTACGAGGTCCTTGATGTTGAGGACCACGTCGCCCGGCTTCGCGGGCCCCTTCGGAACGATCAGCTCGACGTCACGGCCGACCATCAAGTTCGCAAGCTCCTGGCGCGTCGCCGTCTTAGGGTCCGCCGTTCCGGCGACCCGGCCGCGCCGGAGGACCACGATCTTGTCTGCGACCTCGATCACTTCGTTGAGCTTGTGGGTGATGAAGATGACGGTCGTGCCCGACGCAGCCAGCGACCGGATGATCCCGAAGAGCTCCTCGGTCTCGCTCGGGGTCAGGACCGCGCTCGGCTCGTCGAGGACGAGGATGTCGCTCTGGCGGTAGAGGGCTTTCAGGATCTCGACACGCTGCCGAACGCCGACCGGCAGGGTCTCGATCTTCAGATCGGGATTGACGTTGAGCTTGTACCGCTCAGACAGCTCGACGATGCGACGGCGCGCGGCGGCTCGATCGAAGGTGTGAAGGGGGCCGCGGACCGTCTCTGCACCGAGGGCCACCGCCTCGACGACGTCGAAGACCGGGACGAGCATGAAATGCTGATGGACCATCCCGACGCCGGCCGCGATCGCGGCGTGCGGGTCACTGAAGACCCGAGGCTGGTCGTCGACGAGGATCTCGCCCGAGTCCGGCTTGTACAGGCCGGACAGGATGTTCATCAGCGTCGTCTTGCCGGCGCCGTTCTCACCGAGCAGGCCCAGGACCTGGCCCTTGTCGACCGAGATCGAGATCCTGTCGTTGGCCAGGACGCCCGGGAACCGCTTCGTGATCTCGCGAAGTTCGAGCCGCATCGCGGGGCTGCCCTCAGCTCAGGGATGGAACCCGCCCCCGGCCCGCGAGTGCGGGCCGGGGGCGAAGATGGGGCGCTAGTTCTGCGGCTGGATGTCAGTCGCAGCCGCGGGCGAGGTACTCGCAGACGGAGATCTGGCCGCTGACGATCATTCCCCGGAGTTCCTCGATCTCGGCCTTGAGCTCGGCCGAGATGTCGTCCTCGTAGTCGTGGTACGGCGAGAGCAGCACGCCGTCGTTGGCGAGGATCCCGGCGTAGTCCGTACCGCCAAGGTACCCGCCCTCGACCTGGTTGAAGAAGTCGAGGACCGAGACGTCGATGGCCTTCTGGGCCGACGTCAGCAGGGCCGCATTGGTGGGCGCGCCCAAGCTGATGTACTGGTCTGTGTCGACGCCGATCGCCCACAGGCCGTTGTCGTTCATCGCCTTGATCGAGCCGTTGCCGGTGGCGCCGGCGACCGGATGGACGATGTCGACGCCCTGATCGATGAGCGTCTGGGCGAGCTGCTCGCCCTTGGCCGGGTCGTTCCAGGGGTTGTCGCCGCCGACGAACGTCCCGCTCGAGTCGCCGTCCCAGCCGAGGAGCTCGACGGTGGTGCTGTGAACCTCGTTGTAACGGGCGATGCCGGCGTACATGCCGTCCATGAAACGGGTGACGCCCGGGAACTGCTGGCCGCCGTAGGTGCCGATCTTCCCGGTCTTCGTGTACCCGGCCGCCAGATAGCCGGCGAGCATCGCCGCCTGGTCGATGTGGTAGTCGAGACCCGTGAAGTTCGCCGGATGCGGGGTGTCATCCTCGTTGCCGCAGGTGAAGTCCGGTCCGCACAGGTTCCAGGCCGTGTCGACCTGGGCGAACGCGAGATCGGGGTAGAGCTCGGTCGCGGCGGCCGTGGCATCGCCCTGGAGGAAGCCGACGGTCACGATCGCCGTACAACCCTGGTCGACGAGGCGGGTGATGTTCGCCGCGTAGTCGGTCGCGCCCTGCGCCTCGCTGAAGTGCGTCGTGAAGCCGGCCGCCTCCGCGTCATCGAGGCCCTTCTTTGCGAGGTCGTTGAAGTTGCGGTCGCCGAGGCCGCCCGTGTCAAAGGCCACGCAGGCCACGGTGGTCTTGGCCGTCGGCGCCTCGGTCGGCGTGGGCTCCTCCGAGCCCGCGGGCGTCGCGGTCGGGGTGGCGCCGGTTGGGGACGGGCTCGCCCCGGGCCCACACGCCGCGAAGGCGATGGCTGCGGTCGCGCCGAGCGCGAGCAGCCGCGTGGAGATGCGCAACGTAGATCCTCCTCCAAATGTCAGTCCGGCACGCCTGTTCACGGCATGCCGATCGTCCGGCGCAGAATACGCTACCCGACGCTGGCGCGTCGACGCTCACATGGGTCTGCGGACCGCTATCTTGCACCGTCGGAGGCCGCGCTGGAAGGGGTCCCGGCGACCCGTCAGAGGGATGACCGAACGATGACGATCGACCGCGCCGGCGCCCACCGGCTGGCCGACCTCCTCGATCTTCACGAGGGCCGCCCCGGGGTCCCGCTGCTCGGGGGCGCAGGGATCCGCGCTTACCTCTCGACGCGACCGCGGATCGCCGTCATCGGCGCCTCACCAGAACCTTGGCGGCCGTCGAACGGCGTCCTCCGGGACCTCGTGGGGCTCGGCTTCGATGTCGTCCCGGTGAACCCGGCGGCGACGCTTGTCGAAGGCCTGAACTGCTATCCAACCCTCGCCGCGGCGGTCGAGGCGACCGGACCGATCGATCTCGTCGACGTCTTCCGCCGGGCTGAGGCCTGCCCGGCTCACGCCCGCGAGGCCGTGGCGGTCGGCGCGACCTGCCTCTGGCTCCAGCTCGGGATCGCCAGCCGGGAGGCCGGCGAGATCGCGGCGGCCGGTGGGCTCGCGGTCGTCATGGACCGCTGCCTTGCGATCGAGGCGGCCCGCCTGTGATCGCCGGCCGTTACCGTCGCCCGGCCAGGAGGCGCTGAGGGACGTGGACCGATCCGACTGGTGGACGACCCTGCCCGGCCCCGCGCTCGAGGCGCTCGGAGAGACGTGGATCCCCATCGGCGCGCCGGGCTTCGCGGGCCGGGAGAAGGCCCGCTGGCGGAGTCTGCTCGACGCGCGCTTCGGCGCCGACGGCTGGCGGATCGGCCATTTCGTGCGGGGACGGATCGTCCCGCCGGCCGAGGCAATCCTGGAGTACGAGGCCGCCTACCAGGCCTTCCTCCGCGACCGCCGGCCCCTCGTGGCCTTTCTCGCCGGAACGTGCGGCAACGTCTACGACGACGAAGTCGCGAACGTCTTCTCGGATTCCTACGGTCAGCCCGCGACGCCCTCCAACCACTACCAGGATGTCGCCGTCCGGCGCGTCATCGCCGCGCTCGCCGACGATCCAGCGTGGCCGGAGGTCCGGCCGACCGAGCCCGGTGACGCCGATCTCGTCGATCTCGGCACGGGTCGCAGGCATCGCGTGCCCCGGGCGTACGGCTTCGGCGGCGACCATCTCCTCCAGATCCGGGAGCCCGATTCGCCCGGCTATGCCCTCAGCCCGGCGGTCGTGCCGGTCCACGACCCGGACCTGATCGCGACCCTCCCGGGCCGCCAGGAGTGGTACCACCTCGAGGGCTGCGCCCACCTCTCGGTCGAGGCCTTCTGGCAGATGAGCAAGGTCATCGAGGTCCGCTACGACCGGTTCCTGGCCCTCGGGCCGGGCCGGGCCGACCCTCTCGCCGGCCTGTGACCGACGGAGCGCCCCGCGGGGCCGCGGAGACGCTGCTCCTCGGGACGATCAGCCTCGACCGGTACCTCGGCTCGGCCGTCGTGCTGCCGGGGGGCGGCATCCTCAACATGGCCTGGCACTGGCGGAACCTTGAACGCCCATTCGGGGTCGTGACTCGCGTCGGCGCCGACGACGGCGGGCCAATCCTCGCCTTCCTCGACCGCCATGCGATCGCGGCGGTCGGGGATGCGGTCGTCGCCCCCGGCCGGTCGTCGTCGATCGACATCGCGATCCGGCCCGATCGCCAGCCGGACATGCAGAACTTCGTAGCGGGCGCCTGGGACGGCTTCCGGACCACGCCCGCTGAGCGATCGACCCTCGCGGCGGCCCGCCGCCTCCACGTCGTCCTCACGGAGGGAGCCGTCGCCGAGCTCGCTCGCCTCGGCGGCGAGGGCGTCCTTGCCCACCTCGAGGTCTCGGCCGACTTCCTCGGCTTTCGGCACTACGACCTCGAGCGCCTGGCGGCGACGATGGGTCGCGTCGATCTCGGCTTCATCGGTTGGCCCGGCGATGCCGACGCGTCCGAGGTTCGGGGGATGCGCGACGTCGCCTTCGCACTGCGCCGGCTGCTCGTCGTGACGATGGGCTCGCGGGCCATCCGCGTCTTCGACGGACGGTCCGGGCCGAGCGAGCGGCGGTACGAGGTGACCCCGGTCGAGGTGGCCGGCACGACCCTCGGCTGCGGCGACGCCTTCATCGCCTGGTTCCTCGACGAGCTGTTCCGGAGCCGGGACATCGACCGGGCGATCGAGCGTGGCAAGGCCGGTGGCGCGCTGGTCACGGGCTGGGTGCGACCGCTCCCCGACGACGCCTATCTCACGCCGGCCACCGACGCACTTCCGACCAGCCTTCGCACGACCTGAAGGAGACCCCGATGCCCCAGATCCACCTCCACGCCGAGCCCGGCGACTACGCCCCGGTGGTCCTCCTGCCCGGCGATCCCAACCGGGCGACGCGAATCGCGGCCCGCTTTGACGGCGGCCTCGAGGCGAGCCGGCTCGTCTCGGCCCACCGAGGCCTGCTCGGCTACACGGGGAGGGTCGACGGCGTCCCGGTCAGCGTCCAGACCACGATGATGGGAACGCCCACGACCTCGATCGTCGTCGAGGAGCTGCTCATGCTGGGCGTCACGACGTTCATCCGGGTCGGGACGACCGGCGGCTTCTCCGGGACGCAGATCGGCGACGTGGTCGTGGCCCTTGCCGCCGCCTCGGCCTCGGGGATCGGCGTGGTCCTCGGCGGCGGTGAGCCGACCGCCCCGACCGCCGACCTCGCGGTCGTCCTGGCCCTGCGGCGGGCCGCCGAGGCGGCCGGGCTGACGGTTCACGTGGGTCCGGTCGTCACCTCCGACGTCTTCTACGACCCGCACCCCGACGGCGTCGTCCGCTGGGGCCGGCGCGGCTACCTGTCGGCCGAGATGGAGACGGCGGCGCTCTACCTTCTCGCGATGCGGGAGCGGGCGAAGGGCCGGCCCGTCCGGGCGGGCTCCATCCTGACCGTCTCCGACGTCATCGCCGATCCGTCGCAGGCGGAGGGGGTCCGGGCCAGCGGCGACGAGGCCTGGTTCCGACCGCCCGAGGACGAGGTCACCCGGCGTGTCGACCTGACGATCGGGGCGGCGATGGCCGCGGCCGCGGAACTGGGCCGGAGCTGACCGACCCGCCCGGCCCGGGTCGTCTCAGCGGACGTACGAGAGGCCGAGGGCGAAGTCCTCGAGGAGGTCGTCGACGTCCTCGCATCCGACGGACACTCGGACCATCCCGCCCTGCTTCGGCCGCGGGTAGACAAGGGTGCAGATGTCGCCGAGGCTGACCCCGATGTCGCAGAGGCGGAGGTGGTCCGTGAAGGCGGCCATGCCGGTGATCCCGCCGCGGGGCTGGAACGTCAGCATCGCCCCGCCCGGGCCCTCGATGAGCCTGGTCGCCACGTCGTGGTCGGGGTGCGAGGCGAGGCCCGGGTAGCGGACCCAGTCGACGGCCGGCTGGGCCTCCAGCCAGGTCGCGAGCTGGACGGCGTTGTAGGAGGCGGCCCGCGAACGGAGCGGCAGGGTTCGGATGCCGCGCATGACGAGGAAGCTGGCGAACGGGCTGGCCGCCTGGCCGAGGGCGTCAGTCAGCTTCCGAATCGGGTCGAGGAGGGCCTTGGGGCCGGACACGACCCCCGACACGACGTCGCCATGCCCGGAGAGGTACTTCGTCGCGGCGTGGACGACCATGTCCGACCCGTGCTCGATCGGGCGGAGGAGGGCCGGCCCGAGGAAGGTGTTGTCGGCGATGACGATCAGCCCGTGGCCATGGCCGAGCTCGGCCAGGGCGTCGATGTCGGGGACGCGCAGGCGCGGGTTCGTCGAGGTCTCGAAGAAGAGGACCTTCGTCTGCGGCGTGATCGCCGCCTCGACAGCGGCGAGATCGGTGATGTCGACGCGCGTGACCCCGATGCCTCGGCGCGGGAAGTCGTCGCCGAGGAGGACCTCGGTGATCACGAACAGCTCGTCGCCGACGACGACGTGATCGCCGGCCTCGAGGTGGGTGAGCAGCGTCGACGACACGGCCGCCATGCCCGACGACGAGACGATCGAGTCCTCGGCGCCCTCGAGCGCGGCGACCTTCTCCTCGAGCGCCCGGTTCGTCGGGTTGCCCGTCCGCGAGTAGAAGTACGCCCCCGGCTCCCAGGCCAGCGCCCGGTCGACGGCGTCCTCCTTCTCGGCGGCCGTGTCGAACGAGAACGTCGAGGTCGCGTAGATCGGCGGCTTGTGGGCCCGGGTCGTCGGGTCGGGCCGCTCGCCGGCATGGATGGCCCGGGTGGCGAAGCCACGCCCGTCCGTTCGTTCCCGCATCGGGACCTCGCGCTGGTGGGACTCGTTCGAGGTGGCCGCTCGGCCGCCCGCGGCTCCGTGACCGCCCGGTCAGTCTAGGGGAGCGCGAAGCCGGCGAAGACGAGGACGAAGCCGATTCCGGCGATAACGGCCCCGTTGCGGGCCTGTCGCCGGAGCACGTCCATGGCGACCGAAGCGCCGGTCGGCCCCGAATCGCGGAGCCCGCCCCGCCAGGCCTCGTAGCGGGCGACGTTCGCGTCCTGCTCCTTGAGTGCCCGGTAGCGCCGCCAGGGCTCCCGGGCCCGGAGGTACCCGAGGCCGATGAGGGCGACCCCGGCGATCCAGAGGACGACGTTGAGGCTCCCCATCAGTCACCCTCCCGCCGCGAGGCGCTCCCGAAGCGCCGCCTGGACGACCGCGGCGTTGGCCTGGCCGCGCGTCTCTTTCATCACCGCCCCGACGAGGAAGCCGATCGCCTGGGCCTTGCCGGCCCGGACGTCCGCAACCGCGCCCGGGTTCGCGGCGATGACCTCGTCCACGATCTCGCCGAGCGCCCCGGCATCCGAGATCTGGCGGAAGCCCTCTTGTTCGATGATGGCCGACGTCGGGGTGCCAGTTTCGATGTGCAGCGACAGCACCTCACGCGCGTTCGCGAGTGAAATCGTGCCTTTGCCCTGCTCCGCGATGAGGTCCGCGAGCCCCTGGCCCGTCGAGTTGCCAACGAAGCCCTGTTGTGAGCGATCGATCCTCGTGTTCGACGCGGCTGCGTATTCCTGCGTCACCCACCGGCCTACGTCCACCGGGCGCAGTTCGGGTCGAGCCGCGAGTGCTCCTTCAAAGGCCGTAACGAGGTCGTTGTTGGCGACGATTGTCCCCGCCACGCCCTGCGCAAGCCCGAGGGTGCCGTAGCGACGCCGCCGCTCAGCCGGCAGCTCCGGCAGCGCCGACCTGATCTCGGCGAGCCACGCGGCGTCGACCCGCAGCGGCGGCAGGTCCGGCTCGGGGAAGTAGCGGTAGTCGTCGGAGGTCTCCTTGACCCGCATCCGGTAGGTCTCGCCGCGCTCGTCGGACCAGCCACGGGTCTCCTGGACGAGCGGCTCGCCGGCATCGAGCGCGGCCGCCTGTCGCTCGATCTCGAAATTGATCGCCCGCTCCACGCTCCGGAACGAGTTCATGTTCTTGACCTCGACCTTGGTCCCGAACGCTTCCGTCCCCCGCCGACGGAGCGAGACGTTGGCCTCGACCCGCATCTGGCCGCGCTCCATGTCGGCGTCCGAGGCCCCGATCGTCCGGACCAGGAGCTGGAGCTCCTCGGCGTAGCGGCGGGCCTGCTCGGCGCTCCGGACGTCGGGCTCGGTCACGATCTCCATGAGTGGCACGCCCGAGCGATTGAAGTCAACGAGGCTGATCCGCTCCCCGCCGGGTCCCGGGGCATGGACGAGCTTGGCCGTGTCCTCCTCGAGGTGGGCCCGGGTGATCCGGATCGTGAACGGGCCGTCGCTCGTGTCGATCGTCAGCTCGCCGGCGGCGGCGAGCGGCAGGTCGTACTGGCTGATCTGGTAGCCCTTCGGCAGGTCCGGGTAGAAGTAGTTCTTGCGGTCCCAGCGGGTGTGCTCCGGCGTCCGCGCGCCGATCGCCGCGCCCGTCGCGAGGACAAGCTCCACGGCCCGGCGGTTGATGACCGGCAGGGCGCCGGGCAGACCCAGGCAGACCGGGCAGGTGTGGCTGTTCGGCGCGGCGCCGTCATAGGCGGTGGAGCAGCCGCAGAACATCTTCGAGGCCGTCCGCAGCTGGCCGTGGACCTCGATCCCGATGACCGGCTCCCAGTTCTCGACGATCCCGGCCAGGCGATCGGTTGCCGCCGTCGCGCTCACGCCGCGCTCCGGCAGCGCGCGACGAACCTCCCGATGCGCACGAGTGCCTCCTCGAGCTGTTCGTAGCTCGTGGCGTAGCAGGCGCGGACGTGGCCCTCGCCCGATGGCCCGAAGGCTCCACCCGGGACGACCGCGACGTGCTCCTCGGCGAGCAGCCGCTCGGCGAACGTCTCGGAGTCCAGGCCGGTCGAGGTGATCCGGGGGAAGGCGTAGAAGGCACCCCGTGGCTCGAACGTATCGAGGCCGATGGCGTTGAAGCCATCGACGACGAGCCGCCGGCGCCGGTCATACTCGGCGAGCATGGCGACGACGTCCGGCTCGCCCTCCTCGAGGGCAACGAGAGCGGCATCCTGGGCGACGGTCGGGGCCGACATGATCCCGTACTGGTGGACCTTGACGATTCCCTCGAGGATCCCCGCCGGGGCCGCCAGCCAGCCGACCCGCCAGCCGGTCATGGCGTAGGCCTTCGAGAAGCCGCCCATGAGGATCGTCCGCTCCCGCATGCCCGGCAGCGACGACATCGCCCGGTGGGTGTACGAGCCGTAGGCGAGTCGGTCGTAGATCTCGTCGCTGTAGACGAGGAGGTCGTGACGAACCGCGATCTCGGCCAAAGCGTCCTGGACCTCGGGCGGCAGGACGGCGCCGGTCGGGTTGCACGGGTAGCCCAGGAAGAGGGCCTTCGTCCGCGGCGTGATCGCCGCCTCGACGGCCACGGGGTCGATCGCGAAATCGTCCTCGAACCGGGTGGCGACGTGGACGGCCGTGCCGCCGGCGAACACGATCGCCGGCACGTACGCGACGTACGACGGCTCATGGAGGATCACCTCGTCGCCCGGATCGCAGGTCGCCCGGAGGGCGAGGTCGACCGCCTCGGACGCGCCGACGGTGACGAGGAGCTCCCGCGCCGGGTCGTAGCTCACGCCGTAGCGCCGCTCGAGGTGGCGATGGAGCGCCTGGCGAAGCTCGACGGTGCCGTAGTTGGAGGTGTAGTGCGTGCGGCCCTCGCGCAGAGATTCAACGCCGGCCTCGATGATGTGGCGGGGGGTGTCGAAGTCGGGCTCCCCCACCCCGAGGCTGATGACGTCGTCCATCGTCGCCAGGATGTCGAAGAACTTCCGGATCCCCGACGGCGGCACCGCCAGGACGCGTTCAGACAGTGCCCGCTCGGCAAGCGGCGGGCGGGTCGACTCGACGGTCACCCCGGGAACTCCTCTGGGTGGGCTCGGATGTACGCAGCTCGATCAGGCTCCGCGTCGGGCAGGCTGAACCAAGCCTCATGAAAGGCGTCGTCAGCTCGGTCGGGTGAATCCTCGCTCAGGCCTGACGCAACGAGATCGGCGAGTGCGTCGGCGTGCTCCTCGAGACCGAGGAGCCGAAACCCATCAATGGCATCGGGCAGCAGACTGTCGACCGCGTTGTAGAAGACAGCGGGCGCGCCCCCGTTATCGATCTCGCCCTGGATGACCCGAGTCGCAACGATCGCCCGCTGACCCGGCGTCCAGTGGGGCAGGCACACGAGCGGCGCGGAAGGCTGCCCATTGCTCGCCTCGTCGAGGAGCTGCTCGAGTACCGGCTGGACCGTCGCGGAGTCGTCCGGCTCCTCGCCCGCCGCCGCAGCCAGATTCCGCTCGACGTCGCGCCACCGGGCCGGATCGTCGTCGATGGTCGTGCCGAGGCCCTTCTCGAGTCGACCGACGAGCTCGGAGTCGAGCGTGATCCCGAGGTTCTGCTCGATGAACGAGCGGAGCCCCGGCGTGTGCTCTGGTGCCATGGCATGAAGCGTACGATATCGATGCCGGCGTTCCTGGTGCTGTGGCCCCGATGACCCGCCGACGCCGCCCACCGGACCCACACCCGCTGGTGTGACCTAGGGTCACGTTCCGCAGGTCCAGGCGGCCCAAGTGGCCCTCAACGGCGCGCTCCGAGCCCGTCCGTGACCCTGGGTCGTCAAGACGCATCGAGGACACCGACCGCAGCGCACGTGGGCTCCCTCGGCCCGCGATTGTTGACTGAGAATCACGGCCGAGGCGCACTTCGCAGCGCCGGATCAGTCGGCGGGGGCCGCCTCGGTGGCCATCGCCTGCTCGACGACGGCATCGACGTCGCGATGGAGCGCCGCCCGGTCGCGGGTGAGCTTCTCCGCCCGGGCCTTGATGCCGAGCATCTGGCGCTGGGTCATGACGAAGACGCCGAAGCCGAGGACCGGGGCCAGGAAGCGCGATGCCGGCGTGCCGCCGTCCATCCGGACCCGGAACCGCTCGATGAGCCGGGTCCGCCCACCGTCGAGCGGCTCGAGGGCGAAGATCCAGGCCGCGGTGAACTGGGGCGGCGTCGCCGTCTCGAGGAACCGTCCCGAGACCGCCAGGCCGGGCGCCTGGGTCGCGGGAACCGGCGCCTCCTTCCGCGTCGCGAGGACCTCCGGGTCGATGTAGAGGACGAGCGCCTGCCCGGGCTCCACGACCTTCACGACGAAGCCGCCGCCGGGATCGGTCGGCACGATGTCCCCGACCGCGATGGACTGGTGCTCGGGCAGGATGGCGTCCGAGCTCGCGCCCTTCATGTCGATGGCGTCGTAGCTGTACCAG
>MGOD01000043.1:103386-109251 GCA_001795245.1 Chloroflexi bacterium RBG_16_70_13
CGGCCTCCGGCGGGGCGTCGATCGTGATCCCGCGCGTGTCACACGCGGTCGGCTCGGCAACGAGCTCGTCGCCCGGCAGGACCTTCTCGGCCTCCGCGGGATCGATCCCCCACGTCCTGTACCACTGCCTGGCGGCGGCGTAGGCAGCCCAGCTGCCTGCCGCGATCGCCGATCCGACGACGATTCGTTTGATCATGGAACACCTCCGGCCGCACATCGTGGACCGTTCCGTCCACCACGGACAGGGCCGACCCGCCCGTTCTCGGCGGCTTGACCGACCCGGCATCGGGCTGCCGGCGCTTCGCGCGATACGCTCATCCCCTGGGCGCTATCCAACGGGCAGCCGCCCGGGCGACGCCGGCGACGTCCGGGACGGGCCAGTGCTCGTGGGCTGGGCAGTAACGCACCAGAAATCCCGCGCCGTGGCCGAGGGGTTGGATACTGCCCATGGGGCGAGCGGTTCGCGATTCTCGAGGCGAAGTTCGCCACCCGGCTCCAGCGGCGCAGGCGCAGACGACGACCTACGCCGATCCAGCCAGCGCGGCAGCGCGCTCGGCCGGCGTCGGCCCGGCCGGATCGTCCGCCTCGGCGAGCTGCGCCGGCTCCAGGCCGCGCCAGGTCGCCGCGGCCGTGAGGCCCTCGAACGCCCGCGCGGCGCGGAAGAGCATGAGCTCGCTCCAGGCCGGCCCGATGAGCTGCAGCCCGACCGGCAGCCCTTCGGACAGCCCGCACGGGATCGAGATCCCGGGCAGCCCGGCCATGTTCACCGGCAGGGTGCAGGCGTCGGCCAGGTACATCGCCACCGGGTCCGAGGTCTTCGCCCCGAAGCGGAAGGCAACCGACGGCGAGGTCGGCGCAACGAGGGCATCGATGCCCGAGGCGAAGATCTCGTCGAAGTCGCGCTTGATGAGCGTCCGAACCTTCTGGGCCTTCAGGTAGAAGGCGTCGTAGTACCCCGCCGACAGGGCGTACGTCCCGAGCATCACCCGGCGCTTCACCTCCGCCCCGAAGCCCTCGCCCCTGGTCGCCAGGTAGTCGGCGATGAAGTCGCCGCCCTCGAGGCGCCGGGAGAGCCCGTAGCGAACGCCGTCGTAGCGGGCGAGGTTGGCCGAGGCCTCGGCCGGCGCCACGATGTAGTACGTCGCGAGGCCATAGTCCGTGTGGGGCAGGCTGACCTCCTCGACCGCCGCCCCGGCATCGACCAGGAAGGTGACGCTCTCGTGGATCCGGCGCTCGACGTCGGGGTCCATGCCGGCCACGAAGTACTCGCGCGGCAGCCCGAGCCGCTTCCCGCGCAGCCAGGCGACGGCCTCGTCGTCGCCGTCCGGCAGGTGGAGCAGCTCGTCCTCCACGGGTACCGGCGCCGACGTCGAATCGCGGGCGTCGCGGCCGGCCACGGCGTGGAGGAGCGCGGCCGCATCGCGCACGTCCCGGGCGAAGGGCCCGATCTGGTCGAGCGAGCTGGCGAAGGCCACGATCCCGTAGCGGCTCACCCGGCCGTAGGTCGGCTTCATCCCGACGACGCCGCACAGCGCCGCCGGTTGGCGGATTGAGCCGCCCGTGTCCGTGCCGAGGCTCAGCGGGACGTGGTACGCGGCAACGGCCGCCGCCGAGCCGCCGCTCGAGCCACCGGGCACGGTGTCGAGGTCCCAGGGGTTGCTGACCGGGCCGTAGGCGGAATACTCGTTCGACGAGCCCATCGCGAACTCGTCCATGTTCGTCTTGCCGAGGAAGACCGCCCCGGCGGCGCGCAGCCGCTCGACGATGTGGGCGTCGTAGGGCGCCCTGTAGCCGGCGAGAATCCGCGAGCCGGCGGTGCACTGACCGCCCTCGACGCAGATGAGGTCCTTCAGGCCGACCGGGATCCCGTGGAGCGGATGGAGCGCCACGAGCGCGGCGGGGCCATCTCGTCGGGCGCTCGCCAGCACGGCGTCGGCCGCGTCGGCCTGGCGGAGCGCCCCCTCGCGATCGATGACGAGCCACGCGTTGAGGGCGTGGTTCTGGCGCTGGGCGACCTCGAGGTGGGCCTCGGCGAGCGCTCGCGACGTCGTCTCGCCGCTCCGGAGGAGGGCGGCCATTTCGCGGGCAAGGAGGCGCGTCAGGTCGGTGTCCATCGGTGGGTCGATCGCCTTGGCTGTGTCGGCTCAGCCGGCGTCACCGCCGAGGATCGGCGGCACGATCACGAACTCGCCCTCTCTTGCGGGCGCATTCCCGAGGACGGCGGCCTGCGACAGGGACGGGGTCGGGACGTCGTCGCGGAGGATGTTCTCGAGCTCGATCGTCTGGGCCGTCGGCGGGATGGTCTCCGTATCGAGCTCGGCCAGCTTCATGTACTGCTCGAGGATGTGGTTGAGCTCGCCCTGGAGCCGGTCGAGCTCCTCGGCAGTCATGCCGAGACGGGCGAGATGGGCGACGTGCTCGACGTCGGAGCGGGAGAGGCCGGCCATCGATCGATGATAGCCGAGCGATCGACGGCCCCTCGCTACCGGTCGCTTCGCGTCGCACCCCATCCCGCCCCGCTCCACTCCCGGTGGCCGCTTCGGCATGAACGAGCACGGGCCATCAGCACGGGCAGCCTGGAAGTGTCGGATGTGCGCATCGCTCACGCTCGTTCATCCGGATCCTGCGTCTCCCGGTGGAACAAGACGGCGCAAGCAGCCTCGGTCGTCGTGGCATCGTACGATGGCGGCCGTGACCGCCACCTCGACCAGGGCGACGATCCGGCCGATGCTCCCGTCCGACGTCGACGTGGCATCCGATGCCATCCTCCGGGCGAGCTGGGGCGACCGACGGACGTGGTTCGAGTTCGCCACGTCGCAGCCACAGTGCCTGCCGGTCGTCGCCGAGATCGATGGCCGGCTCGTGGGAACCGGCGTCGGGACGGCGAACGGCCCGGTCGGCTGGGTCGGCACGATCTGGGTGGATCCCGATCATCGCGGCGCCGGCCTTGGACGCGCGCTGACCCAGGCGATCATCGACGGCCTCGAGGCCGCGGGCTGCCGAACCCTCGTCCTCGTCGCCACGGACCAGGGGCTGCCGCTCTATGAGCGGATGGGCTTCCGCCTGCAGACGCGCTACCGGATCCTGGAGGCCGCGGGCCTCGACCCGGCGCTCGGCGCGCCCGACAAAGCGATCCGCGAATTCGCGCCGGTGGACCTGCCGGCGATCGTCGACCTCGACCGCGCCGCCACGGGCGAGGACCGCGAGCACGCCATCCGCCGGTTCGCATCACCCTCGACGGCGAGGGTCCTCGACGTCGAGGGCGTCCTCGGGGGGTTCGTCATCAGGGCGCCCTGGGGCGGCGGCGCA
The DNA here is from genome assembly GCA_001795245.1 of Chloroflexi bacterium RBG_16_70_13. Classification (GTDB taxonomy): domain Bacteria; phylum Chloroflexota; class Limnocylindria; order Limnocylindrales; family CSP1-4; genus UBA5189. The sequence continues at coordinate 106,696 of MGOD01000043.1, forward strand.
ACAGTCGCGACCGAAGCCCGCGACGCGATCCGGATCCTCGACGCCCGCCGCCGGGCGAGCGGACCCGGTGGCCGGGTGCGGGTCGGCCTCGTCGAGGAGAACGTGACGGGTCTCGCCGCCCTCGAGGCGGCCGGGCTGACTCCCATCTGGTCGGCGCCGAGGCTGCTCCGGGGCGACCCCCTCGACTGGCGCCCCGACTGGATCTGGGGCCAGTTCAACCACGCGATGGGCTAGGGCGCAGGCTGGGGCAGGGCGCGGGGCTAGGGCTCGTCCGGCGCGAAGACCCACATCTCCCGGTATGGGACGCTGATGTGCCAGGTCGTCGCGACACCGGGCGGCAGCGACGCAAGGTCGCCGGGCCCGAGGTCGATGACCGCCCCGCCCGCGAACTCGATCCGCGCCCGGCCCTCGATGACGTAGACCGTCTCGCGCTGCTCGGGCGTGAACTCGATCGGCGCCACTACGGCCGACATCCGGGTCAGCCCGGCCCAGACGCCGTCGGCCCTGACGAGCTCGTGCATCTCCGTGCCCGGGACCTCCGGATCGGCCACCCAGTCGTCGGTCGAGCTCGTCGAGACGTGGATCCCCGGCGCAATCTCCATTCGATGGCCTCCTCGCGGGGATTGTGGCCAATCCGCGATCCGGCCGCGGCGGGTTGCGAATTCCAAACCGCGACGGCGACGAAAGTCCTGCCCGCCTGCCCCGGCCGGGTGATGGTGCCGGGACCCGTTCACCTCGATCCTGTCGAGGTTGGCCCCCGTATCCACTCGATCCCCGAGGCTCCGGTGACGATCCTCACGGCCTGTCTCTCGTGCGGCACGCCCGCGCGATCCGCCAACAGCACCTTCTGTGGCCGCTGCGGCGTGCCCTTCGGCGCTCCCCCGCCGGCCCATGTCGAGCTCCCGATCTGCCCGGTCTGCTACCGGGCCTCGGACGACGACGGCCGATTCCCCAGCGCCGCGCTGCCGGGCCTCCGCCTCGACCTGCCGCGTCATGTCGCCGAGCACGACCAGCACCCGGTCGGCGACGACGAGTACCTCGAGACCCTCCGTCAAGGCACGCGGATCCGGATCGGGCGCTGGACGGCGCCGTTCGACCTCGTCCGTCGCTACCTCGTCACCGGCGCCCTCGAGGGCGGCCGGCGGCGACAGTACGAGCACGACCTGATCGTGACCGCGATGACCCAGCTGGCGCGGTTCGGACCGGGAGCGGTGATCCTGGGCGACCAGCCCGAGTGGCGCGCGGCACGGGACGCCGTCAGCGAGCTCCTGGAGCGCTACCACCAGCCGCGGGAGAACCGCTCGCGCCACTGACCCGGGTCGGGCGCGAGGCGCCAACCCCGGGCCGCATCGAGCGCTCGCCGCGCCTGGGTCCGGCGGTAGGCGCCTCGGCCTCTCGGACGGGATCCGGCGTCGGATTCGAATTCGAAAGCGTCATTCGATCTCCCCTGCCAGCAGGCCGCGGAAGTGCTCGGCATCGAGGATCGGGATCCCGAGCTCCTCGGCCTTCGCGAGCTTCGAGCCCGCGCCCAGGCCGGCCACCACGTAGTCCGTCCTCTTCGACACGGATCCGGCAGGTTTTCCGCCGGCGGCCCGGACGGCCTCCTCGGCCTCTTCCCGGCTGAAGCCCTCGATCGTCCCGGTCACGACCACGGTCTTGCCGGCCAGCGGCCCGGCGGTGGCGGCCGCGGTACGCAGGGCCGGGAGCTCCACCTCGACCCCGGCGTCGTGCAGATCCTGCAGGACGCCACGGCCCGGCCCGGCATCGCCGAACCAGGCCGCGAGCGCGGACGAGACGGTCGGCCCGATGCCCTCCACCTCCTCGAAGCGGCCCGGCTCCTCGGAAGCCACCCGCTCCAGGTGCGTCGCCGCCCGCGGCAACCAGTCGTCGCCGGCGGGAATCTCGGCGGCCAGCCAGTGGGCGAGCTCGATCGCGGTCGTCCAGCCGACCTGCGGAATGCCGAGCGCGGCGATCACCCGCTCGAGGGGCCGCCGGCGCGACTTCTGGATCGCCGCATGGAGGTTCTCGGCGCTCTTCCGGGCGAACCGGTCGAGGCCTTCCAGGTCCTCGACGCTGAGGCGGTAGAAGTCGCCCCGCCGCTTGACGAGCCCGCGCTGGAGGAGCTGCTCCAGGACGTGCCAGCCGGCGCCCTCGATGTCCATCCCGCCCCGGCCGGCGAAGTGGCCGAACTCCTGCGACACGCGGGCCGGGCAGGCGAGGTTCGGGCAATAGTGCCGGACGGCGCCCTCGTCCCGGACGATGGCCGTGCCGCAGACGGGGCAGGCGGCGGGCATCTCGTACTCGCGCTCGTCGCCGGTCCGGCGCTCCGTGATCGGGCGGACGACCTCGGGGATGACGTCGCCGGCCTTCTGGAGGACGACCCAGTCGCCGATCCGGATGTCCTTGCGGCGAACCTCGTCGAGGTTGTGGAGCGTCGCCCGGGCGACAGTCGACCCGGCGACCTTCACCGGCCGGAGGTGAGCGACCGGGGTGAGCGTCCCCGTCCGGCCGACGTACGGCACGATGTCCTCGAGGAAGGCCTCGACCTGCTCGGGC
>MGOD01000043.1:109364-111777 GCA_001795245.1 Chloroflexi bacterium RBG_16_70_13
TCGGTCTCGTAGGGCAGGTGATGGCGCGCCTCGCGCCACCGCTCGGTGAACTCGATGACGCCATCGATGTCCAGGCCGGTGGCCCGCTCGGGGTTGACCGGGAGGCCGAGGGCAGCGAGACGGTCGAGGGCCCCCGACTGGGTCGTGACCCCCGGCGAGGCGGAGTCCGCGCCTGACCCGCCGGCCTCCCCGACGTCGAGCCCGGGCGTCGCCTGGGCTCCCCTGCCCTCCTCGAGGAGCTGGTAGAACCAGGCCGAGAGCCTCCGGCTGGCCGTCACAGCCGGGTCGAGCTGGCGAAGTGAGCCGGCGCCGCTGTTCCGGGGGTTGGCATAGAGCGGCAGGCCGGCCGCCTCGCGTTCCTCGTTGATCCGGGCGAACTCGGCCTTGGGCATGAAGACCTCGCCCCGAACGTCGGCCGTGACCGGCTCGCGCAGGCGGTCCGGGATGACCGAGATCGTCCGGAGGTTCGCGGTGACGTCCTCGCCGGTCGTGCCGTCGCCGCGGGTGGCGCCGCGGACGAACCGGCCGCGCTCGTAGGCCAGGGAGATTGCCAGACCGTCGATCTTCAGCTCGGCCACATAGCGGAGGTCCGGCGCCGGCTCGGGGGCGAGCGGCAGGCCCAGGCCGCGGCGGACGCGGGCATCGAAGGCCCGCAGCTCGTCGTGGCTGAAGGCGTTGCCGAGCGACAGCATCGGCCGCGAGTGGCGGACCTCGGAGAACGTGTCGCCCAGCGCGGCGCCCACGCGTTGGGACGGCGATTCCGGGGTAACGAGGGCCGGGAAGGCCGTCTCGAGGGCGACGAGCTCGCGCATCCGCTGGTCGTACTCGGCGTCACTGAGCTCGGGCGCGTCCTGCTCGTAGTAGAGGCGGTTGGCCCGGTGGAGGATCTCGGACAGCTCGGCGTGGCGCGCGGCGGCGGTGTCCGGCTGGAGTGCGGCGACGGCCTCGACGAGGGCCTGGTCGACGGGGAGCTGGTTGACGGTCTCGGTCATCGCTGCCAAGTCTACGAACGCGGCGGCGCTTTCCGCTCCGCCAACCGATCGACGCCGTGACGTCCGTTACCGCCTGTCATCAGGGGCGCTCGTTCCGTGTCTGACGACGAGGCTCCTTGCTCGCTTGGCGTACCGCAATGTCATCAGAGGCGTGGGCCTCTCGCTAACGGCTCCAGGGCCACCGCCACCGCGGCTGCGGGCCAGCCTCCAAGTTCGTGCGGTCTGGACTTTCCGTCGTTGAGCCGGGCGCTGGCTTCGCACGGGAGGCTCGGACCTTCGTCGCCCAAATGAGCCGGGCGCGGACGAGGTTTCCCGTCTCGTGATCCCAGATCTCGATGTCGTCTTGGCCGTCTCGAACGATTAGGTGGTCGCCGCCGCCGTTAGCGCCAACAGCAATGGCGTCGGACGGAAAGACGCCGGGCAGATCCCGGTGCAGTCGCTGCGTCTCGGTCGCGATGTGCCCTGTCGAGCGCGCGATCGTCCGTCGGTCGGTTGGATCCCACACCGGATAGAGCTCCCAGACCTCATCCCATCCAGGCGTGGAGCATCGGATTTCGCCGCCGTTGGCGACGCGAAGGTGGTCCCTGAGATCACGCGGAAGCCCTCGACCGAGGAGCCGTCCTTCCTCCTCGATCATCTGCTCCGCGGGAAAGGCATCGAACCTCCGAGGCTACGCAGGGTAGCGCGCCGGGCTATCGCTTGGCGTACGCGAACGTCACCCGACGTCAAGGCGCCTTCGCGCATTCCGTGTCAACCGCCGCGATGAACTGTCGGCCTGCCGGGGAGTCCGGGTTGATGTGCGGAAGCATGCCTTCGCGGAGGCTCGCCATGATCGAGCACGGATCATGAAACCTATCGAGCAAGGGCAGCGCGTCATGCTCTAGCACGACGAGCAGGTCCTCGAGGTCCTGGTCGAGGTTCGATCCATCTTCGAGCACAAACCAGGTATCGGATCGGTCATGGACATCGTGGCGGATTACCTGCTTCAAACCCTCGCGGTGCTTCAGCATGGCCGGAGTCGTGCCTGGGCTCACCGGACGTCCGAACGGCCGGAACCATGGCTGGCGTAGGGACTTCGAAAGGGTCCGGCGGAGTTGGCAGTGCCAGTAGTGAGGTCGTGGCCGCCCGTCCTTTCCGGCAGGCACCGGGGACGAGGCGAGGTACTCAGGCATTGAGGCGACCGTGGCGCCGAAAGAGAATGACGTGCAACCGACCGAATCGGCGAGCGCTCCGACCGTTGTGATTTCAACGACGTCGATTGCCTTCGGCCCGTAACGCCATGCCACGCGGTCGGTTCGGACCGCGAAACCGCGAGCCTTCAGCCGGGGCCAGATCGTCGAGCGAAGGGCTCGGTCTACGTCGCGGACGTCCATCGGTGCACCGTATCAGCCTCGATCCGCTGAGGTCGCGTGGTGTGTGGG
>MGOD01000044.1:0-1719 GCA_001795245.1 Chloroflexi bacterium RBG_16_70_13
GCTCGTACCTGCAGGCAACCCGGCGATACCGCCCGGGCGAGGGCCCGGCGTGGGCCTGGTCCTCTCAGGCGCTCGCCCGGCGCGGCGGGGTCAGCCTGCCACGGAGGACGGCCGCGCCGTCCTCGAAGGCCCGAGCCGCCTCGCGAGACTCATGCACGGTACCGAGCGCCAGGCGGGCGATTGCATCTCCGGCCCCCTCCTCGGCGATTGGCAGCGCCACGTACCTGGCGGCATCGATGACCTGAGTCGGGGCCTGCGGCATCGCCGTGCCGTGCCCGACCGCGGCGATCATCTCGACGTCGTTGAGCTGGTCGCCGATCGCGAGGACCTGGCCGAGCGGGATCCCCTGCCGCCGCGCCAGCCAGCGAACCGCCTGGCCCTTGGAAACGCCCGGCGCGACGAACTCGAGGAAGCGCGGGTGGGCGACGGTCACGTCGGCCCGGCCCAGGAACCGCGCGCGGGCGGCACTGAGCAGGGCGAGGGGGCGGCCCGGCGCCCCGACCGCCACGATCTTCGTGATCGGGTGCCGGATCCAGTCCTCCAGGTCGCGGACACGAATCGCCCGGGTTCCGAGGAACGCGGAGTAGTCGTCGACCTGGGGGTCGTCGGCGGGGATGATGAGCTGCTCGAGGTGGTTGGCGTGGGCGTCCAGGCCGACGGACCGGCTCCAGGCCACGGCGTCCCGAGCCACCGCGGCCGGCAGGGGCCGGTGGCGGAGGAGCCGCCCGAGGCGGTCGCCGTGGAGCGGCATCTCGCGCGCCAGCGCACCCTGGTAGCCCACGATCGGATCGCGCAGCCCGAGCGTGGCCGCGAATCGCACGGCGGAGGCCGTCATCCGGCCGGTCACGAGCGATACGTGGATCCCGCGATGGACCGCCCGGCCGATGGCCGCCCGGGTTCGTTCGCCGAGGGCGAGGTCGTCGTCGACGAGGGTCCCGTCGATGTCCAGGGCAATCATCCTGATCGGGAACGCCGGGGCGACCGAGCGCGGAACGAACGGGCGAGCCACCGACTCAGCGCTCCACGCGGGCCACGCGGGCCACGCGCGGCAGGCCGGCCAGGTCCGTCTCGATCGCGCAGCTCCAACGGCCGGGGATCCCGGCCACGGCGGCGACGATGCCGGGCTCCTGATCGGCGCCGATCTCGAGCATGGCGATGCCGGCCGGGTCGAGGATCGCCGGGAGGAGCTCGAGGAGCCGGCGAATCACCGCGAGGCCGTCCGGGCCACCGTCCAGGGCGTGCCGCGGCTCGAACGAGGCCGCCACGGGCAGACCGTCGATCGAGCCCGTCGGGATGTACGGCAGGTTCGCGAGGACGAGGTCGAATGCTCGCTCGTCGGGAGGGACGAGATCGGCCTGCCGGAAGTCCACCCGATCCCCGACCGCGTGGCCGACCGCGTTCTCCCGGGCAATCTCGAGGGCCTGGGGCGCATCATCGGTCGCGAGGAGGTCGACCTCGTCGAGCATCCCCCGACCGCGGAGCCGAACGGCCAGCGACACCGCGATCGTCCCGCTCCCCGTCCCGACGTCCACGACCCGGATCCTGGGAGCGCCGGGCGGGCGGGGCGCAGCGAGCAGCCGCCGGGCGATCTCGTCCTCGGCCAGCTCGACGAGCCGCTCGGTCTCTGGCCGCGGGATCAGGGCGCGGGCATCGGCGGCGAAGGCGAGGCCCATGAACTCCTTGACCTCGCGGATGTAGGCGACCGGCTCGCCGGCCTCG
>MGOD01000044.1:1728-2910 GCA_001795245.1 Chloroflexi bacterium RBG_16_70_13
CCGGCCTCGCGGCGCGAGAGCGCCGCCTCGAACCGCTCGGCCGCGCCCTCGCCGACGGGCGCCTCGGGATGGGCGATGACCCCCGTCCGATCGATGCCCAGGACGTTCGCCAGGAGGACCTCCGCGTCGAGGCGGGGGGTCTCGGAGCCCGCGGCGCGGAGCCGCTGGATGGAGTCCCGGAGGAGCGCCTCGACGGTGGCCATCGCCGGCTCAGCCGGCCGCGCCGGCAGCGTCGCCGTCGGCGACGTCCGACAGCCGCTCGGCCTGGTCGGTCGTGATGAGGGTGTCGATGAGGCGATCCAGCTCGCCGTCCATCACCCGGGGCAGGCTCGACAGGTCGAGATGGACGCGATGGTCGGTCACCCGGTCCTGCGGAAAGTTGTAGGTCCTGACCTTGTCGGCTCGATCGCCCGCCCCGATCATCGAGCGGCGGGCCACGGAATCCGCCTCGCGCTGCCGGCGGTGCTCGGCGTCCTGGAGGCGGGCCCGCAGGACGGCCAGGGCCTTGGCCTTGTTCTTATGCTGGCTCTTCTCGTCCTGGATCTCGACGACCAGGCCGGTCGGCAGGTGGGTGACCCGGACTGCGGAGTCGGTCGTGTTCACCGACTGCCCGCCTGGGCCGGACGAGCGCTTGACATCGATGCGAAGGTCCTTCTCCTCGTCGATCTCGATCTCCGACTCCTCGACGGCCGGGAGGACGACGACCGTCGCCGTGGAGGTGTGGATCCGGCCCGACGATTCGGTCGCCGGGACGCGCTGGACGCGATGAGTGCCACCCTCGAACTTCAGCCTCGAGTAGGCGCCGTCGCCGGAGACCTCGACGATCACCTCTTTGACGCCACCGATCCCGGTTTCGTTCAGGCTCATGACCTCGGTCCGGAAGCGGTGGCGTTCGGCGTAGCGGAGGTACATCCTGAGCAGCTCAGCGGCGAACAGGGCCGCCTCTTCACCGCCGGCCCCGGCCCGGATCTCGAGGATCACGTCGCCGTCATCGGCCGGATCGCGGGGCAGGAGGAGGACCTTCAGCTCCTCGACGAGGCGGGCCTCGTCGGCCTCGAGCCGGCCGATCTCCTCGCGGGCCATCGCCCGCATCTCCTCGTCCGTCTCCCCGTCGCGCATCTCACGGGCCCCCGCGAGCTCGGTCCGCGTGGCTTCGAGGCGCCGGTAGGCCTCGACGACCGG
>MGOD01000044.1:2985-6929 GCA_001795245.1 Chloroflexi bacterium RBG_16_70_13
CAGCTGGGCCTGGACGTCGTCGTACTGGCGGGCAACCCCGGCGAGCTTGGCCTCCAGGCCGCTCATGCCGTGGCGGTCGCGGGCTCGATCGGATCGAGGGGCGAGCGCTCGGGCACGTCCGAGCCTTCGGGGACGGGCTCTCCGTCCGCCTCGAGAGCCTGCTGCATCGACACGATCGCGACCTCGATCTGGTCGTCCGAGGGCTGCTTCGTGGTGATCATCTGGACGAGGATCCCCGGCCACATGATGGCCTTGACGATCGGGTTGGACCGGTGCTTCGCCCCCCAGCGAAGGACCTCGTAGCCGACCGCGGCGAGGACGGGGATGAGCACGATCCGGCTGCCGACCATGACGAGCGGCTCCTGCTTCCCGACGAGGCTGAAGGCGATGATCGAGAGGGCGATGAGGACGACGAGGAATTCCGTCCCGCAGCGGGGATGGGCGGTCGGGTAGCGGCGCACGTTGGCGGTCGTCAGGGGATTGCCAGCCTCGAGGGCGTGGATCGTCATGTGCTCCGCGCCGTGGTACTGGAAGACCCTGGCGATGTCGGGTGCGCGGGAGATGAGCGCGAGGTAGCCGAGGAAGAGGGCCACCCGGATGAGGCCCTCGACGAGGTGCTGGGCGAGGTCCTCCTTGACGTTGGCGGTCGTGAAGGTGGCGACGACGAGCGGGAGGAGGAAGAAGATCCCCAGGCCGATGACGAGGGTGATGCCGAGCATCAGGGCGACGGTGCCCTTGCCGAGCTCCTCGTCCTCGCCAACCTGCACGTTCGCACTCCGGATGAGCCACTTCGTGCCCACCACGAGCGTCTCGTAGAGGACGACGAGCCCGCGGACGAGCGGTGCGCCGGCCAGGCGCCAGCCGTGGGGCCCCGTGGTGAGCGGCTCCGAGGCCCACACGATGTGCCCGTCGGGGTGGCGGAAGGCGACGGCGATCGCGTTCCGACCCCGCATCAGGACGCCCTCGATGAGGGCCTGGCCGCCGTAGTTGAACCGTGCCATGTCTGGAAGTCTAGCGGGGCGAGTCCGCGGGCCGGATGGGCGCGAGTCCCGGCGGACGCGGCCTGTGCGGCCGATGCCACGACCGGCCCCGCCGGGCCGACGTCAGCCGGCGCGAACCTGGCGCTCGAGGCGCTTCTGGAAGCGCTCGACCTGGCCGGCGGTGTCGATGATCGTCTGCTTGCCCGTGTAGAACGGGTGGCAGTTGCCGCAGACGTCGACGCGCAGCTCGGTGCGCGTCGAGCCGACCGTCCACTCGGTCCCGCAGGACCCGCAGTGGACCGTCGCCTGGTGGTACTTGGGATGGATGTCGGGCTTCACGGGTGCTCTCCTCGACGCCGTCCGAGCGGGGTCACGCTGCCCCGCCGGTGGTCGCCGCTCTTCGTTCCGGTCAGGCCTCGGCGGCCGGGGCGGCCTCGACCGGGATGACCCGGACGCGCTTCTTGGTCTTCGTCGCGAACTCGAACCTGACCTTGCCGGTCTCGGTCGCGAAGACGGTGTAGTCGTCGCCCAGGCCGGTCCCCTTGCCGGCCAGGAAGGTCATGCCGCGCTGCCGGACGATGATCGAGCCGGCCGGGACCATCTGGCCGTCACCGGCCTTGATCCCGAGGCGCTGGCCGACGCTGTCGCGGCCGTTCTTCGAGGTTCCGCCGGCCTTCTTGTGGGCCATCTCGTCTACTCGTCCTTCTTCGTGGCGCGGGGGCGCCTGGGCTTCTCGGTCGTCGGCTCGGCCGCGGCGTCGGTCGCCGGCTCGGCCTCGGTCTTCGCGCCTGCGGGCTTCGAGGACTTCGCGAGGGGCTTCGGCGCGGGGGCCTCCGGCGCGGGGGCGACGTCCGCCGTCGCGGCCGGCTTGGCGGCGGCCTTCGCCCGGCCTGGCTTCGCGGCCTTGGGCTCGGCAGGGGTCGCGTCGGCCTTCGTGGCCTTCGGAGCCGCCGGCTTGAGCTTCGCGGCGAGCGCGGCGTCCGCCTCCGCCTGGCGGCGGGCCGCCTCCTCGAGGCGCTGGCGCTCGGTCTTCCTGTCCTCGGCCGCCTTTGCCGCATCCTTGGCGGCACTTCGACCACCGAACACGATGTCGCTGATACGAAGGACGGTCAGCTCCTGGCGATGGCCCTTCTTGACGCGCCGGCGCGTCTTGGGGCCGTATTTGAAGTTGATGAGCTTCTCGCCACGAGCCTGGCGGAGGACCTCGGCCGCGACAGAGGCGTTCTCGACCAGCGGGCGCCCGATGGCGGCCGTCTCCCCGTCGGCGACGAGCAGGACCCGGTCGAGGGTGATCGCGTCGCCCGGACTGACCTCGAGGAGCTCGACCTCGAGCTGGGTGCCGACTTCGACGCGGTACTGCTTCCCGCCGGTCTCGATGACTGCGTACATGGATCCTCTGCGGACGTGGCTGGCGGTCGCGCGGCTGGAACGACCGCGGCCCTCTGAGACAGGGGTGAGGCACCTCGACGTGGTCGAGGCGCGAAAGCGGAGTCTACGGCGAGTTCGGCCGGAGCGCAATCGGCGCGCAATCGAGGCCGAGGGTGGGGCAGGCATCCCAACGTCTGTGCTGACCAGGCCGGCCGACGGGTGTCCCGACGGCCTGCGTACTCGACTACTGGACGAGGTCGGTGCACTCCATGATCGCGTCGCGCGCCGCCCCATGGTGGCCGGGCTCCTGCGGTCCATCGAGTGCCTCCGCCGCCCTCACCAGCTCCCCGAAGTTGGCAGGGCGCACCGGCAGCCGGTATCCGCGACTGGCCGCGCAGGCGATGATTCGGGCAAGCTGCATCTCCTCGGTCTCGTCGAAGTGAAGCGCCACCCACCAGGCGAACTCGATGTCCGAGTAGTGCTCGTCGCGGCAGCTCTCCACGATCGGCGTGGCGTCGCCAAGCGGGTTGTTCGCGAAACCGACGCCGAGCCGCATGAGCCGGCCACTCCCGTCGCGCGACGCCTCGGTGACCTGGCCGCCGTTGACCTCGATGCAGCGGAGGTACTCGGCGAAGGCCTGCTCGTGTTCGACAACGGTGAGAAGTCCGTCCTGGAGTCGTCGGGCCTGGCCGGCCGATGTCGTTCGGAGGATCTCCGGGAGCTGGGCCAACCATCGCTCTCCGAATGTCTCGAGACCGTCAGCTGGTCGGTTGGGCTGCGGCTCCACCTGGGGTGGGTGCTCGCCCGTCGGTGCGGGGCCGGACGGCGGTGACACGCTCGAGCACGACGCGGCGACGAGGGCCGCCGTCAGCATGAGGGAACGAAGCGGCGTCGACGGGATGCGCATTCGACTGCGAGCCGAGCTTAGACCTCCATCCGGGGCGAGGCAGCGCCATTCTCCCGTCTGGAGCAGCTCCACGGGAGCTCACCGCGGGAACGCGGAGGCGCCGCCCTCGCGGGGCGAGCGCCGGATCCTCTCAATCGTCGTCGGCGAGGATCAGGCGCTCCCGCACGATCGATCCTGCCCGCAGCGCCGTTCCGGCGAGCTCCGAGAGGGCGGCGAGCACCTCCTCGGGGCGGCCGACACCGCGGGCGGGATCGAAACGCGTCCGGATCCGCAGGGCGCCGGGTCGACCATGCGAGGGGGGCACCACGTCGATGCCGGCGACGAGGGGTCGCAGGTCGTAGTCCACGGAACGGCCGCCCTTGTCACGCGTTCGGGGGAGCGTTGCGGCGTCCATGAGGCGCCCGATCGCCGCCTCCAGGGTCGCCCGATCCGGGAGGCCCGCTCCTGTCGCGAGCTCGACCCGGCAGTCGGCGGCGACGACCCGGCCCGAGATGGGCGATTCGCCGAGCCAGACATCGTGAACGTCGACGAGCTCGTGGCCGGCAGGCATGGACGCGGCAAGGGCGATTCGGACATCGGCCACGGCCCGGCGATCCACGAGGAACAGGTCGATCAGCTCGCCCTCCGCGGCCATTCCCACCGGGAGGGGCGCTGCTTGGACGATCCGGGGTCGCGGCACCGGCAGGTCG
>MGOD01000044.1:6940-20716 GCA_001795245.1 Chloroflexi bacterium RBG_16_70_13
AGCCCGCTCGCGACGAGTGCCGCCTCCCAGGCCGCGAGCTGCTCGCGCTGCGGAAGCTGCGGTGCGTCGGGCCGGCGGAGGAACCGGACACGCCAGCGCTGACGCGGCTCGGCCGATCCGGTGACTCCGCCCGGCTCTGGCACCGGAGGCCGGCTGGTTGGCTCCATGGCTCTGCTAGTCTGCCGGAAGGATGGTCGCCACCGCACGACGCCTCCCACCGATGACGCCGCGGGTGGCGCTGCTCGCGACCGCGGCCGTGGTGATCGGGATCGTCCTCTATGCCGGGCGCGAGGCCCTCGGCCCGTTCATCGTCGGGCTCCTGATCGTCTATCTGCTCGCCCCGCCGATCGAGCGACTGGCCCGGATCGGCGCCCCCAGGCCCCTCGCCATCCTCTCCGTGTACGCGGTGACCATCCTCGCCGTCGTCGAGGGCCTGAACCTGATGCTCCGGCCGCTCGTGGACCAGGTCCGCCTGTTCGCGACCGACCTGCCCGGCCTGGTGGACCAGCTCCGGGCGCAGCTCGAGCGACTTGGTGCCGTCTACCGCGGGCTCGAGCTGCCACCCGCGATCCGGGATGCCGTCGACGAGTGGCTGGCGAAGCTCGCGGCCGGTGACATCGGCTTCGATCCGGCGGTCCTCCTGCCGGTCCTGCGCGCCACCACCGGGTTCGTCGGGACGGTGTTCGCCTTCCTCATCATCCCGGTCTGGGCGTTCTACCTCCTGAAGGACCGGCCGTCCCTGGTTCGGGGGTTCCAGGCATCGGTCCCGCCCGAGTGGCGCGCCGACATCGATGCCGTGATTGCGATCGTCGGGCGGGTCTTCAGCTCGTGGATCCGCGGCCAGGTCATTCTCGGCCTGGCGGTCGGCGTGGCGACGTTTGCCGGCCTCCTCCTCCTCGGCGCGATCGTCGACCCGGTGTTCAGCCGCTTCGCGGTCCTTCTCGCGGTGATCGCCGGACTCCTCGAGTTGCTGCCGATCATCGGCCCGATCATCGCCGCCATCCCGGCCATCCTCATCGCGGCGACCGCCGGGGTCGAGGCCGCCGGGGCCGCCTTCCTCCTTTACCTCGCCATCCAGCAGATCGAGAACAACGTCCTCGTGCCCAAGATCCAGGGCGACGCGACCGACCTTCATCCGAGCGCCGTGATGCTCGCCCTCGTGGTCGGTGGCGCGGTCGCGGGGCTCCTCGGCGCGATCCTCGCCCTGCCGGTGACGGCCGCGGCGCGCGACGTCTACCGTCATCTCTTCGCCCGGCTGAGCGTGCCGGTGGAGCCGGGCTCGCCGGAGCCGGGCTCGGAGGAGCCGGGCTCGGAGCCGTCACGGGGTGACCGGGAGGCGTCCGCGGAGCCGACTCCACCGCCGGAGGGGGGCCCCGCCGCGTTGCCGGCGTCGCCCGCTCAGCTCGGATCGGCCGCTCCGGGGACGGAATTCAGCACGCGCGCCGCCGGGCCAACCGCGTCCGACTGACCTCAGCCCGAGCGCGCGGCCGCCTCCTCGGCGACCGCGCGGGGGACGGCCCACGCGAGCAGGTAGGGTGCGGCCATCGTCGTCGCGACGACCGCGAGGAGGACTGCGCCGAACACCTCGGTCGAGAGCAGGCCCGCCGCGAGGCCCAGGTTCGCGACGACGATCCCGACCTCGCCCCGCGGCACCATCCCGGCGCCCACGGCGATCCCGGCCCAGTGCCCGGTCGACCGAGCCCCGAGGTACCCGCCAAGCGCCTTCGTCGCGACGCCGAGGACGATCAGCGCGACCGCGAGGACGAGCACGGACGGTTCGACGAGGGCTCCGAGATCGAGCGCCGTGCCCGTCAGTGCGAAGAAGAACGGCGTGAAGATCAGCCCGAGCGGCCGGATCTCGTGCTCCAGCTCATCGCTCGCCTCGGTCTCGGCGACGATCAGGCCGGCGATGAAGGCGCCGATGAGCGCCGCCAGGCCGACGACCGCCGACACGAGCGCCAGCCCGAGCATCAACAGGAACGAGGGGACGAGCGGCGTGTCGGCGAAGAGCGGCCAGGTGAAGACCTCCCGTTTGAGGCCGCGGGCACGTCGTGCGGCGGCCAGGCCCAGGAGCACGATCCCGACCGCCGAGATCCCGAGCACGACCGCCCGATCGATCTCGGTCCCGGTCGCGAAGGCCGACACCACCCCGATCGCCACGAGCGCGAGGATGTCGTCAACCACGGCGGCCGCGAGCACGATCCGGGCGAATCGCCGGTCCAGGACCCCGGCCTCCGCGAGGACCCGGCTCGTGATCCCGATGCTCGTCGCTGCCAGGGCCAGCCCGATGAACGCAGCAGCGCCCACCTCCTCGCCCATCGCGAGGCCCACCGCGACCCCGGTGACGATCGGCAGGAACATGGCCGCCAGGGCCGTGACGACCGCGACCCGCCCGACGCGGAGCAGGTCGTCCAGGCGGACCTCCAGGCCAACCTGGAAGAGCAGGATGACGACCCCGATCTCGGCGAAGACGAGGATGGCCTCGCCCGGGACGACCAGCCCCAGCGCGCTGGGACCGACGACGAACCCCCCGACGAGCTCGCCGACCACCGCGGGCTGGCGGAGTCGGCGGAAGACCTCCTCGCCGATCTTGGCCGCCATGAGGAGAACGAAGACCCCGACGATGACCTCGATCGGGGCGCCCGTCGATCCCGGAGCGACGTCGCCGCCGGTCGGTCCGACGCCGGCCGGCGTCGTGAACCAGCCGCCGATCACAGGAGGTAGCGGAGCCAGACGTAGCCGGTCGAGATCACCAGCGACTCAACGACGACGAGCGCGCCATACGGCAGGAAGCTGCGGAAGGTGATTGCATGCCCGGCCCGACCGGCCAGGTTGGCCACGACGACGTTCGCCGAGGCGCCGATGATCGTGGCGTTCCCGCCGAGGCAGGCCCCGAGCGCCAGCGCCCACCAGAGCGGCTCGATCGGGAGTCCCGCTGACCCGAGGCTCTGGATGACCGGGATCATCGTTGCCGTGTACGGGATGTTGTCGATGATCGCCGAGGAGATCGCGCTCAGCCAGAGCAGGCCGATCGTTGTCACCGCCTGGTCGCCCGCGGTCAGCTCGAAGAGGCCGTCGGCGATCGCGTCGATGATCCCGACGTGGACCACTCCCTCGACGAGGATGAACAACCCGATGAAGAAGAACAGGGTCGGCCACTCCACCTCCCGGAAGACCGCTTCCGGGTCGATCCGGGCGACGAGCATGAGCACGGTCGCGCCGATCAGCGCCACCGTCGCCGGCTCGTAGCCGAGCGGTCCGTGGAACAGGAAGCCGACGAGGGTTGCGGCGATCACGGCGACGCTCCGCCGCAGAAGCTTCGGATCGGCGATCACCTCGGTTTCGTTGAGGGCCATCGCCGTCTCACGGACATCCGCGTCGATGCGGAGCGATCGTCCGAACATCGGGCGGAGCGTCGCGATGAACACCACGAGGATGAGGACGGAGACCGGCCCCATGTTCCCGAGGAAGGCGGCGAAGTCGAGCCCGGAGGCCGACCCGATCAGGATGTTCGGCGGATCGCCGATGAGGGTCGCGGTTCCGCCGATGTTCGAGGCCAGGATCTCGCTCACGAGGAACGGGATGGGCGAGATGCCGAGAATCGCGGAGATCGACAAGGTGACGGGTGCGATCAGGACGACGGTCGTCACGTTGTCGAGGACGGCGGAGAGTCCCGCCGTAATCAGGCTCAGGACGATCAGGAGCCGGAACGGATCGCCGCCCGCAACCTTGATCGACCTGATCGCCAGCCACTGGAAGAAGCCGGTCCGCCGGAGGATCCCGGCCAGGACCATCATCCCGGCGAGCAGGAAGATGACGTTGAAGTCGACCGCCTCGAACGCGAGCTCCTGGTCGATGATCCGGACCGCGATCATCGCAAGGCCGCCGAGGAGTGCGGCGATCGTCTTGTTGATCCGGTCGGAGGCGATCGCGGCGTACGTGACGAGGAAGATCGCGCCGGCGACCATCACGTCCATCGGCGGTCAGGCCGTCGGGCCGGAGGCGGCGCCCCCTGCGCCCGGTTCGCCGGGGGCCCTCTCGGCCCCCTTCGTGAGTGCATCTGCGTAGACGACCGCGAGCTCCAGGAGGTCCAGGTAGCCGGTGGGGCGACCCGCCTCGTCGACGACGTACAGCCCACCGAGCCGCCGCTCGTGCATGACCCGGAACGCCTGTCCGAGGGTCTCGCGCCGGGTCGTCACCGCTGGAGCCAGCATGATTTCCCGTGCGGTGCGGTCTTCGAAGCTGCGGCTGAAGCTGACCGCCGAGGCGTCGTCCGCGACATCGATCAGCAGCGCCTCGGGAGCCACGCGGGCGACGACGCTCTCGGCGACGCGGGTCACCGGCACGACGCCGACGATTCGGCCGCCGTCAACGACCCCGATCAGCCGCGTCGCCGGCTGGCGGGCCGCGCTCCGGACGACGTCGAGCAGTGGGGCGTCGACGTCGACGAGGAGAGGCTCGATGCCGAGGAGGGCCTGGCAGTCCTCGACGGTGGTGTCCCGGGCGAGCCGGATCCGGCCGGTCAACCGGTCCGCTCGTCCCCGGCCGCCACCACCGGCAGCGCCGGGCACATCGGCCCGCCGCCCATCGACTCCTCGAGGATCTCGGTCGTTTCCACGGCCTGAGGATACCCGCCGGTCACCACTCGGCGCGGCCCTGCCTGATGTTGATGCTCTCCAGGATGCCGAGGCCGGCCGCGATGCTGATGAGCGATGCGCCGCCATGGGTGATGAACGGGAGCGGGATGCCCGTGATGGGCATGATCCCGGTGACCATCCCCACGTTCACGAAGAGCTGGAACAGGATCATCGAGGCGAGCCCGGCCGCGAAGAGGGTCCCGAACGGGTCGCGTGAGCGCCAGCTCGTCACGAGGACGCGCCAGATCAGGGCGATGAACAGGGCGATAACCACGAGCGCGCCGATGAACCCGAGCTCCTCCGCAAGGATCGCGAAGACGAAGTCCGTGGTCTGGACCGGCAGGAAGTCGAGCTGGTTCTGAGTGCTGTTCGTCAGGCCCTTGCCGAACCAGCCTCCGGAGCCGACCGCGATCTGGGCCTGGTAGAGCTGGTAGCCCGCGTCCTGGACGTCGGCGAGCGGGTCGAGGAACGAGGTCAGGCGGAGTTTCTGGTAATCCCGGAGGACGTATGTCCAGATGAACGGCAGCATCGCGAGGACCGTCAGCGCCATCGCGCTCAGCCACCGGAGGCTCGCCCCGCCCATGAACAGCATCCCGGCAAGGATCGCCGCGAAGACGAGCGAGGTGCCGAGGTCGGGCTGGGCCATCACGAGGACCCACGGCGGGCCGGCCAGGAGGCAGGCGCCAAGGATCGACCAGATCGAGTCGAGGCGGCCGCGGCGGGCTCCGAGGTAGTTGGCCAGGACGACGATCATCAGGATCTTGGCCAGCTCGCTGAACTGGAACTGGAGCCCCAGGATCGAGACCCAGCGGGACGAGCCCCCGACACCCGTTCCGATCGCGAGCGTCAACCCCAGCAGCCCGAGCTGGAGGGCGTACAGCGGCCACGAGAGGGTCTTCAGCCAGCGGTAGTCGAATGCCGCCGCGACCGTGAAGACGACCAGCGCAATGCCGGTCCACAACAGCCCGCGAAGGAACACGGAGCCGGTCGCCAGGGCCCCGTCGCCGCCGGCGACGGCGTTGGAATAGGCCATCGCCAGCCCGAAGCAGGTGAGGAGCACGGCGTAGGTCGCGAGCTGGAGGTCGAAGGCGCGCCAGATCGCCCCGACGGACCGGCTCGTCCAGTCGGTGACGCGTGCCTCGCGCGCGTTGATGACGCCCATTGCCCTCTCAGTTCGACTGGTAGAAGTTGCCGCGCTCCAGGAGATCGAAGTTCCGGTAGTCCTTGTCGATCCCATAGTGGAGCTGCAGGTAGTACTTGACGATCTCGGTCGCGGCGTTGCCCCTCGTCCGCGAGTCGTAGGCGAAGGCAAGCACGGCGAGCTCCGACTCCGTCCCCGCGACCGCCTTCATGCCGGTCGGATCGGCCGCCGTTTTGGCGGGGTCCTTCGGGACGAACGCCACGAACCAGGAGTGGAAGGGGAGTCGGCCCTGCGCGTCCCTCGTCCCGAACTCGGCCGTGCCGGACTTGCCAGCGACGACGATCGGGAGATCCACGAGGTTGTACGTGTGGCGGATGAGGACGACGTTCCGGGCGGCCTGGCGCATCGTCCTGAGCACCGACGGATCGACGTCGAGCTCGTGGAGGACGGTGGGCTCGTAGGCCTGCACGACGTTGCCCTCGGCGTCGAGGACGTTCCTGACGACGCGCGGCTCGTAGAGCGTGCCGCCGTTCGCGAGCGCCGTGTAGGCGTTGATCAGCTGGAGCGGGGTCACGACGTCGTAGCCCTGGCCGATCCCGGCCTGGTAGACCTCGCCAGGATAGATCTCCGTGCCGAGGGTCTCGAGCTTCCACTGGTTCGACGGCACGATCCCCGAGACCTCGCCGGGAAGGTCGACCCCGGTCGGCTCGCCGAACCCGTACTCGCCCGCCCAGTGGGCCAGTCGATCGATGCCGAGCATGCCGGCGACCTGGAAGAAGTACGTGTCGCTCGAATGGCCGAAGCCGCACATCATGTTGCAGGCCCCGAAACCACGGCGGTTCCAGTCGTAGAAGCGGGTCGAGCCGAGGGTCAGGTATCCCTTCGTCGCGAGCTTGGTCGTCGCCTTGATCTCCCCATCCGCGAGGCCACCGGTCCCGGCCACGAGCTTGTAGGTGGACCCGGGCGGGAAGTGCTCAGCGATCGCCCCGTTCGTGAGTGGCTTGTTCGGGTTCGCGACCAGGGCCTCGTAGTCTGCGTTGCTGATCCCGTGGGCGAAGAGGTTGTCGTCGTACGTCGGCAGGCTGACCATCGCCAGGACCTCGCCGGTCTGGGGGTTCATGACGATGACGACGCCGCGCTTGAGGCCGGCCTCGCTCATGCCCCATTCGAGGGCTTGCTGCGCCCAGCGCTGCGCCTGCACGTCGATCGTCAGCTCGAGCGAATTACCGGGCACGGGCTCGGCGAGGGTCCGCAGGACCTGGATCTTGCGGCCCTGGGCGTCCTTCTCGATGCTCTCCACGCCGTACGTGCCGCGGAGCACGGCCTCGTACTCCGCTTCGACACCCGTCGCCCCGAGCAGGTCGTCCGGCAGGTAGCCCTCGGGCTTGAGCTCCTGGAGCTGCACGGCGTTGATCGGCCCGGTGTACCCGATGACCTGCGAGAGGAGCGAACCCGTCACGTAGTCGCGACGCGATTCGACGACGACCTCCACGCCCGGCAGGTCGAGGCGGGACTCCGAGATGAAGTTCGCGACGCCCGGGTCGACGTCCGACGCGATCCGAACGAGGTCGAACCGGGATCCGGGGTTGGAGTCGATGGCAATGTTGATGTCCGCGGGGTCAAGTCCGAGGAGTGCCGCGAGGCGCCCGACGACCTCGGGCCGGCGGTCCTCCGGCAGGTCGGCGGGCCGAACCTTCACCGAGTAGCCCGGGACGTTCGTGACGAGCGGAACGCCGTTGCGGTCGTAGATGACCCCGCGGGTCGACGGGATGGCCTGGTTGACGGTCCGGTTGTACTCGGCCAGGGCGACGAAACGCCCCCCACTGGCGATCTGGAGAGCGAAGAGTCGGGCGGTCAGCACCGACGCTGCGAGGATTACCGCGAGACCAAACGCGACGAAACGGATCGGCGACCGCCCATCCCTGGCTCGCCGGCTGACGAACTGGAGCTCGGTCGTGCTCACCAGTCCACCCGCTCCTCGACCATCCGGCGGTCCCGGATCGACACGACGAGTGGACCGAAGACGAGGCCGAGGACGGCGTCATACGCAGCGCCCGGCATCAGCAGCGCCACGGGATCAGCGGGCGTGACGGGCGGGCGAATGGCGGCGAGGAGCGCGAAGAGGATCATCGAATACACGAGGCTCAGGATCGGGATAGCGATGATCGGCGCGAGGGGCCGAATGCGGACGAACGATCGACCAACGAGGCTGGCGCCGCCGATCGAAACGAGCAGTGCGAACGCAGAGACACCCAGCGGTCGATCGGCGAAGCTGTCGAGCGCGATACCTCCCACGAATGCCCAGGTCAGACCGCTCTCGATCCCGATCGCGATCGTCCAGATGACCCCGAAGACGAGCACCGGGTGCGGATACGCCGCTCCGATCCAAAGGTATGGCACGAGGCTGAGCTCCACGAGGGCGGCAGCCGTCGCTCCAACCGCGGCGAGAAGGTGGCTCATGTGAGCGGCGCTGATCCTCGGGTGCCGGCCTGGTCACGGGAACGGGATCGGCGCACCCGACGACGGACGGCCGGCGACGTCCGCGCCGAAGTATCCCACGGGTCCCCGGGCCGGGCAATGAGCGGACGGGCCGGTCCTCGGAGCCGCCGCGGCCGCCCGGCAACGCGCCCATCAGCCGCGCTCCAGGGAATGCCGAGGCGTCTCTGGCCCGACGTCGTGGGGTGTTTCACGTGAAACATAGCCCCCGGTCCTCGATCAGCCTGGCCGGCTACGAGCTGGGCCAGCGACGCCACGATGGCTGCTCGGAAGCCCCTGGTGATCCGCGGTGAAGCGCTCCGTGAGAGACTCCCGCGGCCCGTCTCCAGGCTCGCCACGCCGCGATCGCCCGATCGGGGGCAGGAGCCGGCGAGGCCGTTCGGAAGGGCCGAAATGCTAGAATTCAATCCTGTGATTCACCATCGGCCGGGGACCTAGGTGGGCCGCACGATCGCCTGTGCAAACCAGAAGGGCGGCGTCGGCAAGACCACCACGGTCGTCAATCTCTCGAGCTATCTCGCCTTGGCAGGCGACCGCGTCCTCGTCATCGATCTCGACCCGCAGGGCAACGCCACGAGCGGGTTGGGCGGCGATCGCTCGGGGGCAGCGTCCGTGTACGAAGCCATCGTCGACGAGCAGGCCCTCGAGTCCCTGATCCAGCCCACGGCAGTCCCCGGCCTGGACCTCGTGCCCTCCTCGATTGCCCTCGCCGGCGCCGAAGTGGAGCTGGCGCCGCTGGAGCAGCGCGAGCGCCGCCTCGGGCGACTGCTCGCCCCGATCGCCGATCGCTATGACCACCTGGTCATCGACTGCCCGCCGTCCCTCGGCCTGCTGACGGTAAACGCCCTCACGGCAGCCGACGGCACGCTCATACCGATCCAGTGCGAGTACTACGCTCTCGAGGGCCTGACCCAGCTCATTGCCACGATCAACCTCGTCCGCGACCACCTGAATCCCGAGCTGGCCGTCGACGGCGCCGTCCTGACGATGTTCGATGGCCGAACGAACCTGTCGGCCCAGGTGGCCGCCGAGGTCCGCGCTCACCTTGGTGATCGCGTCTTCGAGACGGTGATCCCGCGAAGCGTGAGGCTGTCGGAGGCGCCGAGCCACGGCCGGCCGATCCACCTCTACGCGCCGGCCTCGCCCGGCGCCACCGCCTATCGGGCGCTGGCCGAGGAGTTCCGCCGCGCGTCCGGCCGGCGGCGCGGCGCCGATCAAGCGGCCCAGGATTCCGCGCATGACCTCCCGACGGACACCGTCCCAGTTGATGCCGGCGCCCAGGGATCCCAGGTTGCCGAGGCCATGGTCGCGTGATGAGCGAGCCCTCGGATCGGCCCCAGGGCCTGGGTCGTGGTCTCGCGGCCCTCATCCCGCAACGGGCACCGCAGGCCGCCGGGTCCATCGAGATCGGCCTCGACCGCATCGCAGCCAACCCGCGTCAGCCCAGGACCCGGATCGACCCGGCGGCTCTTGCAACGCTCGCCGCGAGCATCCGCGAGCACGGCGTGATCCAGCCGATCCTCGTGACCGAGACGATCGACGGCTACCGGCTCGTGGCCGGGGAACGGCGGGTCGAGGCGGCCCGCCTGGCCGGCCTGACGCGGATCCCGGCCGTCGTCCGTCAGCTGGCCGACCGCGAGCAGCTCGAGCTCGCGCTGGTCGAGAATCTCCAGCGCGAGGATCTTGATCCGCTCGAGGCCGCGCGTGCCTACCAGCAGCTGATGGACGACTTCGGCTTCACCCAGGACCGACTCGCCGAGCGTGTCGGACGGGCCCGCTCCACGGTCGCGAACACGCTTCGCCTGCTCGACCTCCACGAATCCGTCCAGGGCGCGGTCGCCGACGGCGCGATCACCGAGGGCCACGGGCGGGCCATCGGCGGCCTCCCGCCGGAGATCCAGGAGAAGATCGTCGAGACCGTGGTCGAACGGGACCTCTCCGTGCGCCAGACCGAGGAGCTCGTCCGCCGCCTGCGCGAGCCCCGCCCCGAGCGCATCGGCCCGGTGCGGCGCACGGCCGACCCCGACCTGGAGCGCGTCGAGGAGGACTTGCGGCGTGCCCTCGGGACCAAGGTCCGGCTCGCTCGCTCGCGACGTGGGGGGCGCATCGTCATCGAGTACTACAGCGACGAGGAGCTCGGCCGCCTCTACGAGCGGCTGATCGGAGGAAGTGCGTGACCGAGCCCAACCGGGCCGCCGACCCAGCAACGACCACCGCACCGCCGAGGGGTCGCCGCAAGGCGGCCACCGGCTCCGACTACACGGCCGCGAGCATCCAGGTCCTCGAGGGCCTGGAGGCCGTCCGGCGCCGGCCCGGAATGTACATCGGGTCGACCGACATCCGCGGGCTCCACCACCTGATCTGGGAGGTCGTGGACAACTCGATCGACGAGGCCATGGCCGGCCAAGCGACGACGATCCGGGTGACGATCAAGCCCGACAACACCGTCGAGGTCATCGACGACGGTCGGGGCGTTCCGGTCGGCAAGCATGCGACCGGCAAGGATGCCCTCGAGGTCGTCCACACGGTCCTCCACGCCGGCGGCAAGTTCGGCGGCGGCGGTTACAAGGTCTCGGGCGGGCTCCACGGCGTCGGCGTGAGCGTCGTGAACGCCCTGTCGGACTTCCTGCGCGTGGAATCGGCGCGTGACGGACACGTCTGGACCCAGGAGTACAAGCGCGGCAAGCCGAGCAACCCGGTCAAGAAGCTCGGGCCGCAGGGCACCCGTCGAGGCACGCGAACGGTCTTCCATGCCGATCCGGAGATGTTCGAGACCATCGAGTACTCGTTCGACACCGTGTCACAGCGCCTCCGCGAGTCCGCCTACCTGACGAAGGGCGTCTGGATCACGCTCATCGACGAGCGGGCCGACCGCGAGCGGTCGTTCTACTTCGAGGGCGGCCTCCAGTCGTTCGTCCGGCACCTGAACCGGAACAAGGAGGCCCTCCACGCCCGGCCGATCTACGTCGAGCGCAAGCAGGGCTCGACGGCCGTGGAGGTCGCCCTCCAGTACAACGACACGTACACGGAGAACGTCCTCGCCTTTGCCAACAACATCAACACCGTCGACGGCGGGACGCATGTCACCGGGTTCCGGGCCGCCCTCACGAGCTCCCTCAATGACTGGGCCCACAAGGCGGGCGTGCTCAAGGACGCGGACGGCAACCTCTCGGGCGACGACGTTCGCGAGGGCCTGACGGCCGTCATCAGCGTGAAGCTGACCGACCCTCAGTTCGAGGGCCAGACGAAGGCCAAGCTCGGCAATGCCGAGGTCAAGGGCCAGGTCCAGACCGCGGTCACCGACAGCCTCACCCAGTATCTCGAGGAGAACCCCGGCGACGGCCGCCGGATCATCGAGAAATGCCTCACCGCGGCACGGGCGCGGGAAGCGGCCCGCAAGGCACGCGACCTGGTCATCCGCAAGGGTGCCCTCGACGGCCTGTCATTGCCCGGCAAGCTCGCCGACTGCCAGGAGCGCGATCCCGCCCGAAGCGAGCTCTTCATCGTGGAGGGCGATTCGGCCGGCGGCTCGGCCAAGCAGGGCCGCGACCGGCGCTTCCAGGCGATCCTTCCGTTGCGCGGCAAGGTCCTGAACGTCGAAAAGGCGCGCCTCGACAAGATCGTTGCCAGCGAGAATGTCCGACCGCTGATCATCGCCCTCGGTGCCGGCATCGAGGGCATCGGCGACAGCTTCGACCTCTCGAAGCTCCGCTACCACCGGGTGATCATCATGACCGACGCGGACGTCGACGGCGCCCACATCCGGACCCTGCTCCTGACCCTCTTCTACCGGTTCATGCCGCAGGTCATCGACGCCGGCTTCCTGTACATCGCCCAGCCGCCGCTCTACCGGGTCTCAACGGGCAAGGTCACGAAATACGCCCATTCGGACCGCGAGCGCGACCGGATCGTCAAGGAGATGAACGTCAAGAACATCTCCGTCCAGCGCTTCAAGGGCCTCGGCGAGATGAACGCCGATCAGCTCTGGGAGACGACGATGAACCCGGAGACGCGCGTCCTCCTGCGGGCCGAGATCGACGACGCCGCCGAGGCCGACTCGATCTTCACGATGCTGATGGGCGAGAAGGTCGCACCACGCAAGGAGTTCATCAAGAGCGAGGCTCGGAAGGTTCGCAACCTTGACGTCTGAGAGCCGGCCGGCCACCGAGATCGCCGGGCGGGCCTTTCGCTTCGAGCCCCACCGCTGCTTCGCCTGCGGCGAGCTCAACGAGCACGGCCTGCGCCTCGAGCTCCATGCCGATCGCGACGGCTGCCGCACCGAGCTCAGCCTCGATCAGCGATTCCAGGGCTGGGAGGACGTCGCCCACGGCGGCATCCTGTGCACGATCCTCGACGAGGTGATGGCCTGGTCCGTGATCGGGCGGGGTACGTGGGGCGTGACCGCCAGGATGGCCGTGGAGTTCCGGCGACCGGTCCGGGTCGGGCGGGCCATCCGGGCCGAGGGGTACGTGGCCGAGTCCGGCCGGCGGCTTTTCCGGACGACCGGACGCATCCTTGACGCCGAGACCGACGAGGTCCTGGCCACCGCCGAGGGAACCTACGTCGCGGCGCCGCCCGAGCGGCTGGCCGAGCTGCAGGCCCGGTACCGACTCCGGCCCGTCGGCGCGCCGGCCTATGCACCCGACCAGGTGGACCGGTGAGCGGAGTGGGAGCGGCGGTCACTGACCGGACGGAGGCGGCCGCGGGCGGGGGCCACCCTGTGACCGGCCCGAGCACCGTACGCGCGCGCGCCTTCGTCGCCCGGCGGATCGGCCGCGCGCAGGCCCTTGGCCGCGCTCTCGCCGACGACGTCCAGAACCCCGCCGATCTCGCCGCTGCCCTCCGCATCGCGCTCGCTGAGCTCGCGGATCCCGAGTACCTCGCCGGCCAGCAGTTCGTCGCCCCGGGGATCGGGCCGACCCACGGCGTCCGGACGCCGCTCCTGGGCGCGCTCCGCCGCGGCTTCCAGGCCGCGACCCGTCGTGACTCGCCGTCCACGCTCCTCTTCGTCGCCGACCGGCTGCTCGGGGAGCGGGAGCTCGAGGCTCACTGGTTCGCCTTCGGGATCCTCGAGCGGACGCTGCCCCGCGAGCCGGAGCGGACCTGGCAGCTCCTCCGCCGGGCCGGTCGCGCTGCCGCCGACTGGATCACCGTCGACTCCCTCGCCCATCCGATGGCCAAGGGCATCCTCGCCGAGCCGTACCGTTGGGCCGAGCTGGAGCAGCTGGTGTACGCGCCATCGCGCTGGGAGCGCCGACTGGTCGGGTCCACGATCGCGACCATCCCGTTCGCGAACCGCATCGCCGGCCGAACCCCCGATACCGCAGTCCGCGGCCTCGAGCTCCTGGGCCTCCTCGTCGGCGACGCCGAGCCGGACGTCCAGAAGGCCCTAGCCTGGGCGTACCGCTCGATGGCGACGATCGACCGCCCGGCAACGGCGGCCGCCCTCGAGGCCGAGGCAGGGCGGGCCGCCGAGACCGCCGACGGGCACCGTGCCTGGGT
>MGOD01000045.1:0-5206 GCA_001795245.1 Chloroflexi bacterium RBG_16_70_13
GCCCTCGAGACCGGCCAGCGCTTCGCCATCCGGGAGGGCGGCCGGACCGTCGGCGCCGGCGCGATCACGAGCATCACCGAGTAACCGATGGCCAAGCAGCGAATCCGGATCCGCCTCAAGGCGTACGACCACCGACTGCTCGATCAGTCGGCGGCCCAGATCGTCGAGACGGCCCAGCGCACCGGCGCCGACATCATCGGCCCGGTGCCGCTGCCGACGCGGATCGAGAAGTTCACCGTCATCCGCTCGCCCTTCATCGACAAGGACAGCCGGGAGCAATTCGAGATCCGCACCCACAAGCGGCTCGTCGACATCCTGGATCCGTCGTCGAAGACGGTCGACGCCCTGATGCGACTGTCCCTCCCCGCGGGCGTCGACATCGAAATCAAGATGTGATGAACCACGGTCACGCGCTCCCCCCGTCGATGGCGGCGTTGCCGCCTGCGCGCGCTCACTCACGCACGTTGGAGTGCGCTCGTTCGCGTGCTCGTCGGCGTCTTGCCCTGAACGCGGGTGAGCGCGTGATGACGGGACTCACGGCATGAGTATCGGTCTCATTGGCCGGAAGGTCGGGATGACCCAGGTGTTCCAGGCGGACGGGACGATGGTCGCCGTGTCCGTGCTCGAGGTCGCCCCGAACACGGTGACCCGGCTGCGCACCGCGGAGCGCGACGGCTACACCGCCGTCCAGCTCGGCACGGACGAGAAGAAGAAGCTCACCAAGCCGCGGGCCGGCCAGCTCAAGGGCCTGCCGTCGCTGGCGACCCTCCGCGAGTTCAGGCTCGACGACCTAGCCGGCTTCGAGGTGGGCCAGGCGATCGCCGTGGCCGAGATGTTCGCCCCGGGCGACCTCGTCGACGTCACCGGCGTCTCGAAGGGCAAGGGCTTTGCCGGCCACATCAAGCGCCACCACTTCCATCGCGGCCCCAAGACCCACGGCTCGGATCACCACCGCGAGCCCGGCTCGATCGGCCCGGGCACGACGCCCGGTCGGGTCTACAAGGGCGTCCGGATGGCCGGCCACATGGGCGATGCCCAGGTCACGACCAAGAAGGTCAAGGTCGTCAGCGCCGATGCCGAGAAGAACCTGCTCCTGCTCCAGGGCAGCCTGCCCGGCGCCCGCGGCAGCCTGATCCTCGTGAAGAAGGCCTGACCGATGCCCCAGACCACCCTCTACGACAGGACCGGCGCGTCGGTCGGCAGCGTCGAGCTCAGCGACGAGCTCTTCGCCGCGCCGGTGAACGTCGCCGTCCTTCACCAGGTCGTCACCGCCCAGCTCGCCGCCCGGCGAGCCGGGACGCACGACACCAAGACCCGCGGCGAGGTCCGGGGCGGCGGCAGGAAACCGTACCGCCAGAAGGGAACCGGCCGCGCTCGCCAGGGCTCCAGGTCCGCACCCCATTACCGCGGCGGCGGGGCCGTCTTCGGGCCGCATCCGCGCTCCTACGAGCAGCGGCTGCCGAGGAAGATGCGCCGCCTTGCCCTCCGTGGCGCGCTGACGGCCAAGCTCGGCGACGCGGCGATCCGGATCGTCGACACGTTTGCCCTGGAGCGGATCAGGACGCGCGACTTCGCCGGGATCCTGGCGGCCCTCAACGCCACGGGCCGGGTCCTCGTGGTCGCCCCCGCCGGCGATGAGCAGCTCCGGCTGTCGGCCCGCAACCTGCCGACGGTCGAGGTAATCCACGCCGATTCGCTCAACGTCGTCGACCTCATCAAGGCCGACACCGTGGTCATCGAGCAGCCGGCCCTCGCCCGGATGGAGGAGGTGTACCTGTGAGCGTCCTGACCGCTCCGGAGATCGTCCTCCGCCCCGTGATCAGCGAGAAGTCGATCGACGAATCGAGCCGTGGCAAGTACACCTTCGCGGTCCATCCCGACGCCAACAAGATCCAGATCAAGGCGGCGATCGAGGAGCTCTACAAGACCGACAAGGTCACCGTCGTGGCCGTCAACGTCCTCACCAGGCAGCCCCGGAAGAAGGTCACCGGCACCCGCCGCGGGCGGGTGACCGGGCGGATCTCCGGCTGGCGCAAGGCCGTCGTCACCCTGGCCCCCGGCCAGAAGATCCAGTTCTTCGAGGGGGTCTAGCGATGCCGCTGCGGACGTACAAGGCCACCTCGCCCGGGCGTCGCGGGATGACCCGCTCGACGTTCGAGGAGATCACGACCGACGAGCCGTACAAGCCGCTTCTCGAGCCCCAGAAGCGGGCCTCCGGCCGGAACAATGCCGGCCGGCTCACCGTTCGCCATCGCGGCGGCGGCGAGAAGACCCACTACCGCCGGATCGACTTCAAGCGCGACAAGCACGGCGTGCCCGCGCGGGTCGCCACCGTCGAGTACGACCCGAATCGCTCCGCGCGGATCGGTCTCCTCCACTATCGCGACGGCGAGAAGCGGTACATGCTCCTGCCCCACGGCCTGAAGGTCGGCGACATCGTCCTGTCCGGGCCAGAGGCGGAGGCACGGGTCGGCAACGCCCTGCCGATCGCGAAGATCCCGCTGGGCACCACGATCCACAGCATCGAGCTCATCCCGGGCAAGGGCGGCCAGATCGTCCGGTCCGCCGGGACCTCGGCCCAGCTCCTCGCCAAGGAGGGTGACTACGCCCAGGTTCGCCTGCCGTCGGGGGAAGTTCGCCGGGTGAACATCCGGTGCATGGCCACCGTTGGCCAGGTCGGCAACCTGGACCACGAAAACCAGAACCTCGGCAAGGCCGGCCGGGCCCGTCATATGGGCCAGCGGCCGGAGGTCCGGGGCGTCGTCATGAACCCGCGCGACCATCCGCACGGCGGCGGCGAGGGCAAGTCCCCGACCGGGATGCCGCCCAAGACCCCGTGGGGAAAGCCGGCGATGGGCTATCGCACCCGGCGTGGCAAGACCACCTCGCGGCTCATCGTCCGCTCGCGGCACCGGAAGTAGCGGGGAGGCAGGCAGGAGATGTCCCGTTCCATCAAGAAGGGCCCGTTCGTCGAGGCCCGCCTTCTCGGCCGGATCGAGGAGATGAACAAGCGCAGCGAGAAGAAGGTCGTCAAGACCTGGTCCCGCGCGTCGGTCATCTTCCCGACGTTCATCGGCCATACCGTCGCCGTCTACAACGGCCGCAAGCATGTCCCGGTCTACGTGACCGAGAACATGGTCGGCCACCGACTCGGTGAGTTCGCCCCGACCCGCACCTACCGCGGGCACGGCAAGCACACCGACCGGTCCGTGAGCCCGAAGTAGGAGCCGGCATCGTGCGTGTCTCCGCCACCGCCAAGTACCTCCGCGGCTCCACCCGGAAGGCCCGCCTGGTCGTCCAGGTCATCAAGGGCCGGTCCGTGGAGGAGGCTGCCGCCCTGCTCCGGTTCATGCCCCAGCACGCCGCCAAGGACGTCGCCAAGGTGCTCAAGAGCGCCGCGGCCAACGCCGAGAACAACCTGAACCTGCCGGCCGACGAGCTGATCGTCCTCGACGCGCGAGCGGACGAAGGACCCACGATCAAGCGCTGGCGGCCGCGCGCCCAGGGTCGGGCCTTTCCGATCCACAAGGCGCAGACCCACATCACCGTGACCGTCGGAAACCGGGAGGCCTGACCATGGGACACAAGGTCCACCCGTACGGCTTCCGCCTCGGGGTGACGCGCACCTGGACCGCCAAGTGGTACCAGGACAAGGAGTACACGACCCTCCTCAAGGAGGACATCACGATCCGCCAGCTCGTCGGGGCGCGGCTCGCCAACGCCAGCGTCAGCGGCCTCGAGATCGAGCGCAACTTTGGCCAGGTCACCGTCACGGTCCACACGGCCAAGCCGGGCATCGTCATCGGCAAGGGCGGCCAGAACGTCGAGATCCTCCGTCAGCAGATCGGCGCCCTCACGAAGCGCAAGGTCAAGCTCGAGATCAAGGAGATCCGCCAGCCCGAGCTCGACGCCTACCTCGTCGCGGTCAACATCAGCCAGCAGCTGACCCGCCGAATCGCCTTCAAGAAGGCGATGAAGCAGGCCATCCAGCGCTCGATGAAAGCCGGGGCCAAGGGCGTCAAGATCATGGTCGCCGGACGCCTCGGTGGCGCCGAGATGGGCCGCCGCGAATGGGACAAGGAAGGGCGCATCCCGCTCGGCACGCTCCGGGCCGACATCAGCTACGGCCAGGTCCACGCCCACACGACCTACGGCCGGATCGGCGTCAAGGTCTGGATCTACCGCGGCGACTTCGCGCCCGAGCGGCCCGTCGCGCCGCCCCAGGTGGCCCTGGGGCCGGGGGCCTAGACGATGCTCCTCCCGCGACGCGTCAAGCACCGCAAGGTGATGCGAGGCCGAATGTCCGGCGTCGCCAAGGGCGGCCACTTCGTCGCCTTCGGCGAGTACGGCCTGGCCACGACGGAGCCGGCCTGGATCACGAGCCGCCAGATCGAGGCCGCCCGGCGGGCGATGACCCGCTCGGTCAAGCGTGGCGGCAAGATCTGGATCCGCGTCTTCCCGGACAAGCCTGTCACCAAGAAGCCGGCCGAGACCCGGATGGGCTCGGGCAAGGGCGCGCCCGATCACTGGGTCGCGGTCGTCAAGCCGGGCCGGATCCTGTTCGAGATGGCGGGCGTCGGCCGCGCCGAGGCCGCCGAGGCCATGCGCCTCGCCGCCCACAAGCTGCCCGTGGCGACGCGCGTCGTCGTCCGCGAGTCCGCCCTGATGGAAGGCCCTGACGATGGACATCGGTAAGGTCCGGGAGCTCTCCGACGCCGAGCTCGAGACGGCCCTGCGCGACGCGAAGCAGGATCTCTGGAGCGCCCGGTTCGCGCTGTCCACCCGGCAGCTCAATGACACGAGCACGATTCCGCAGACCCGCCGACGGATCGCCCGGATCCTCACGGTCCAGCGCGAGCGGCTCACCGCGCGGACGGCTCCGGCCGGCCGGAAGTCGGCGTGAGGGATCGATCGATGACTGAAGCTACCCGCCCTGTTCGGGGCCAGCGCAAGACGAAGACCGGCCGGGTCGTGAGCGACAAGATGGACAAGACGATCGTCGTGTCCGTTGAGCGCCTGGCCCGCCACCGGCTCTACAAGCGCGTCATCCGCCTGACCACGAAGTTCAAGGCCCACGACGAGCTCAACGACGCCCATCTCGGCGACACCGTCCTCATCGAGGAGTCGCGACCGCTCTCGGCGACGAAGCGCTGGCGGCTCGTCCAGGTCCTCGGCCGGGCCGGCGAGCACGGCTCGGCAGCCGACA
>MGOD01000045.1:5307-9478 GCA_001795245.1 Chloroflexi bacterium RBG_16_70_13
CGGGGAGGACGCGTGATCCAGCCCCAGTCCCGCCTCAAGGTCGCCGACAACACGGGAGCTCGGACGATCCAGTGCATCCGGGTCATGGGCCGCTCGCTCAAGACGACCGCCGGCGTGGGTGACGTCATCATCGCCAGCGTCAAGCAGGCCATCCCGAACGCCGCCGTCAAGAAGGGCGACGTCGTCCGGGCCGTCATCGTCCGGACGGCCAAGGAATATGGCCGACCGGACGGGAGCTACATTCGCTTCGACGAGAACGCGGCCGTGCTCATCAACAACCAGGGCAACCCTCGCGGGACCCGCATCTTCGGACCGGTCGCCCGCGAGCTGCGGGACCGGAACTACATGAAGATCGTGTCGCTCGCCCCGGAGGTGCTGTGATGGCAGCGCGGGTCCACGAGCACGGCCACCCGCCCCACGTCCCCGAGATCCGCAAGGGCGATACCGTCGTGGTCATCGCTGGCAAGGATTCGGGCAAGCGCGGTGTCGTCGAGCGGGTCATCCGCAGGACCGCGAGCCGAGGCGCCCTCCGCGTCCCGTACCGCCGCGGGACGCCGACCAGCGGGACCGCCGTCGTCGTCGGTGGCCTCAATATCGCGAAGCGCCACACCAAGCCGCGCCAGACGAGCGGCCGGACCGACCGGATGCCGAAGGTCCAGCAGGGCGGGATCCTCGACCTCGCGATGCCCCTCGACGTCTCGAAGGTCATGCTCGTCTGCCCCAAGTGCGACCGGCCCACCCGCATCGGCCACACGACCCTGGAGGACGGCCATCGGATTCGGATCTGCGGCCACTGCGGCCAGGCCCTTGAGGTGACCGCATGATCGCCAACAACCTCCGCGACCGGTACCTCGCCGAGGCCGTGCCGTCGCTCCGGAAGCAGTTCGGGTACGGCAACCCGATGGAGGTCCCGAAGCTCGACAAGATCGTCGTCAACGTGGGCCTCGGCGAGGCGCTCACGAACGCCAAGGCGATCGATGCCGCGGCCAAGGACCTCGCCTCGATCACCGGCCAGAAGCCGATCGTGACGAAGGCCAAGCGCTCGATCGCCCAGTTCCGCGTCCGGACGGGCAACCCGATCGGGCTCAAGGTCACGCTTCGCGGCCAGCGGATGTGGGACTTCCTGGAGCGCTTCACGCTCCTGGCGCTGCCCCGGATCCGCGACTTCCGGGGCGTTCCCGGCCGGTCCTTCGACGGGCGGGGCAACTACTCCATCGGCCTCAGGGAGCAGATCGCGTTCCCCGAGATCGACTACGACAAGGTGGACCGTCTCCGCGGGCTGGAGATCAGCATCGTGACGACGGCGAAGTCCGACGAGGAGTCCAGGCGTCTGCTGGAGCTCCTCGGCATGCCCTTCGCCTCGTAGGCGCGGGGAGGGAGACCATGGCCAAGAAGTCGATGATCGCCAAGGCGAAGCGAACGCCGAAGCACCCCGTCCAGGGCTACCACCGCTGCTTCGTTTGCGGCCGGCCGCGGGCGTTCATGCGCCGGTTCGCGCTGTGCCGGATCTGCTTCCGCGAGCGGGCCCTCCAGGGCGAGCTGCCGGGCGTCACGAAGTCGAGCTGGTAGGACGACGATGAACATCTCCGATCCGATCGCGGACATGCTCACCCGCGTTCGCAACGCCTCGCGGGCCCGCCACCAGGAGGTGGTCGTGCCGGCGTCCCGAACCAAGCGTGAGATCGCTCGCATCCTCCAGGCCGAGGGCTTCATCGCCGGCTGGACCGAGGAGCAGGCCGGCCCGGGCCACGTGATCAAGGTCCAGCTCCGGTACGTCGACGGCAAGGTGCCGGTCGTCTCCGGGCTGAAGCGGATCAGCAAGCCCGGCCTCCGGGTCTATGCCCGCAAGACCGACATCCCGCGCGTCCTCGGCGGGCTGGGCATCGTCATCGTCAGCACGAGCCAGGGGATCATGACCGGCGCGCAGGCCCGCAAGGCCCAGCTCGGCGGCGAAGTCCTGGCCTACGTCTGGTAGCCGAGATGTCCCGAATCGGCCGTCTGCCCATCCCCGTCCCCGCCGGCGTCGACGTCGAGATCGACGGCCGTCGCGTGACCGTCACGGGGCCCAAGGGCACGCTCAGCCGCGAGCTCCACCCGGACATGCTCCTGAGCCGCGAGGTGGGGACCTTCGTCGTCGCCCGCCCGACCGAGCAGAAGGTCCACCGCCAGCTCCATGGGCTGACACGGACCCTCGTCAACAACATGGTCGTCGGGGTGACGACGGGCTACCGCAAGGGCCTCGAGATCACCGGCGTCGGCTACCGGGCCGCGCTCGTCGGGAAGAAGCTGCAGCTCAACCTGGGCTACAGCCACCAGGTCGAGATCGAGCCGCCGGACGGGATCAGCTTCGAGCTGGAGAATCCCACCCGGCTGGCCGTCGTCGGCATCGACAAGGAGCTCGTCGGGCAGGTGGCGGCCAAGGTCCGCGCCAGCCGGAAGCCGGAACCCTACAAGGGCAAGGGCGTCCGCTATGCCGGTGAGGTGGTCCGTCGGAAGGCCGGCAAGGCCGGCAAGATCGGCGGCAAGAAGTAGTGTCGAGCCGTCGCCTCGATGGGAAGGCAGGGCAAGGCGGTGCCGAGCACCCGAGCGAGCGCACTCGAACGTGCGTGAGCGAGGGCGCGCAGCCGCCAACGCGGCCCTGGCTTGTCCGCGAGGCGACCCAAGAACATGGGAAGTAGCGAAATGACGCAGGTCGCCAGCCGCGGCGCCGCCCGACGGAAGCGCCACGAGCGGATCCGCCTCCGCATGGAGGGGGATCCCGGGCGCCCGCGACTCGCGGTCTTCCGCAGCCTCAACCACATCTACGCCCAGGTCATCGACGATTCGACCGGCAAGACGCTGGCCGCCGCGTCCTCGCTCGAGAAGGAGCTCCGCTCCGGCTCGGGCCCCAAGACGAAGGAGGCGGCCGAAGTCGGGAAGCTCATCGCGGCGCGGGCGAAGTCCGCCGGCGTCGAGCGCGTCGTCTTCGATCGAGCCGGGTTCCGGTACCACGGGCGCGTCAAGTCGCTCGCCGACGCGGCCCGCGAGGCCGGACTCGACTTCTAAGGAGCTGACGTGGCACGAATCGACCCCAACAAGCTCGCGCTCGAGGAGCGCGTCGTCCAGATCAATCGCGTCGCCAAGGTCGTCAAGGGCGGCCGGCGCTTCAGCTTCAGCGCGGTCGTCGTCGTCGGCGACGGCGCCGGCCACGTCGGTGTCGGCCTTGGCAAGGCCGGCGAGGTCCCCGAGGCGATCCGGAAGGGCGTCGAGGACGCGAAGAAGAATCTCATTCGGATCCCCATGGTCGGAACGACGATCCCCCACGAGGTGAAGCGCGAGTTCCAGGCCAGCAGCGTCCTCCTGAAGCCCGCCTCGCAGGGCACCGGCGTCATCGCCGGCGGCTCGGTTCGGGCCGTCGTCGAGTCGGCCGGCATCCGCGACATCCTGACGAAGGTCCACGGCTCCACCAACCCGGTCAACGTCACTCGGGCGACCCTCGAGGCGCTCCGGATGCTCCATTCGGCCGAGGAGCTCTCTGCGCGGCGGGGCGTCCCGCTCCGCAGCCGCATCGCCGGCCAGCCGGCCGCGGGGGAGGCCAGCGGTGCCCGGTAGGCTGCGCGTCACCCAGGTCAAGAGCACCATCAGCCACATCGCCCGGAACCGGGCCACGATCAAGGCCCTCGGGCTGCACGGCATCGGCAGCAGCGTCGAGGTCGCCGACAACGAGGCGACCCGGGGGATGGTCCGCCAGGTCCGCTTCCTCGTGACCGTCGAGGAGCTCCCGTCGGTGGGCAGCAAGGACGAAGCCAAGTGAAGCTCCACGATCTGAAGCCCGCTCCGGGCTCCCACAAGAAGAAGACCCGCGTCGGGCGCGGCATCGCGGCCGGCAAGGGCAAGACCGCCGGTCGCGGCACGAAGGGCCAGAAGGCGCGCGCCGGCGGCAAGATCCCGGCCTGGTTCGAAGGCGGCCAGACGCCGCTCCACCAGCGGATCCCGAAGCTCCGCGGCTTCAAGAACCCGTTCAAGATCGAGTACGAGATCGTGAACGTCGGCGCCATCGCCAACCTCGTCGAGCTCGGTGTCCTCGAGGCCGGCGAGATGCCCGGTATGAAGAAGGCCAAGGGCGCCGCGCCGGCGCCGATCACGGTCAACCAGGAGATCCTCCGTGCGGCGGGTCTCGTGCGCTCCCTCG
>MGOD01000046.1:0-306 GCA_001795245.1 Chloroflexi bacterium RBG_16_70_13
CCGATCGCGAGCGGCCGGTCCAGCGCGCGGGACCAGTCCCCGGCACCGCCGACGAACACGGCAGGCCGATCGCGAGCGGCCGGTCCAGCGCGCGGGACCAGTCCCCGGCACCGCCGACGAACACGGCAGGCTTCCCGCCCGCCCGCTCGAGCAGGCTCGCCGCAGTCGTCGCCCGTTCCGCGTGGCCGCACATCACGGTCACCGCCGGCGAGGCGAGATCGCCCGCGTGCGCAGGTACGCTCCCGAGCTCGACCAGGACGGCGCCAGGGACGTGTCCGGCGGCGTACTCGGCAGCCTGGCGGACGT
>MGOD01000046.1:434-5566 GCA_001795245.1 Chloroflexi bacterium RBG_16_70_13
GATCTTGAGTGCCTGGCGGACGAGCTCGCCACGATCCTGTTTCTCGTCGAGGACGACGACGAGCGGTCGGTCGGCGGCGACGAGCCAGCCGAGCCACGACGCGAACGACCCGCGCAGGGCGATCGAGAGGGCGCCCGCGACATGTCCCGCGGCGAACATCTCGACCGGCCGCACGTCGATGAGCTCGGCGCCGTCGCGGACCGCGACCTCGAGCTCGTCGGGCGTGAGACCGGCCAGAACGGGCGGGTGATCGCCGAACACGGCCGGTCCCCGGCGGTTCACCTCCCGGAGTCGGGTGAAGTAGGCGGGATACGTCCCGAGCCCGGCGATCAGGAGGCGCACGAACGTCTCCTCGTCGGGCGCCGCGAGGAGCGGGTTCGTCGTCCGCTCGCGGCCGATCGTCGTCGTCCGGTCGCCGCCGCCGGGCGCCGAGCAGAACGAACCGGCGCCGTGGGTCGGGTAGACCGGCAGCTCGTCGGGCAGGGCGAGGATCCGGTGGCGGAGCGCGCGAAACAGCTGTCGTGCCAGCGGCTCGGTCTGGTCGGGGTCGGTCAGGTCGGTCCGGGCGACCGAGCCGACGAGCAGCGCGCCGCCGCTGAACAAGGCAACAGGTCGCGACCCGTCGAGCAGGAGATAGCCGAGGTGCTCGGGCGTGTGCCCGGGCGTCCCGATCGACCGGAGCGTCAGCCCACCGAGATCGACCTCCTCGTCGTCGTCGAGCCCGTGGTGCGGGAACTCGATCCGACCGCTTCGCGGTGCCAGGACCGTCGCCCCGAGGCGAGCAAGCTCACGGCTGCCGGAGACGAAGTCGGCGTGGAGATGGGTCTCGACGCTGTACGCCAGGCGCAGGCCGTGCTGCTCGGCGGATTGAGCGTACGACGTGACGTCGCGGGTCGGGTCGACGACGAGCCCGCGACCCTCGCCGAGGTCAACGAGGTACGAGGAGTTGCCAAGCCCTTCGTCGACGAAGGGGATGAGCGTGACCAACGGACCCTCCGGATGTGCCGTTCGGCGGTGCCAGGGCGGAGACGCGGGTATCATCTTATTCCAAACATCGTTGGAATGGACGAATGACGACGCCCCGCACGACCAAGACCGCGCTCAACGAGCAGTTTGCCCGGATCGGCAAGGCGCTCGCCAGCCCCCGGCGGATCGAGCTGCTCGACCTGCTCGCCCAGGGCGAGCACAGCGTCGAGGTGCTCGCCTCCGAGACCGACATGAGCGTCACCCTGACGTCGTCGCATCTCCAGGCACTGCGCCAGGCGCGGCTGGTCGAGACACGGCGCGAGGGCCAGCGCATCTTCTACCGTCTGGCCGGCGACGACGTGCTCACGCTGCTGACCGCCCTGCGAGCCGTGGCCCACGACCGCCTGGCCGAGGTCGACCGCGTCGTCCGCGCCTACTTCGGGGCGCCCGAGGAGCTCGAGCCGATCGGCCGCGACGAGCTCGTCCGCCGGGCCCGGACGGGTGACGTCGTCCTCCTCGACCTGCGACCCCGCAAGGAGTACGAGGCGGGTCACATCCCGGGCGCCGTGTCCATCCCACTGGAGGACCTCGAGGCACAGCTTGCGCTGCTGCCACCGGAAACCGAGATCGTCGCCTACTGCAGGGGACCGTACTGCGTCCTCGCGCCTCGCGGGATCGCTCTCTTGCGCCGCCACGGCTACCGCGTCCGGCGCCTCGAGGACGGCGTCGGGGAGTGGCGTCTCGCCGGCCTCCCGGTGGTGACCGGCGTGGAGCCAGGTGCGACGCCGACGCCTCCGGCGATCGGCACGGGGCCGTCGTGATCATGCGCTTCCTCATCATCCTCAACGATCCACCCTATGGCACCGAACGGTCGTACAACGGCCTCCGCCTGGCGCTGTCGCTGGCGAAGACCGAGGGCACCGAGCTGCGGGTTTTCCTGATGGCCGACGCGGTCTTCTGCGCGAAGCCCGGCCAGAAGACGCCCGACGGCTACTACAACATCGAGCGGATGCTGCGCGGACTCGCCACGAAGGACGCCCCGATCGGGGCTTGCGGGTCGTGCATGGACGCGCGCGGCATGTCCGACGCGGACCTCGTGCCGGGTGCGCACCACTCGTCCATGGCCGAGCTCACGAGCTGGACGCTGTGGGCTGACAAGGTCGTGACGTTCTGATGACCGGCCGGTCCGTCGTCGTGCTCGGTGGCGGCGTCGGCGGCCTGGTGGCCGCCAATGAACTGCGACGCCGGCTCGATCCGCGCGATCGGGTCGTGCTTGTGGAACGCGAGGCGCGCCACGTTCTCCAGCCGTCGCTGCTGTGGCTCATGGCAGGCCGACGTCGCCGCGAACAGATCGAGCGACCCGTGCGCTCGCTCCTGGCACGGGGGGTCGAACTCGTCGCGGCCGAGGTTCGGGCGATCGATCCACTGGCGCGCCAAATCGAGACTTCAGCGGGCGTCGTCTCAGCGGATGCGCTCGTCGTGGCCCTCGGCGCCGAGCTCGCCCCCGAGGCCGTGGCCGGGTACCGCGATGCCGCACTCAACTTCTTTTCGCCGGATGGGGCCGCGGCCTGCGCCCGGGCCCTCGAGTCGTTCCGTGGCGGCCGGGTGGTCGTCGCGGTGAGTGCCCTGCCATACAAGTGCCCGGCCGCGCCCTACGAGGCAGCCCTGCTGCTCGACGACGAGCTCCGCCGCCGGGGCATGCGCGGGGCGAGCCAGGTCGACCTCTTCACGCCGGAGCCGCAGCCGATGCCCGTGGCGGGTCCGGTGATGGGCGCCGCGGTGGTCGGGCTGCTCGAGGCGAAGGGCATCCGCTTCCACCCTCGGAGCCCGATCGAGTGCTTCGAACCGGCCACGGCTGAGCTGGTGCTCGCCGATGGAACCCGCGCCGGGTACGACCTGCTGGCGGCCGTGCCACCCCACCGCGCTCCCGCCGCGGTGCGCGGTTCCGACCTCGCCAACGAGGCGGGCTGGATCCCGGTCGACCGGACCACCATGCAGGCCGCCCACGAGCGCGTCTACGCGCTGGGCGACGTGACGACGATCACGCTGACGAACGGGAAACCCCTGCCCAAGGCCGGGGCATTCGCACACGCCCAGGCGCTCGTCGTCGCGCGGGAGATCGCCGGGGCCTTCGCCGGGAGGTCGGCGCCGACCGGGTTCGACGGCGTGGGCTTCTGCTGGGTCGAGACAGGTGCAGGCCGGGCCGCGTTCGCCGCCGGGAACTTCTTCGCGGAGCCCGACCCGACGCTCGACCTGCGGCAGTCGGCACGGGTCTGGCACGCCGGGAAGGTGCTCTTCGAGCGCGCCTGGATCGGCAACTCGGTGGAGCGCCGCCTCGCCCGTGCCGGCCTGATCGCCGGCGGCCGGTTGGCGGGATTCCGAGTGACCCTGTGAGGACGCCCGGCCGACGGAGTGGTTCGCGATGATGAGCATGAGGTGATGACGATGATCAAGTCCGTGCGTGCCCGGCGCGAGTCCGGGATGCGCTTCCAAATCACGACCAGCAGTGGCCACAGCCTCGCGATCGACGACGCCGAAGGCGACAGCGCTCCGCGGCCGGCCGAGCTCCTGCTCGCCGCACAGGCCGGCTGCACCGCGCTCGACGTCGCCTCGATCCTGGCCAAGAAGCGCCAGTCGCCCAGCTCGTACGCGGTATCGGTGACCGGCGAGCAGCGCGAGGACCGCCATCCCCACGTCTATGTTCGGATCGACATCGTCCACGAGTTCGAAGGCGCGGATCTGGATGTGGCGGCAGTGCGACGGGCGATCGAGCTCTCGGCGACGCGCTACTGCACCGCCTCGGCGATGTTCAGCGCCGGACCCGCCGAGATCCACCACCGCTACGTGGTGTCACGCGGTGACGGCCGTCCGGACGAGAGCGGCGAGGTCGTCGTGACCGGACCAGGCGAGGATCCCGACGCGCTCGGTGAGCGCTGGCTGGCGGCCGTCGCGGCGCCGGCGGGAGCAGCCCGATGATGACCTGGGGTGCTGGCTGGACCGGCTGGCTCTGGATGGTCGCCGGGCTCTCGTTCGTCGTGGGCGTGGTGCTGGTCGTCGCGTGGGCGGTCCAGCGCGCCGGAGGCGGGCCGGAGGACGACGCGCTGACCGCCCTCCGCGCTCGCTTTGCCCGGGGCGAGATCGACGCCACCCAGTTCGAGGAGATGCGGCGGGTACTCGGGTCGACCGAGCGGCCGCGGGAGCGGGACCGGGTCGGTCTGATCGGGCTCCTGCTCATCGTCGGTGCCGTCGTAGCCTGGATCGTCGCGGGCGCGACCGGATCCAGCGGCTGGAACCCGGGTTGGGGCGGGATGATGGGGCCCGGAGGGATGATGGGGCCCATTGGCATCGGCGCCGGACCGACGGCCCCAGCTGATACGTCCGTCCGTATGGCCGGTTCGCGCTTCGAACCCGCAACGCTGACCGTCGCCGTCGGCGACACCGTCCGCTGGTTCAACGACGATGCGCTGCCCCACACCGTGTCGGCGACCGACGGATCATGGGAGTCGGGCAACCTCGCCCCCGGGCAGGACTTCGAGCGGCGCTTCGACACGGTGGGCTCGTACGCCTACCTGTGCCGCTATCACCCGGGCATGGTCGGCACGATCGAGGTGACGGGCACATGACGGGCGCGGGGCTGATCGTCCGCGGCCGACCGATCGTCGCCCGTCACGAGGGCGGCCATCAGTTCACGCTCCGGATCCGAGAGCACGAGCTGATCGTCGATCAGCCGCGGGGCAGCGGGGGCGAGGACGCCGGGCCGTCGTCGACCGAGCTGTTCGTCGCGTCGTTGGTCGGCTGCGTCGCCCACTACGGCCACATGTTCCTCGCCCGGCACGGGTTGTCGGGCGACATCACCGCCGAGGCGGATTGGTCGGTCGACCTCGTGTCCGAACGGCTGTCCGCGGTCGAGGTCCGACTGGACGCGCCCGCGATTCCGGTCGAGCTCGAGGCCGGCTTCCGAGAGGCCGTCGATCATTGCCTCGTGCACAACTCGTTGCGGTCGGCTCCCTACGTCGCGATCGAGGTCCGTCACGCGGCGGCTGCCGAGAGCGGGCCGGTCTGAACGCGGAGCGCGCGCTCGTATGATCTCCTCCTCCCGGGAGCGCCAGGTGTCCTCGATCTACCTCGACTACAACGCCAGCACCCCGATCGATCCGCGGGTTGCC
>MGOD01000046.1:5602-6868 GCA_001795245.1 Chloroflexi bacterium RBG_16_70_13
GCGCATGCGGGCGGTCGGGCGGCCCGCGCCATCGTGGACCGGGCACGAACCCAGGTCGCGGCGCTGCTCGGCTCCGCCCCCGACGAGATCGTGTTCACGAGCGGCGGCAGCGAGGCGGACAACCTGGCGCTAAAGGGAGCCTTCTTCGCCCTGAGCGAGCGGGGCGACCACATCATCACGACGGCGGTAGAGCACCCGGCGATCCTCGAGCCTGCCCGCTTCCTCGAGCGCCTCGGCGCGCGCGTGACGTACCTCGATTCGGATGGGAGCGGTCGCATCGACCCCGATGACGTACGCCGGGCGATCACACCCCGGACGATCCTCGTGAGCGTCATCCACGCGAACAACGAGGTCGGGACGATCGAGCCGATCGAGGCCGTGAGCGCGATCGCGCGCGAACGCGGCGTCCTGCTCCACACCGACGCTGCTCAGTCGGTCGGCAAGATCCCGACCCGCGTCGACGAACTCGGCGTCGACCTCCTCTCGATCGCGGGCCACAAGCTCTACGCGCCGAAGGGCGTGGGCGCCCTGTACGTCCGCCGCGGCGTCCGCCTCGAGCCGCTCATCCACGGCGCAGACCACGAAGCCGGAAGGCGAGCCGGCACGGAGAGCGCGCTCCTCGTCGCGGCGCTGGGCACCGCCTGCGAGCTCGCCGCCGACCTCGGTCCGATGGTCGAGGTCCGACGGCTGCGTGACCTCTTCTGGGACCTCCTCGCGGCCCGCTTCGGAGACCGCATCGTCCTCAACGGCCATCCCGAGCACCGACTGCCGAACACCCTCAACGTCTCGTTCGTCGGGCTCGTCGGAGCCGACATCCTCGCAGCCCTCGAGGGTATCGCTGCGTCAACCGGTTCAGCCTGCCACGCCGGGAGCATCGAGCTCTCGCCAGTGCTCCGGGCGATGGGCATCTCACCCGAGGTTGGCATGGGCGCGATCCGCTTCAGCCTCGGCCGGTCCACGACTGAGGCCGAGATCCGGACCGTCGTCGTGGCGATCGGCGAAGCGATCTCGGCGGGCGTGGGGAGACAGGTGGCTCCGCACGCCGGGGGATGACACGAACCGGACGATGACCGCCGCGACGCGCGCCCGGCTCCTGACCCGCGGCCTCCGGCTCGAGTACGTGACCGTCGGCTGGAACATCGCCGAGGGCGTCATCGCCGTCGGTGCGGGTCTCGCCGCCGGCACCTTAGCGATGCCGCCGCCCAGGCCGGGGCTGCACGACCTGACGCTCTACCAGGCTGCCTCTGCCGCCGTCGCCAGGGCATC
>MGOD01000046.1:6903-7782 GCA_001795245.1 Chloroflexi bacterium RBG_16_70_13
CGGATCGAGCAGGTCGAGCGCCGGGCGGAGCGCCTGGTCGGCGTCTCGTTCGCGATCCTTGCGGCCTACGTCGGCTTCGAGGCGGTCCGGACGCTCGCCGCGCAGGACCGGCCTGACGCGAGCCCGGTCGGCATCGTGCTGACCGCAGTCTCGATCGGAGCCATGCTTTGGCTGGCGAGGGCGAAGCGGGAGACGGGCGAAGCACTCGCCAGCCGGGCACTCATCGCCGACAGCCGCCAGACGTACGCCTGCTGGTACCTGTCGGTCACGACCCTCGCCGGGCTCGCCCTCAACGCGGTGTTCGGACTGTGGTGGGCCGACCCCCTCGCCGCGCTCGTCATCGCCGTCTTCCTTGTCCGCGAGGCTCGCGAGGCGTGGGATGGGGGGGACGACGACGGCTGACAGCCGCTCGGATGCGACGGCAAAGCCGCCGCATGTACCGCTCATGACGCTGGTTCCGTGAGACGGAATGCGGTTCGCCGCCTCGCTTCAGGTATGTGCTCTATCCGAGTTATGTGCTCTTGAACCTTCCGCCGATAGAGCCCATAACTGAGCACATTCCCGATCAGACGCCACTCGGGAAAGCACAGCGGTTTGATCTGCAGGCTAATGAGTCCCCTGCTCTACCACTGAGCTACTCCGCCGTGGTCCGCAACCTTACTGAGCGTGTTCCGACGCCGCAACCACGGCTCATTGAGCACATAAGTATCGAACAGCACATAACTGTCGGCGCCGGCGGAAGGACATCGCACTCGCGCGTGCCGGATCGGCCCGCGGATAGCTCCGACAAGCAGCCACCTTAGCGATGCCGCCGCCCAGGCCGGGGCTGCACGACCTGACGCTCTACCAGGCTGCCTCTGCCGCCGTCGCCAGGGCATC
>MGOD01000047.1:0-7392 GCA_001795245.1 Chloroflexi bacterium RBG_16_70_13
GCCGACCTGGCTCTTGATGTCGTCGCCGATGACCGGCAGGCCCTGCTCGGCGAAGCGGCGCTGCCAGTAGGGCTCTCGGCCGATGAACACCGGGATGGCGTTGATGAAGCCGACGCCGGCCCGGAGGGCCTGCTCCACGTACCACTTCGTGGCCTCCTCGGAGCCGACCGGGAGGTACGAGACCATGACGTCGACCTCGCGCTCCTTGAGGATGCCGACGATGTCGGCCGTCGGGCCGGGTGCCTTCTCGATGATCTGGCTGAGGTACTTGCCGAGGCCGTCGTGGGTCATCCCGCGCTCGACGGTGACTCCGGTGTGGGGGACCTGCTGGAAGACGTAGGTGTTGTTGGGCTTCGTGTAGATCGCCTCGGACAGGTCCTTGCCGACCTTGTTCTTGTCGATGTCGAAGGCCGCCACGAACTCGATGTCGCGGATGTGGTAGCCGCCGAGCTCGACGTGCATGAGGCCCGGGACGAAGTCGTCCTTCTTGGCGTTCTCGTAGTAGTAGCGGCCCTGGACGAGGCTGCTGGCGCAGTTGCCGACGCCGACGATCGCGACCCGGATCTTGCCGTCCTTGCGCTTCGCGCCGGCCCACGTGCCTTCCGCGGTCGCGCTCTTGCCGTTCTTGCCGTTGCTGCTCACTGGTTTGCTCCTGCCTCCTCGATGGGCCTGGATGGGTGGTCGTCGATGGTTGGAAGGTCGATGTCGTCGATGCGACCGTGCGCGCCCCGGGTCAGCCCTCTCGAGCCTGGGCGCGGACGTGGAGGATCCGCTGGATGGTCGTGATCGTGGCGAGGATCGTGATGAGGCCAAGGAACATTCCGAGCGAGAACGAGCCGTCCCCGCGGCGCTCCCAGAAGGGGGCGCACCCGCCGAAGCCGGCGTCGCAGGCGGGTTCCACGCCGCCGAACAGGCCGGCGAGAACGAGACCAATCGTCAGCAGGACGATTCGCACCTCGCGCGGAGCCACGCCCACGTTCGCCATCCCGGTGCCCGGCGCGAAACCGAGGTTCTCCGACTTCGCCCGGGCGTAGCTGACCATGAAGGCCGAGGTCATCGCAGCTGCTGCGACGACGGCGCCGTCTACCATTCCGGCCGACGCGAAACCCCAGGCGATGCCGACGTAGACGACGCCCTCGCCCCAGCGGTCGAAGACCGAGTCCATGAACGCGCCGAACCGGTTGACCTGGCCGGTCGCGCGGGCGAGCGCCCCGTCGAAGAGGTCGAAGACCCCGCCGACGAGGACGAGGACCCCCGCCGCGAGCCAGGCCTGCGAGGCGGCCGCCCAGGCGGCAACGATGGCGATCCCGAAGCCGATGAGCGTCAGGTGGTTCGGCGTGAGGCCCAAGCGCCCGAAGCCGCGGGCGATCGGCACGGCAAGCTCCCGGACCCGAGTCCGGAGCTCGGGCGAAACGATGGAGCCGGTCACGACACGGCGCCCCGGCGCTGCGCGGCTACGCTGCCCTCGAGGCCGAGGACCCGGCGCTCGTACGTCGCGAAGCGGTCCCAGGCCTCGGGCAGGAGGCGGCTGATCGTCTCCCGGCCGATTCGGCGCGTTTCGACGAGCCCGGCCAGGCGGAGCTTGCCGAGGTGCCACGAGACGAGCGGCTGGCTGAGCCCGACATGGTCGATGAGCTCGGTCACGGTCGCCTCGCCCTGGGCCAGCCGGCGCACGATCCGGAGCCGGTTGACGTCGGCCAGGGTCTTGTGGATGAGACGGACCGCGCGGAGGTCCTCGGGCTGATCGACGACCGACGCGATCGTGGAGCGGATGCGGGCGCGGGAGGGGCTCAGGGGACTGCTCCGATCGCAGGGAGCCGATCCGACGACGTCGGATCAATCGGCGTTTATATCAATATGCGTTGATGCGCGGCCGGATGTCAAGGGTCCTGTGCGATCGGCGCGCCCTACACTCCCGGCGTGGACCGGCGCTCCGGTATCGTGCTGCTCAGCGTGCTCGGCGCCGGCGTCTTCCTGGCCGGCCTGGA
The DNA here is from genome assembly GCA_001795245.1 of Chloroflexi bacterium RBG_16_70_13. GTDB lineage: Bacteria > Chloroflexota > Limnocylindria > Limnocylindrales > CSP1-4 > UBA5189. Next base: position 1,989 of record MGOD01000047.1, read on the forward strand.
GCTCATGGTCACGGCCGTCGCCCTGCCCTCGATCGTCGTCGACTTGGCCAGTTGGACGGAGCTCCGCGAGGCGTCCTGGATCATCAACGGCTACCTCCTGGCGTACGTCATCACGATGCCGCTGGCCGGCCGGCTGGCCGACCAGTGGGGCGTCCGGCGGCTCTTCCATGCGGGCCTCGTCGTCTTCACTCTCGGCTCGCTCCTGGCCGGCCTCGCGCCGTCGCTCGAGACCCTCATCGCGGCGCGGCTCGTCCAGGCGATCGGCGGCGGGATCCTCGTGCCGGTCGGGACGGCCGCCGCCTCGCACCTCTTCGACGACCACGACCGGCCGCGGGCCCTCGGCGTCATCGGGGCGCTGACATTCCTGGGCATGGCGGCCGGGCCATTCGTGGGGGCCTGGATCATCGGCGGAATCCATCCCGGCGCCGCGCTCGACGGGGCGGGCATCCTCGAAGGCGCCGTCCGGACCGCGCTCGAGGACCCGTGGCGGTACGTCTTCTACGTCAACGTCCCGATCGGCGTGGCCGCCCTGGGCCTCGCCTGGGCAGCGGCCCATGGCTGGGAGACGCCGCGACGGACGGGCGCCATCGATCTCGCCGGTGCGGTGGCCTTCTCGATGTCGCTGGGCCTGGCCCTGGTCGCGCTGACCCTCGTGGGCAGCGAGCAGATCGCCGGCCTGGGGATGGATCCGGCCATCGTCCTCGTCGGGCTGGCGGCCGCGGCCGCGGTCGCCGGCGTCATCGCCGCGCGCCTCGGGATCCGGCACCCGGCAGGCTTCCTCGACGTCCGCCTGTTCCGGTCCGCGACGTTCTCATCGGCGGCCCTCGTCTCGCTCCTGACGGGCTACGGCCTCGCGACGGCGATCGTCGGCGGGGCCGTGTTCGTCGATCGCGTCCTGTACGGCGGCCCGGACGTCCAGCGGGTCGCCCTCGGCGCCCTCGCGGGGGCCGTTGCCGTCGGGGCGCTCGGGTCGGGGCTGGCGCTGCGGGTCGCCGGCCTCCGCCTCGTGACGGTCATGGGCCTCGTCCTCAGCGCGGTCGCCCTCGTCCTGATGTCGGCCTGGACGCCGGCCACGGGGCTCGCCGAGGTGGCCGCCCTCATGGGCGTCTTCGGGCTGGGCTTCGGGCTGACCGTGACGCCGCGTTCGACGGCGGCGGTCGACGCCCTGGGCCAGGCGGCCTTCGGCGTCGCCTCGGCGACCGTGACGGTCGCCCGGATGATCGGCATGGCCGTCGGGCTCGCCGCGCTGACCGCCTTCGGGTCGACGACGATCGATCGCCTCTACAACCAGGTCTACGCGACCGCGGATTCGTACAAGCTCTTCATCCCGGAGGAGCTCCGGGACCGGCCGCTCCGCGACGGCCTCGTCGTCCAGGCCCTCGAGAGCTGGGCCTCGAGCGAGGCCGCCCGGATCCTCGTCGGCATCTTCCTCGTCGCGGCTATCGTCACGGCGGTCGCGCTGATGCCGGCGCTGGCCCTCGGGGGCCGGCGTATCCTCGCCCCGGCGCATGCCGCGGATCCGGTCCCGGGGTCGGCCCGGGACGCATCCCGCGCCGGAATCCAGGAGGTGGACGGCACGTGACGAACGAGGCGGGCGGGTCCGGTCCGACGCCCCGGATCACGATCGCGGCCTACGCCGACGACGCCGTCCGCGAATGGCAGGACGGCGCCGCCCTCCAGGCGCTCGAGGGCGGGCTCGTGCGGACCCGCCTCGGCCGGCGACCCGGCACGGCCTGGATCGACCTGACCGCCCCGGACGCGGCCCTCGTCGGGCGGGTCGCCCGCCTGCTCGGGCTCCACGAGCTTATCGCCGAGGACATCGTCGAGGGCAACCAGCGCTCGAAGATCGAGGCCACCGACGGTCTCGTCCACGTCGTCCTCTTCGCCCTCGAATTCGGCGACTCGATCCGGACGCACGAGATCGACATCGTCCTCGGCGAGGGGTTCCTGCTGACCTCGCACCCCGCCCGGTGGGACCCGCGGACCGGGACCCACTTCCGGGCCGGCCTCGGGCCGATCCTGAAGGCCGGCCCCGACCACCTGCTGTGGGCGGTCTTCGACATGATCGTCGATGCCTACTTCCCGTTCGCCGACCGGGTCGAGGACGAGATCGACGCGATCCAGGACAACGTCATGGGCCGCGCGGATCGGGCCACCCTGGCCCGCGTGTTCGAGCTCAAGCGCGAGCTGATCACTGTCCGGCGGGCCGTCTCGCCCGTTCGGGAGGTCCTGAACCAGCTGACGAACCGCGACCTGGACCTCATCGACGGCGACGAGATCATCTACTTCCGCGACATCTACGACCACGTCATCCGCCTGACCGACGAGCTCGACAACGACCGCGAGCTCGTCACCGCGACGCTCGACGTCTACCTGTCCCAGGTGAACAACAATCTCTCCGCGATCATGAAGCGCCTGACCGGGGTGACGGTCATCCTGGCCGGGATCGGGGCGATCGCCGGGATCTTCGGGATGAGCGAGGCCGGCCTCGCCTTCAGCGGCGGCGAGGCGATCGGCTTCTGGGCGGTGACCCTGGCGACCATCGCGATCGCGGCGGTCGTCGCGCTCGTCCTGCGCCGGATCGACTGGATCTAGAGCCGGCTGGGTGCCGGGACACCGGCAAACTGGCGCCGGCAGCTGGTGCCAGCCGGTGGCGGCGCCGGCGAAGTCGGGGGCGGTCAGCCGCAGGCGACGGGCCTCGCGACTGGGTGCGCGGCCGCCGGACGCTTCGCGATGGTCCGCGGGGGGCCGGCACTCGCGGGGTCAGCCGCAGACGACCGGCTTGGGCTCCGGGTGCGCGGCCGCATGGTCGGCGGCGCCGGTCGAGAGGAACCGGGCCACGACCTGGGTCTTGGGCTTGGTGCCCCTGGGTCCTTCGGATGTCTGGAGCCACATTTGCTCCGTCGTGGCCGCGACCGCGTCGTCGAGGTCCAGCTGGTGCCGGCGGACCTCGATGACCTCGTACAGGAAGAGCTGATCGTCGCTCGTGTAGACCTCGACGATCATTCCCAGCATCGATGCCCCGTTGTTGACCTTCGAGGCCTCCAGGATCGGCAGGAACATCCCCGTCCGGGCGTGAGCGTAGAGGTAGGTCGCCCGACCCTGACCCGGCTGGCCGAGGGCCTCGTGGTACATCGCCACGTCGCAGGCCGGGTAGGCCGGGTTCGGCTGCTTGACGACCGGCAGGTCGATGCCGAGGGCGGCGACCACGACCCGCGTCGCGAGGCGGTCCGCCGGGAACGTCGGCGCGGGCGTGTCCGTCGGGCCGACCGTCGGCGGTGGCGTGGCCGAGGGCGCGGCGGTCGGCGGCAGGGTCACGATGACGGGCGTCTCGGACGGCTCGGGGCCGGCCTCCACCGGCGTCGTGTAGCTCAGCAGCCCGGCGGTCAGGAAGGCGACGCCCAGGGCGGTCAGGATGGCCGGCAGAAGGCGCGCTCGAAGACCGAGGGCGAGGTCGTCCACGGGCCAAGGCTAGCAGCGGGTCCCGGCAACAGCCCCGGCCCGCTCGTACTGGTACCCTCCGGCCGATGAGTCCACGAACGACGGTCGCAGCCGGGCTCCTGTCCGGGGCGGGCGTCGCGGCCTCGGTCCTCCTCGCCGCGGTCATCCTGCTCCCCGATCCGGGGCTCGGCGTGGGGCCGTCGGCGTCACCGGCGCCGTCAGGCGGCGTGGCCGCCAGTGGGACGCCCGCCGCCAGCCCCGGCAGCGGCAGTGGTTCGCCCGAGCCGTCCGTCGCGGCGACGTTCGGCGAGGCGCTGTTCCACGTTGGTGAGCCGGCGCCGGAGCTCAATGTGCCGCAGGTGGGCGGCGGCGAGATCGGCCTCGGGAACCTCGACGGCCAGCCCGTCTGGATCAACTTCATGCAGACGACCAGCCCGCCGACCGCCGCCGAGTTCCCGCTGATGTCCGACTTCGCGGCCCGCTACGTCGACACCGGCCTCATCGTCATCGCCATCGACGTCCGCGAGGAGGAGGGAACCGTCGCGGCCTTCGCCCAGGGCCTCAATGCGACGTTCCCGATCGGCCTCGATCCGGACGGGTCAGCGCAGGCCGACTGGGATGCGGTCGCCCTGCCGGTCCATTTCTGGGTCGACCGGGACGGGATCATCCGGGCCGGCGCGCTCGGCGGCATCGGGCCGGACGCCATGGCCGAGCACCTCTCCCTGATCCTGCCCGGGGTGGACGTCCAACCCTGAGGCGGCATCCGATACCGGCCGGGTCAGGGTTGATGAGCGCGGTTCATCGCCTCGAGGCCGTCCACGCTCAGCCTTCGGCATGTCCAACGCCCTGGGACGTGGATTCCGATGTCGGCGACGCTCATTATCCGCGGATCTTATGAGTCAGCCGCAAATCGTGGCCCGCGTCTGGTCCGACAGGCGCCGGCGTGCCTAGCCGATCGCGCGGGCGGCAGCCCCGACGACCTCGAAGAGGCCCGGGATGAAGCCCAGGAAGACGGTCAGGATCGTGGCGGCGATGAGGCCGCTCCACAGCAGGCGGCCGTGGACCTGCGGCGCCTGCTCGGCGGCCGACTCGCGCATGAACATGTAGACGACGACCCGGAGGTAGTAGAAGGCCGCGGCCGCGGCGTTGAGGACCGCGACTACGGCGAGGACGCCGAGGGCCGTGAAGCCGTCCTGGCTGGCCTGGACCGCGGCGAGGATGACGTACATCTTGGCGAAGAAGCCGGCGAGGGGCGGGATCCCGGTCAGGGACAGCAGGAAGACGGTCATGAGGATGCTCAGGATCGGCTCGCGCCGGATGAGCCCGGCGAAGGTGTCGAGGTTGGAGGTCACCCCGGCCCGCTTCTGGAGGGCCGCGATGCAGGCGAAGGCGCCGAGGTTCATGACCGCGTACGCGGCGCCATAGTAGAGGAGCCCCTCGAGGCCCTCGATCCGACCGGCGGCGAACGCCGCCAGCCCGACGAGCATGTAGCCGGTGTGGGCGATCGAGCTGTAGGCGAGCATCCGCTTGACGTTCGTCTGGGTCAGCGCGACGAGGTTGCCGAGGGTCATCGTCAGGATCGCCAGGACGACCATGACCGCCAGCCACTCGGCCTTGAGCGGCCCCAGCGCCTCCACGAACAGGCGGAGGATGAGGGCAAACGCCCCGACCTTCGGGCCGACCGAGAGGTAGCCGGTGACCGGCGTCGGCGAGCCCTGGTACGCGTCCGGCGTCCAGTAGTGGAACGGGACCGCGGCGATCTTGAAGGCGACACCGGTGGTCATGAAGGCGAGGCCCATGGCCAGGCCGGGCGAGACGCTGCCGCCCGCCGTCAGCGCCGCCAGCGCCTCGGCGACGTCGGCGATCCGGGTCGTTCCGGTCATGCCCCAGACAAAGGCGAGGCCGAATAGGAAGATCGCCGAGCTGAACGAGCCCAGGAGGAAGTACTTGATGGCGCCCTCGG
>MGOD01000047.1:7418-7830 GCA_001795245.1 Chloroflexi bacterium RBG_16_70_13
CCGGCCAGGAGGTAGCCCGGAAGGACCATGAGCTCGAGGCCGATGAACAGGACGAGCAGGTCGGCCGAGGCGGCGATCAGCATCGCCCCCGTCATCGCGAAGAGGAGGACGATCGCGAACTCGGCGACCGGCAGGCCCCGCGGCTTCAGGTAGTCCGGCCCGAAGACGATCGTGAGGGCCACGATGCCGATGAACAGCAGGTCGAGGAAGGTAGTGAGCTCGTCGACCTTGTAGGTGCCGCCGAAGGCCGTCGCGTCCGTGGTCCCGGTGAGGATCGTCAGGCCGGCGATGACGGCCAGCCCGCCCAGGCTCGTGGCGAGCACCGGTCCGCGGCGACCGGGCCAGGCGAGGTCCGCGAAGAGGACGACGGCCGTGACCAGGACGGCGCCGACGAGCGGCTCGTAGGGCGCCG
>MGOD01000047.1:7872-8722 GCA_001795245.1 Chloroflexi bacterium RBG_16_70_13
CGCTGACGCCTGGCTCGCCCCGGCCGTCGAGCCGACCGACGACCCGGCGTCGTCCGGGCGAGGACCTCGCGGCAGGGTCGCGACCCGGGCGACGACAGCTGCCGCCACGATGCCCAGGCCAAGGGCCACGACGAGCGGATCGATCGCGATCGACGAGCCGGTCGCGGCGTCGCGGAGCGAGCTCGTGACGGTCCCATCGATCATCGTCAGGAGGATGCCCGGGAAGAGCCCGAAGACCACGACGAGGGCCCCGAGCGGGGCGAGGGTCAGGATCTCGACCGGGCTGATGTCGGTCAGGTGATGGCCCAGGCCGTTCAGGAACCCGGATACCTCGCCGAAGGCGACCCGCTGGAACATCCAGAGCAGGTAGGCCGCGCCCAGGATCATCACGAAGGCCGCGATCGCGGCCGCCCAGGGGTTCGCCGCGAAGGTGCCCACCAGGGTCAGGAACTCGCCGACGAAGCCGGACAGCCCGGGCAGCCCGGCCGAGGCGAAGGCGAAGAAACCGAAGATCGCGATGTAGACCGGGGTCCGGGCGGCCAGGCCGCCCATCTTGGCGATCGTCCGGTCGTGGGTCCGCTCGTAGATGACCCCGACGAGGAGGAACAGGGCGCCCGTGATGAGGCCGTGGCTGATCATCTGGAGGATCGCCCCGGCCATCGCCTGGGGCTGGAAGACGAAGATCCCCAGGGTCACGAAGCCCATGTGGCTCACCGACGAGTAGGCGACGAGCTTCTTGAGGTCCGGCTGGACGAGGGCCACCACGGCCCCGTAGATGATCGCGATGAGGCTCAGGACGATGATCGCCGGCGCGAACGTGTGAGCGGCGTCCGGGTAGAGCGACAGGGTC
>MGOD01000047.1:8735-8914 GCA_001795245.1 Chloroflexi bacterium RBG_16_70_13
CGTAGCCGCCCAGCTTCAGGAGGACCCCGGCCAGGATCACCGAGCCGGCGGTCGGCGCCTCGACGTGGGCGTCGGGCAGCCAGGTGTGGAACGGGAACATCGGGACCTTGATTGCGAAGGCCAGGAAGAACGCCGCGAAGGCCAGCAGCTGCAGCGTCGGGTCGAAGCCGCCGCTCGTC
>MGOD01000047.1:8924-9042 GCA_001795245.1 Chloroflexi bacterium RBG_16_70_13
CGCGCAGGACCTCGAAGTCGAAGGCCCCGGTCCAGCCGGTCGCCGGATTCGCCGACTGGAAGGCGAACGCCGTGGCCAGGATGGCGACGAGCATGAGCAGCGAGCCGACGAGGGTGTA
>MGOD01000048.1 GCA_001795245.1 Chloroflexi bacterium RBG_16_70_13
TCGGGCGGGGCCGCCCAGTCGTGGGTCCTCTCAAACCGCAGCGGGCGGATGCTCGAGAACGACTACCCCCTCGGCTTCAAGGTGGCCCTCCACCGCAAGGACCTCGGGATTGCCCTCCAGCTGGCCCGGGAGACAGGCGCGTCGCTGCCGATCTCGGCCCTTTGCGAGCAGATCGAGGCCGGTCTCATCGGCAAGGGCCACGGCGACGACGATGTCTCGGCCGTCGCCCGAGCGATCCGCGAGCTGTCCGGCCTCCACGGCTGATCGCCGGGTCGCGTCAGTCGAGGCCGACCAGGAGCATCGGCTCGCCGAGCTTGCGGTCGTAGCGCGGCCGGAAGCGCTCGCGGTTGTACATCTCGTCGACGTTCACGCGGCGAGCGGCGACGCCCGTCTCCTGGAGGTCGACGTAGGCGTACTTGCCGTCGCGGATGCCGACCATCTGGCCGAACTGGCCGTCGGCCACGAGGTCCATGGCGACGTTCGCGAACGTCGAGGCGACCATCTGGTCGAGGGCGTCGGGCTGGCCGGACCGGAGGTCGTAGGTCAGCTCGATGACCAGGGACTCGATCCCCGTGCGCGACGTCAGCTCGGCCGCCAGGACCTCCCCGACGTTCGCCTTGTGGCGATGGCCGAAGGCATCCTCGGGGCCGTACTCGGGGATCTCGGCTCCTTCCCAGATCGCGCCCTCGGCGGTGACGACGATGGCATAGTGGCTGGGCGAGGAGCGATGGTCCTCGGCGATGACGTCGGCCAGGCCGGCGACGTCGTAGCGGACCTCGGGGATGACGCAGCGCGCCGACGTCACGTAGGCGGCGAAGAGGGCCGAGAACCCGGCGTCCCGGCCGAAGATCCGGAAGACGCCGATCCGCTCGTGGCTGCCGAGGGTCGTCCGCTGCCGGTCGATGAGCTCCTTGGCCCGGGTGATCGCGGACGAGAAGCCGATGCAGTACTCGGTGCCGGGGGCGTCGTTGTCCATCGTCTTGGGAATGGCCACGAGGGGCACGCCATGCGCCGCGAGCACCCGCGAGAACGAGAGGGTGTCGTCGCCGCCGATCGTGACGAGGACGTCGATGCCGAGCTTGTCGAGATGCTCCATGACGAGCGGCGTGAGATCGAACCGATCTTCGCCGACCTGGAAGGCGTTGACTCGGGCTTCGTCGAGCCACGCCGGGAGCGCCCGGCGGGGCATCTTCGCCGGGTTCGTCCGGGACGTGTGGAGGATGGTGCCTCCCGTCCGGTCGATGGTCCGGGGGTTCCGGCGATCGAGCATCCGGAGGTAGTCGGGGTCGAGCTCCGCGCCCGGCTGGACGTGGGTCAGGCCCTCCCAGCCGCGGCGGATCCCGAGGGCTTCGGCGCCGAGCTCGGTCGCCCGGTAGGTCACGCTCTTGATGACCGAGTTGAGGCCGGGGACGTCGCCGCCACCGGTCAGGATCCCGATGCGTCGCGGCGTTGCCATCGCCGGAATGCTAATCCGCCCCGTGCTCGCGCGCCGGTTGCGACTTGGATGCGGAGGACCGCCGTCGACCTCGTATCATCGGGGCCATGAACTACGAGCTCTACATGGGCGAGGCGCTCGCCGAGGGGCGCGCCGCTGTCGCCCGCGGCGAGCGACCGCACGCGGCCGTGGCCGTCCTCGACGAGGCGATGGTCGCCCGGGGCCACGACCGGGTGGTCGAGACGAACGATCCGACCGCCCACGCGGTCATCGTCGCCCTCCGCGAAGCGTCGCGCCGGCTCGACACGTCCCGCCTCCAGGGCGTCACGATCTTCTCCACGATCGAGCCCTGCGCCATGTGCGTCGGAGCCCTCCTCAACAGCGATGTCGACGCCCTCGTCTATGCCGTCCCCAACCGGGAGGACGGCGCTGCCGGGACCATCCTCCAGCTCGTCGAGCAGGCCGGACCCGGCCGCCGGCTCAAGGTCGTCTCCGGCATCCGTCGCGATGAGGTCGAGGAGCTCTACGCCTCCACCACCGCTGCCGGCTGAGCTCGGCACGACCGCCAGCGGAGCCCGGCCCGCCCACCCGGCCGAACCGGGACCCTCTGCTATCCTCTCGCGCGGAGAGGTGTCCGAGTGGTTGATGGTGCCGCTCTCGAAAAGCGGTGTGCGAAAGCACCGTGGGTTCGAATCCCACCCTCTCCGCCAGTGCTCCCCCCGGGGACGGGCCACTCGCTCACGGGCGTTTGAGCCCGCTCGCTCGGGTGCTCGCGCTCATCCTCGCGTGACCCGCAATCGGGAACCGCACGTGCGGTGCGTGCCTCGCTGCGACCCTTGGAACCTGGTTTCTGCCCCATTTCCGCTGGTGCCGTCCGTGCGCGACGAGTCCGTGCCGACCGCCGGGTTGGGGCCTCCAGACTGAGGGATTCTCATCCGGCCTGAACGTGGCTCGGCACGAACCAGGCATTGGAGGCCTGCGTCCAGCGTCCGCGTCGTGATTAACGCTGTCCCGGGCGAAGTTGGACAGGCAACGGTCGACCCGCCGCCCTGGCCGGCCCGACTGGTTCGAAGGCGCCGGCGGTCTTCCTCTACACTCCGGCCTCGAGGAGAGGTCGCCTAGTGGACTATGGCGCCGCACTGGAAATGCGGTTCGCGGCAACGCGTCGCGGGTTCGAATCCCGCCCTCTCCGCCACTCGGCCCGGGTCCGGCGAGGTCATCCGTGCAAGAGGTGCGCCCCCCATGAGCTCCCGCCAGGCCCTCGACGTCGTCGCCCTCCCGATGGGCGAGTTCACGTTCGGCCCCGACGACCCGTGGCCCGGCCAGACCGGGGTCGTGGTCGCCTACGCGGTGCGCTCCTCGGGCGGGGTCTTCCTCTTCGACACCGGCTTCGCCGCCCGTAGCGAGGAGCTCGACGAGTTCTACGCCACCTACGACGTCCGGCCGCAGGCCCTGCCGGAGGTCCTCGCCGTCGCCGGCATCGATCTCGGCGAGATCACGGCGGTCGCCAACTGCCACCTCCACCTCGACCACTGCGGGCAGAACGCGCTCTTCCCGAATCGGCCGATCTACGTCCAGCCCGCCGAATGGTCAGCGGCCCACGAGCCCGACTACACGTACCTCCACGCGATCGACTTCCCGGGCGCGTGCTACGAACAGGTCGCGGGCGACCACGAGGTCGCCCCCGGGATCCGGATCTTCGCCACGCCCGGCCACTCACCGGGCCACCAGTCCCTAGTCGTGGACTCGCCCGACGGACCCCTCCTCCTCGTCGGCCAGGCCATCTACAGCCACGGCGAGTGGGCCGGTATCCCGAACCCGCGGGAGGGCGGCAGCAGAAGCGCCGACATCCCCGCGTACCGCCGGTCCGTGAAGCGCCTTCGCGCCCTCAACCCGAAGCGCGTCCTGTTCGGTCACGACCGGCGGCCCTGGACCCGGTGACGCATCCGGCTCCGTGACGGCTCCGGGCTCGGCCGCGGTATCCTTAGTGAGCCGTGCTAGGCGGGGAACTAGCGGTGCCCTGTACCTGCAATCCGCTCCAGCAGGGCTGAATTCCTCCCCGAGGTCACCGCGCTCGGAGGCCGCTGCCCCAGGCGACGTTGAGGATCGGGTCCCGCGCAGCGGCGAATCGCGAACCGTGTCAGGTCCGGAAGGAAGCAGCACTCAGCGAAGCTCGTCGGGTGCCGCGGAACGGCCTGGTCCGAGCCGCCTCCGGTGGTGGGCCCGGGCGTCGGTTGATCGACGGGGGGTGCACGGCAACTTCGTCCATCGCGCCGCCTGACCATCGGCCCCGGCCCGGCGCCCCAGGAGCCCCGTGAACCAGACCGTTCCGCACCAGGCCATCTACCGCCGCTGGCGGGCCCAGACGTTCGGCCAGATCGTGGGCCAGGAGGCGGTCGTCGAGACCCTCCGCAACGCCGTCCGGACGGGCCGGGTCTCGCACGCCATCCTGTTCGTCGGTCCGCGGGGCACCGGCAAGACCTCGCTCGCCCGGATCCTTGCCAAGGCCGTCAACTGCACGAACCTCCAGGACGGCGACCCCTGCGACGCCTGCCCGTCCTGCGTCGCGATTCGCGAAGGCCGGGCGATGGATCTGCTCGAGATCGACGCCGCCTCGAACCGCGGCATCGATGCCATCCGCGACCTGCGCGAACGGATCAACTACGCCCCGACAGACCTCCGCCGCAAGGTCTACATCCTCGACGAGGCCCACCAGATCACGCGGGACGCCTGGAACGCCCTCCTCAAGTCCCTCGAGGAGCCGCCCGACTTCGTCCTTTTCATGTTCGCCTCGACCCATCCCCAGGACTTCCCGCCGGCGATCCTGTCGCGCCTCCAGAGGTTCGACATCCGGCGCCTGACCACGGACGAGATCGAGGGCAAGCTCACGCGCATCCTCGAAGCCGACGGTCGAGCCGCCGAACGCTCGGCCGTCCGCCTGATCGCACGCCTCGCCGCCGGCGGCATGCGCGACGCCGAGTCGATGCTCGACCAGCTCCTCTCGTCGGCGGACGGAACGCTCGACGAGGATCGCGTCCGGGATCTGCTCGGCCTGGCCGATAGCGAGACGATCGAGTCGTTCGTGGCCGCGCTCGCCGCCGGCGACCTGGTGGCCGGTGTCCGGCTCCTCGACGCGCTCGAGGACCGTGGCCGCGACCTGCGCGCTTTCCTCGACCAGGTCATCGAGGCCGTCCGCGGCGCGTTCCTCGGCGCTGCTGGCGGCGGACCGGGAGCACCGCCGCTCGGGGTCACCGAACTCGTTCCGGTCGCCCGCCGGCTGGCGGCGATCGACCCGAACCGCGCTGGCGTGGGTGGACTTCGCCTCCAGCTCGAGATGGCCCTCTTCCCGCCAGCGGAGCCTTCATCGCCGACCGTGCTCCCGACAGCCCGGTCCGGCGCCGAGCCCGTCACGGCCACGACCGGTGCGCGTCGGCAGGAACCTGCACCCGTCTCGGTGGCGATCGCTGGTCCGCCGATGGCTGGACCGCGGATGGCTGCGCCGACGGTCGTTGCCGGGCCGGCGATCCGGGCGGACGCCAGCGCCGGTGAAGCACAGTCCGCCGGGGCAACCCGATCCGCTGCGGCCACCAGATCCGCCGCGCCGGCAGCAAACGCTCGCGCGCGCCCGCGCGCGATGGCCGGCCCCGATCCGTCGTCGTCCACTGTCGAGCGCACTGCGCCGAGCCCGTCGTCCGAGGCGGGATCCGCTCGGACGGCGCCGCCGGCGTCGGCGCCGATCGGTGTCCAGGTCGGGGCCGACCTGGCCCTCCTTCGCGAGCGCTGGCCGGACGTCGTCGCCCGGATCAGCGCCCACCCGCCGACGAAGCCGCTGATCGCAGTCTGCCGGCCGATTGCCGTCGAGGACGGGATCGTGACCCTCGGCTTCCCCGAGGACCAGGGCTTCCTGCGTGACGTCGCAGAGCGGCGCCGGACGGTCCTCGAGGAGGGCATCGCAGCGGTTCTCGGCCGGCCCGTCGGGGTGCGCTGCGTGGCGACGAACCTCGACCTCGTGCCGCCGCTCCCGGCCGATGCCGAAGCTGCCTTCGTCCTGGCCGAGGCTCGCCGGATCTTCGGCGGCGATGACGCCGATGCGGCGCCGGTCGACTGACGCGACCGGCGGCCCCGGCCGACTGATCGCGGGGGCCCCGGCCGACTGATCGCGGGGCGGCGCCGGGCGGGGCGGCCTGCAGGGCTGCCGGCCTTGCCGCAGACTTGATCGAGTGACGACGGACCACTGAGCGGAGCGTGACCGATGGGCATGGCAAACCTGCAGCGCATGGCGATGCAGATGCAGCAGGAGATGACCCGGATCCAGGCCGAGCTGGCCGAGACCGAGGTCGAGGGCTCCGCCGGGGGTGGCGTGGTTCGCGCGGTCGTGACCGGCAAGCAGGAGCTCCTCAAGGTCGAGATCGACCCGACCGCCGTCGACCCCGACGACGTCGACATGCTCCAGGATCTCGTCGTCGCCGCCGTCAACGACGCCCTCGACTCGTCGCGCCGCCTGGCCGAACAGAAGATGGCCGCCGTGACGGGTGGCCTCGGCGGCGGCCTCGGCGGCTTGCTCGGCGGGCGCTAGCGCCAGTGGCAAGCCCCCTGATCGAGCCGGTGGCGCGGCTCATCGAGGCCTTCAACCGGTTGCCCGGCATCGGACCCAAGACGGCCCAGCGCCTGACCTTCCACATCCTCCGGGCCCCCGAGACGGAGGCTCGGACGCTTGCCGCGGCGCTCGTCGCGGTCCGCGAGCAGGTCGTCTTCTGCGAGGTCTGTTTCAACATCAGCGACGCGCCGACCTGCCCGATCTGCCGCGACGGAGGCCGCGATCAGCGCCGCCTGTGCGTCGTCGAGGAGCCGCTCGACGTCCTGGCCCTGGAGCGGACGGGCGAGTTCCGTGGCCGCTACCACGTCCTCCACGGGGTCATCTCGCCGATCGACGGCATCGGTCCCGATCGCCTCAGGATCGGCGAGCTCCTGCGGCGGGGGGACGAGGCCGCGGCCGGCGGGCTGCCCTTCGAGGAGGTCATCCTGGCGACGAACCCGACGCTCGAAGGCGAGGCGACGGCGATGTACCTCGACGAGCGGCTCGACGGCCGGGTCGGCTCCGTGACCCGGATCGCCCGCGGGATCCCGGTCGGCGGCGATCTCGAGTACGCCGACGAGGTGACCCTCATCCGGGCCCTCCAGGGTCGTCGCGCGATCGCGGACCGGCCTCGATGAGGGAGCTCGTCGTCGAGATCCTGCTCCGGCTCGCCAAGCTCGGGGCGGCGAGTGTTCTCGGCGCGATCGTCTTCGTCGTGGCGGTCGGTCCTCTGGGCGGCGCGCCGACGGCCGAGCTGTGGCTATTGAGCTGGCTCTGCGGGGCCGCCGCCGTGCTCCTCGTGGAGTCGGGCCCGATCTGACTTTCGCCCCCGTCGGGCATGACCCTCAGCCGTTTGACAGGCCGGCGAGGCCGGCCCTACCATTCGCGGCCGTTGCCTCGACAGGGGCGACGTCGCAGCGGGCCCGAGCGGGCTCGGCCGCGGGTCCACGGGTTTGACGCCCCGATCGGAAAGCCTCATCATTGGGGCTCTGCGCCGGTCGCCGTCGCGCCCCGGGCGCTGCACCTTGACAACTGAAGAGTGGCAGGAAATCCGGATGAACACGGATGAGCGAGCGGTCGAACCCTCGGACAAAGTCACAGCCGCAAGGCTGTGCATCTTTTCGGAGAGTTTGATCCTGGCTCAGGATCAACGCTGGCGGCGTGCATGAGACATGCAAGTCGAACGGACGATCGGGGCTTGCCTTGATCGTTAGTGGCGGACGGCTGAGTAACGCGTAGGTGACCTGCCCCGAAGTGGGGAATAACTGCCCGAA
>MGOD01000049.1 GCA_001795245.1 Chloroflexi bacterium RBG_16_70_13
GCCGGTGGGCGACCTTCCTCGATCCGGAACCGGAGGCTGACCGGGCGGCCCTCGAGGGGGCCTTCGAGCGACTGGCCGGGTTCAGCCCGGCGATCGCCGGCTCGGCCGATCCGACGGCGACCTCGTTCGGGCTGCTCGAGGTCCAGGTCGACGGCCTCGAGGCCCTCTGGGGTCCCGAGTCGGTCCTCGTCGAGCGGCTCTCGACCGCCCTCGAGCCGCTTCTCGCCGGCCGTCCGCGGTCGGGGATCGCCGGGACCCGCTTCGCCGCCACGGTCGCCGCGGCCGCCGCCGCGCCGGGCCGCCTCGTGGCCGTGCCGCCGGGCGCGGAGACCACCTTCCTGGCCCCGCTGCCGGCCTCGCTCCTCACTCCGGACGACGACGTCAGGGCCCGGCTGCGCCGGTTCGGCCTGCGCCGGATCGGCCAGGTCGCGGAGCTCGCGGCGTCCGCGCTCGTCGTCCGGTTCGGCGAGGAGGGCGCCCGGATCGGAGCCAGGGCGCGGGGCGAGGAGACGGACCCGTTCCGGCCGCGTCGTGCCCCGGAACGCCTCCGCCTGGGCCTGCCCATCGAGCCGCCGGTCGGCGAACTCGAGGCGGTTCGGTTCGTCCTCCGCCGACTGGCGACGGCGCTGGCGGCTAACCTCGCGGCCCGCGGCCTCGCCGCCGCGTGCGGCCGCCTGGCCCTGGGGCTGGATCTCGCGTTCGCGCGCGCGGGCACGCCCGGCGAGCTCGTCGTCGAGACCCGCTTCCCCGAGCCGACTGCCGACGCCGAGGCGATCGAGCGGCTGCTCCTCGCGAAGCTCGAGCGGACGCCCCCGCCGGCGCCGGTCGCCCGCCTGGAGCTGGAGCTGTCCGGCGCGGAGCCGGCGGCCGGCCAGCAGCTCCCGCTGTTCGTGCCCCAGGCTCTCCGCGACGCCCGACTCGGCTGGCAGCTCGCCCGGCTCGCGGTCACGTTCGGCGAGGATCGAATCCGCCGGATCGAGATCACGGACCCGGAGGCGCCGCTCGCCGAGCGGCGCTGGACCTGGCGGCCGGTCGAGGGCATCGAGGCGCGGGGGCTCGATGGGGGACCCGCGGCCATCTCCACGGGCGGCGCCCGATGACCCGCCTCCTCCACCCTCATCCGGCCATCGACGTCGAGCTCGATGCCTTCGACAGCCTCGTCGCGATCCATTGGGGTGGCCGGCGCGAGCCGGTCGAGGTCTGCAATCGCTGGCGGATCGAGGAGGCCTGGTGGCGCGACCCGATCGCCCGCGACTACTTCAAGGTCGTCGGTCCGCGCTGGCTCGCGCTCGTCTACTTCGACCGCGTCGCCGGCACCTGGCATTTGGAACGCCTGTACGACTGATCGATGGTCGGCGGCCACGCCTCCACAACCGGCCGAGCCGGCCGACCTCGCCGATCAGCGAATCGGGACGAGCAACGACACCAGAAGCAGCGACAGGAACAGGCCGACGACGAAGATGAGCGCCCCGACGTCGCGCGGTCGTGCCGTCTGCACCGCAAACTCCCCCACAACCATGCTGCCGGGCCGGTCCCGGACGGCCCGTTCCACGAAGTGTAGCTGCGACCCGGTCGTCTGGAAAGCGCGTATTCACCGAGTCGTTGCACGCTTCAGACGCCGAGAGAGGCGTGATGGTTACGCGGCGCCCTGCCAGGTCAGAAAGAAGATCAACGCGACCGCGCCGACGAGGACGAGCGTCAGCAGGCCCGCTCCGATGAGGTCCCTGAGCCTGGGTTCCATCGCCGCGGTGCCTCCGTCAGTTGAAGGGGCAGGTTGCCCCGTACAGAACCGTGATCAGCGTAACGCCTCCGAGCGGCTCGATCGTGATCCGGGCGGCGCACCCGCCAGGCGGGGCCGTGGCCTCGATCTGGAAGCTCCCGTCCTCGTACGGCCCGGTGCTCGTCACCGCGAAGCCGGCGCTCTCGAGCGACTCCTGGTAGTAGTCGGCGACCTCGGCCGGCTCCACCGCGCCCACGTCGAGGATCGCGCTCGCGGGGCCCTCGCCGGTCTCGGCCGGGCTCGCGCCCGCGAACTCCGGGAACGTTTCGGGCAGCGCGTCCCAGATCCGCCCCCACCCGGTGTCCGTCTGGCTGGGCGCGGTGGGTCGGGGAGTGGCGTCGACGTCGGTCGGGACGGACGTCGGCCCGGAGGAGGCTGTGGCGGCCGCCGGGGAGCCGGTCGGTGACGGGTCGGCGATCGTGGTGCACGCCGACGCCCCCAGCGCGGCCGCGAGAACGGCGCCCGCGATGAGGTTCCGGCGGCCGGGTCCGTGTCTCGGCATCGGCCAATCCTAGCCGGGGATGTGACAGGACCCCGTCGCCCCCAGATGCGACGGGGTCCTGCTGTTCGGATTGCCACCCGCTCACCAGGTGGCAGCCCCGGTCGATCGTCGGTTGTGGCACCGGCGTCGCCATTCCGTTCCCGGGCTCGGCCCGCGAACGTCAGATCGCGTGGGATCAGACGCCGTGAGCCGCCTGGACTGCCAGGGCCGCCGGGAGGAGGACGAGGATGAGGAGACTCGCGATGGTGACCAGCGCGACGATCCTCGCCAGGACGGCGACAAGGCTGCGGACGTTCCTTCCCACGGCCCTAATGACGCCACGGCGTGCCCGGATGTTGCGTCCGGGCGAGGCTTTTGATGATAGAACATTTGTTCTATCATCAGCAGTCCCCCAGACCGCCCCTGATGCCGGCCGATCATGATCCAGCCACCCTTCGCCGAGCTCCACTGCCACTCCAACTTCTCGTTCCTCGACGGGGCCTCGCCGGTCGAGGACCTCGTCGAGCGGGCGGTCGAGCTCGGCCTGACGGGCCTCGCGATCACGGACCACCAGGGCCTCTACGGCGTCGTCCGATTCGCAGCGGCAGCCCAGGAGGCCGGCCTCCGCCCGGTCATCGGCGTGGAGATCGAGCTCCTCGATGCCGCCGCCCCGGATCCGCGCGGGACCGTGGTCCCGGCCCGGCGCGAGGGGCGGCGCGGCCGGGGTGGCGGGCCGGAGACCGCGGAGTCGCCCCCCGCTCCGGTCGGCGGCAGCCCGGCGCGCCCACGCCCGTCGCGGGCGCGCCTGCCGGGCCATCGGGCGGTCGTGAAGGAGGACCTCCGAGGGATCGGCGAGCGGCAGCGAGGGCCGCACCTCGTCCTGCTCGCCCGCGACGCCGCGGGCTACCGGAGCCTCTGCCGGCTCGTCTCGCGGGCCAACCTCGCCGGCACGAAGCGGGTGCCCCGGTTCAGCCAGGCCCTCCTCGCCGAGCATGCCGAGGGGCTCGTGGCGCTCACGGGCTGCCACGAGGGCGAGATCGCGCGGCGGCTCCGGGTCGGCGATCGCGAGGGCGCCGCCGAGGTCGCTCGGCGCTACGCCGGGATCTTCGGCCGGGGCGACGCGCCGGCCTCGAGCGGGTTCTTCCTGGAGCTCTCCCACCACCTCCTGCCCGACGACGACTGGCTCGTGGCGGAGACCGTGGCGCTGGCGCAGGAGCTCGGCCTCCCGGTCGTGACGACGAACGACGTCCACCACGCCCGCCCCGAAGATCGCGAGCTCGGGGACGTCCTCACCGCGATCTTCCACGGCCGGACGCTCGACACGCTCGGCAACCTCCGCCGCCCGGACGGCGAATCGCACCTCAAGTCGGGGGCGGAGCTGCTGGCCCTGCCGCCCGGCGAGGCGGCCTTCGCCCGGACGAATCCCTCGACCGCGCGGGCCTGGGCTGAGGGGATCGCCACGGCGTCCGAGGTCGCCGCCTCGTGCACCGTCGACCTCGGCTTCGAGCAGTACCGCTTCCCGGGCTTCCCGGTCCCGGCCGGTGAGACGGCCTTCAGCTACCTCGTCGAGCTCTGCCAGGCCGGCGTCCGGCGGCGCTACCACCCGGTCTCGCCGGCGGTCGTCCGGCAGCTGGCTCACGAGCTCGACGTCATCGAGCGGACCGGCCTGGCCGAGTTCTTCCTCATCTGCTGGGACCTGATGCGCTTCGCGAAGGCGCGGGGAATCCCTGCCCAGGGCCGCGGCAGCGCGGCCGATTCGATCGTCGCCTACGCCCTCGGCATCACCCGGGTCGACCCGATCCGCCACAACCTGCTCTTCGAGCGCTTCATCAACGAGGGCCGCACGACCTACCCGGACGTCGACATCGACTTCAGCTCCGAGCGCCGGGAGGAGGTCATCCAGTACGTCTACGAGCGCTACGGGCCCGAGCACACCGGGATGGTCTGCAACCTCGTCACGTACCGGGCCCGGTCCGCCGTTCGCGAGGTGGGCTATGCCCTCGGCTTCCCGCGGCCGCTCGTCGACCGCGTGGCCAAGGCGCTCGAGACGTACGACAGCGTCATGGTCCGGCGCGACCTCGAGGCCGACGGCGGCTTCGCCGAGTTCTTCCGGCGCCCGGGCGCGGGGGAGGTGCTCGGCGGCGCGGCGGGCGGTCGGGCGGTCGCCGAGGACTCGGTCCGGGCTGCCGCGGCACTTGCCGGTGCGCGCGGCCTGACGGACGCGATGGGCCAGCTCAACGTCCGCCGCGGTCCGGGTGCCGCGCTGGTGCCGGTCCCGCCGGGGCCCGCACCAGCGGCCGCAGCGCTCGTACCGGCCGGACCGGCACCCCATCCGCCGTCAGGTACGACCCCGGATCGTGGTAACGGCCTCGACGCCCCGATTCCTCGTCAGGTACGACCCCGGATCGTGGTAGGCGCCGGAACGGGTTCGGAACCGGCCTCACCAAGCGCCTTGGCCGGTCCACTGAGCATGGCGTCCTCGGTCGAGGGGCCCGAAACGGCGCTCGAGGGTGACAGGCTCCTGCCTACTACGACCCCGGATCGTATCTGGGGGGAATCCACGGCCGCGGGCGGGCCCGGGCCCGCGCCCGGGCCGAGCGCGTCGGGGATGTGGGAGGCGGCGCCGCAGTCGCCGCCGGCGATTCGGGCCGGCGGGACGAGCGACGACGAGGGCGGCCCCGGCGACTCCCCGGCGAGCGTCGCCTGGCTCCGAGGGGGCCGCGGGACCGGCTATGGCAAGGGATCGTGGGCCGGACAGACTCCGCCGGCGGCCGACCCTCCGAGGTCCGAGGCGGAGCTCCGCGACGCCATCGGCCCGAGGATTCGGGCGATCGATCCGGAGTCA
>MGOD01000050.1:0-6103 GCA_001795245.1 Chloroflexi bacterium RBG_16_70_13
GCCGGATCTCCCTCCCCGATACCACGCCGCAGCGCCAGCCAGGTCACCGCCCGGTACAGCAGGCCGGTGTCGCAGAAGCGGTAGCCGAGCCGGGCCGCTGCCGCCGCCCCGACGCTGCTCTTGCCCGACGACGCCGGCCCGTCGAGGGCAACGACGAGCCCGCGACGGGGCTGGACCTCCGGGTCGTCAGGCATCGCGAGGATGGTAGCGGCCCCGCGAAGCGCCGCATTCCGGGCCGCGGGCCGCGCGAGGCCTCAGGCAACCTCCCGCTTGATCGTGCGCGAGGCGAGCGCGACGAAGAAGAGGGCGATCCCCGCCAGGACGGCCAGGTCCAGCTGCACGGACGGCGACGAGAGGTCCGCGCCGCGGAGCATGACCTCGCGAAGGCCGTCGACCGCGTACGTCACGGGCAGCACCTGGGCGACGGGCTGGAGGATGTCCGGCAGGCGGTCGATGGGCCAGAAGATGCCGCCGAGGAGGCCCTGCGGGACGATGACGACCGGGATGAACTGGATGACCTGGAGCTCGGTCCGGGCGAACGTCGACAGGAAGATCCCGAGGTTGACCGCCCCGAGGGCGAGCAGCACTGCCAGCAGGAACAGCAGCGCCGGGCTGCCGATCGAGCTCACCCCCAGGCCGATCGTGAACGCCGGGATCGGGCCGATCGCCGGGACCTCGAGGGCAATGAGTGTGAAGCCGATGAGGACGAGGACCTGGAGGGTAGCGAAGAAGCCGAATCCCAGGCCGTAGCCCAGGACGATCTCGCCGCGCGTCACCGGCGTCGCGAGGAGGCGCTCGAGCGTCCCGCCAACGCGCTCGCGGAGGAACGAGATGCCGGTCAGGATGAAGACGAAGAAGTAGGCAAAGTAGCCGAGGAAGACGGGTGCGAGGACGTCGAGCGAATCCGCGTCGGCGCTGAGGAAGACCGTCTCGTGCTCGAACTCGGGCACGGCGATCCCCAGCTCGGGCGGCAGGAGGGTCGTGACCGCCCGGACCATCAGGGCCTGGAGGGCCCCGATGCGCGCCGCGTCGCCCGAGGGGTCCGTGCCCTCGGTCACCACGGTGATCGGACCGCCCCGCAGGCCGGCGACGATGATCGCGACCTCGGCCTCGCCGTCGCGGACGCGATCGCGGGCCTCGGCCTCGTCGGCGACGTCGTCGACCGTGACCTCGAAGGCAAGGTCCGCGTCCTCGGCCGCCGTCCGGAGGGCATCGGCGATCGGCGAGCCCTCGGCGGCGACGACCGCGATCCGGACATCCCCGGCCTCCGAGTCCCGGATCACCCAGCCGAGGAGCAGGGTGATCACGATCGGGACCACGAAGACGAGCCCGAGCGTGCGCTCGTCGCGCCGGAAGCCCTGGGCGATCCGGCGGGCGACGGCGAGGATCCGAGACGCGCTCACGGGGCCGTCTCGAGCGGCCGGCCCTCGGCATCGAGGCCGGCGTAGTGGAGGAAGGCGGCCTCGAGGTCGGTCGTGCCGGCGCCGGAACGGAGCTCGGCGGACGTGCCCTGGGCGATGACCTTCCCGGACCGGACGAAGACGAGCTCGTCGCAGCGGTCTGCCTCGTCCATGACGTGGCTTGCCACGAGGATCGTCGTGCCGGCCCCGGCGAGCCGGCGGAAGTGGGACCAGAACTGGACCCGGAGCGCCGGATCGACGCCCACGGTCGGCTCGTCGAGGAAGAGGACCGGCGGCTCATGGACGAGGGTGCAGGCGAGCGAGAGGCGGCGGCGCATGCCGCCGGACAGGTGCATCGCCGGCGTCGCTCGTCGCTCGCCGAGCTCGACGAGCTCGAGGGCCCGGTCCATCGCGGCCCTCGAGACGGTCCCCTCGAGGCGGGCGAAGAAGCCGAGGTTCTCGGCCACCGACAGCTCTGGGTAGAGGGCCTCGGCCTGGGGCATGTAGCCGATCCGGGCGAGCATCGGACGGGACGGCATCCGGGTACCCAGGACCCTGGCCTCGCCGGCCGTCGGCCGGGCAAGCCCCGCGAGAAGCCGGATGAGCGTCGTCTTGCCCGATCCGTTCGGCCCGAGGAGGCCGTAGATCCGCCCGGGCCGGAGGGCCAGGTCGATCCCGTCGACGGCATGGATCGGGCCGAACACCTTGTGGAGGTCGACGGCCTCGACGGCCGCGCCGGAGCCGCTCGGATGCATCGTCGCAACGATAGCGCCCGGCCTCCGCCCCCGCGCCGGCCTCGCGCATCGGCTTCGCGACTTGCTGGCCGGCCGATGGGCCGGCTCAGGTCGGCAGCGGACGGTCGAAGTACGCCTGGATGGCCGGACCGACGGCGCGGGCAAGCTCGGCCGG
Source organism: Chloroflexi bacterium RBG_16_70_13 (assembly GCA_001795245.1). Lineage (GTDB taxonomy): Bacteria > Chloroflexota > Limnocylindria > Limnocylindrales > CSP1-4 > UBA5189. The sequence goes on from MGOD01000050.1 coordinate 2,310, forward strand.
ACTGGCCGATGCGATCGGCTCGACCCGGATCACGTAGCGGGCCATCGCCAGGCCAATGAGGTGGCTGCCGGCAAGCGCCGCCCGGAGCTGGGGGCGGTCGAGGACGAGGATCGCCGCCACCCGCTGTAGGACCTCGCGAGTCACGAACTGGCGGAGCGCCTCGGCGGCCGACTCGTTGGAGGCCACCGAGCGGAGGAGGCCCAGGAACGGCCGCCCGCCGGGCGTATCCCAGGCCTGGAGGAAGAACGCCGTGATCCGCTCCCCGAGCCCCTCGATCCCGGGTTCCAGGAGCCGCGGCACGAACTCGGCCGGATCCACCGGGAACTCGAGGGCGACCACGAAGAGGTGCTCCTTCGAGCCGAAATAGTGGCGAACGAGCGCCGGGTCGACGCCGGCGGCCGCGGCGATGCCGCGGACCGTCGCGGCGTCATAGCCCCGGGAGGCGAACTCGCCGCGGGCAGCCGTGATGATCCGCTCGCGGCTGCCGCTGACCCCGGGTCGACGTCCGCTCCGTACCACGCCGGCCAGACTACGTGACCGCGACGCGCGGACGCTCAACAAACGGCCGCGGCGCGACGTCCGCCGCGGCGAGGCCGGCGAGGCCGATCGCCGCCCAGCCGACGAGGACCGCGACCGGCGCGAGGAGGCCCGCGCCGCCGAACGCCAGGGCGCCGCGCATCGCCTCGACCGCCGGTCCGACCGGCAGCCACGGCGCGATCGCCCGATAGGCATCCGGCAGGAATGCGCTGCCCAGCGGACCGCCCGACGAGACGAGCCCGAGGAGGACCACGACCGCCGCGGCCAGGGCGACGCCGCCGGCCCCGAGCCAGCGAGCCGCAGCGCCGACGACGAGGCTCACGGCCAGGGCCAGCAGGATCGTGATCGCCATCGCGGTCCAGACGCCGTCACCGTACCCGTCCGCCAGCCAGGCGGCGGTGGCCACCCCGACGATCCCGGCCAGGACCGCGTAGGTCGCGAGCACCAGTGCCTGCTCGCCCCAGGCCCGGCCGGACCGGCCGAGCGTCGTCGCTGCGCCCGCCACGATCGAGCCGATCGCAGCCGCCAGGACGAGGAAGAACAGGACGATGCCGTGGGCGTCGCCGGCGGGCAGCGGGTTCACGGTCTCCACTGTCAGCTCGGCGCCCTGTGCGGTGAACGCGCCGCTGAAGGCCCCACTCACCGCGCCGCCGATCGCGTCGCCGGCGCCGCTCGCGACGACCAGCCGCGGGCCGGTCGGCTCGACGATGAGAGCACCGACGATCTCCCGTGCCTCGATCGCGGCCAGGGCCTCGGCCGCCGACCCGTATGTCGTGAACGCGAAGGCGCCCGGAGCGTTCTGGCCGAACCCGGCGACGATCGGATCGATGGCGGCCGGTGGTCCGCTGACGCCGACCGGGATGTCATGCGGTCGCGGATCGCGGATCGCCGCGCCGACGACGAGCAGCAGCGTCACGAGCACGGCGAGCCCCGCGACGATCGGTCGAACCAAGTGTTCCAGTTCCTGGCGGCCCATCTCGATTCCCTCGACTGTGAATTCCACGCATGAGGAATTCTACAGCCGAGGAATTCCTTGTCAAGAGCCCATCGGCAGCCTGAGCCTGCCCGTGACGCTCCCAGCATCAAATCACGGGCAAAGACGTCAATATCGCCCCCTGCACCGAGCCTTCGCGCAGTTCTTGACGCTGGCACCGTCACCAAGGGACGGCCAGGCCGATAGCCGTCGTCCTTCGGGGTCGATTGGGCGGCCAACATGTACGTCAAGGCCGGCATTGATGGTGCCACCGTCACGACGAGCCACAGGGGCTCCGAGTTGGAGGTCACGCCGCAGGAAGCTCATCGATGGCGCTCCGGTTGACGTGGTCGTCGTCCCGACCGACGACCAGGTTTGAGCGATGGTCCCGGCCGAGGCGCCGCCGCCACGCCCGTTCCCAGGGCCCGGACCTCGGGCGCCTTCAGGAGCCGCGCCCGACCCGAGACAAGCCCATCCAGCCGGACCGCCCCGATCCGGACGCGGACGAGGCGCTCGATGGGGGCCTCGACCGCCCCGAACATCCGGCGGAGCTGGCGCTTCCAGCCCTGGGCGAGGACGGCGCGGTACCAGACGAGGTCCGGCGCAGGCGTCGGCCGGAGCAGCCCGACGAGCGCCCGCGTCTCGATCGCCGTGGCCGGCCGGAGCGGCGCGTCCAGCGTCGCGAGGCCCTCGTCCAGGCGGATGCCGTCGCGGAGGGCCCGGGCCTGGGCGTGGTCGAGGGGCCGGGCCAGGCCGACCGCGTACTCGCGCTGGACCCCAAACCGGGGATGGAGGACCCGCTCGGCCCACTCGCCGTCGTTGGTCAGCAGGAGCAGGCCCTCGCTGTCGAGGTCGAGGCGGCCCACCGGGTAGAGGCGGGCGGCGTCCGGCACGAGTGCGGTCGGGAGGAGGTCGAGGACGGTCGTCTCGGCGTGGCGATCGCGGGTCGTCGAGGTCACCCCGGCCGGCTTGTGGAGGACCACGTAGGCGCGGGCGGCACCGATTCCCACGGGAGCCCCGTCGACTTCGATCCGAACCCGGGCCGGGTCGACCTGCTCGCCGAGGGTCGCGATGCGGCCGTCGATTCGAACCCGTCCGGCGGCGATCAACCCTTCGCTGGCGCGGCGTGAGGCGACCCCCGCCGCGGCGAGGACCTTCTGAAGCCGCTCCTCAGGCATCGTCGGGAAGGTCGAGCCCGAGCGACGGCTGGATGGCGTCGTCGTCCTCGGTCGTCGCCCCGGCGCCCATGCCGATGGCCGGGCGGTCCCCCGCCGCCGCCTCGGCCTCCTCGGCGAGCCGCGCCGCCACGGCCGCATCGAGAACCGGGAGGTCGTCGAGGGAGGTCAACCCGAAGCGCTCGAGGAAGTCGAAGCCGGTCCCGTACAGGATCGGCCGGCCGGGGGCGTCGGCCCGCCCGAGCTCCACCACGAGCCGGCGGTGGACGAGGCTCCGGAGGCTGTAGTCGGAATCGACGCCCCGGATCCGCTCGACCCCCGACTTCGTGACGGGCTGGCGATAGGCCACGATGGCGAGCGTTTCGAGCGACGCCGGGGTCAGCCGGATGGCGTCCGAGCCGACGTAGCGGGCGATCGCCGCGCCGGCCTCGGGCGAGGTGACAAGCTCGACGCGATCGCCCGAGGTGAGGAGCCGGATGCCGCGCTCCCGCAGGCTGACCTCGAGGTCCCCGAGACGGGCGTCGACGTCGGCGCGGTCGGCGATGAAGAGCGACGCGATCTCGCGCCGCGAGAGGGGGCGCTCGGCGACGAAGAGGAGCGCCTCGAGGGCGGCCTCGGTGAGCTCGATCGGGGCGGGCTGGCCGGTGGCGGCCGCGTCGGTCGGGGTGGCCTCCCCCGCGCCGAGACCAGTGCCGGCTTCGTGATCGATCGTCATCGGAACGAGGCCAGCGACTCGTCGAGCGGCGCGTCGTCGTCGACGCCGTCCCCACCGCCGGCCGCACGCTCCGCCGCCGTCGTCCTGCGGGCGATGATCGGCCCGAAGGGATCTGCCTGCTCGACCACGATCTCGCGACGCTTCATGAGCTCGAGCATGGCCAGGAACGTGACCGCCACGACGACCCGGTCGCGGACCCCGGCGAGGAGCTCCTGGAGGACGATGCTTGGGGCACCGCGCAGGGCGGCCCGGATGATCGCCGCGCGCTGGCCGAGCGTCACGGTCCGCGCGACCGTCTCGGGCGGCAGCTCCGGCGGGACGATGATCCGGACGAGGCCTTCGAGCGCCCGGACGAGCTGACCGGCGGGCAGGGGCGGCGCGTCCGGGGCCCGCG
>MGOD01000050.1:6112-8737 GCA_001795245.1 Chloroflexi bacterium RBG_16_70_13
CCCGGCGATCGCGCCGGCCTGGGCAGTCGCCGGCTCCCGTCGAAACAGGCCCCATCGCTCGAGGGCGGTCGCCTGGAGCGCCGCGCCGGCGTCCCGATAGGCTCGGTAGAGGAGCAGCCGCGCCCGAAGGGCCGCCTCGGGATCGGGGCCCTCGTCGGGCAGCTCGCCGGGTGCGCCCGGCTCCGGATGGCGGGGCAGGATCGCCCGGCTCTTGATGAGGATGAGCTGGCTGGCGACCGCAACGAATGAGCTGATGTTGCCGATCCGGTCGTCCTCGAGGCCGGCCAGCGCGTCGAGGTAGGCCTCGGCGAGGGCGCCGAGGGGTACGGTCAGGACGTCGAGCCGGCGGGCCTCGATGAGCGTCAGGAGCAGCCCCAGCGGGCCCTCCCAGTCCTCGAAGCGCACACGGGTCGCCTGCTCCGGACGCCGGCCGTCGGCGAACCGGACCCCGGGCTCGACCGGGGCGGCCGGCGTGGGCGGCGTGCCGTGGCCGTTCGAGCCCGGCGGTTCGTTGCCATTCGTGGAGGCGAAGCCGAGGAGGTCCGTCACCTCAGTTGGCCTCGTCCGCGAGGCGGAGCCGCTCGCCGAACTCGGGGTCCCGTGGCGCCTCCTGCCAGCGGATCAGCTCGACGGTCCGTGACGGGCAGCCGGCCGTGGCGGCGAGCGCGGCCGATGCTTCGGCGTGGACCCGGAGCCGCGTGAGGGACGCGGCCATCCCCGGCACGAGGTGGGCGATCCGCGGCACCCAGCCGCCCCACGCCTGCCCGAGCGAATGGATGACCCGCGGCAGGACGCCGGTGTCCCCCTTCGCCGCGTCGTGGAGGAGCCCGGCGAGGAGGACCTCGGGATCGTCGATCCCCTCCCCCCGGAGCGTCGCCACGACGTCGAGGCCGTGGCGCCGATCGGCGACGTGCATGGAATCGAAGAGGGCGGCCTGGGCCGGCGTCGTCCACGAATCCAGTGCCAGGCGCTCGTCATCGGTCACCCGCGCCCGGAGGTGCGACCCGAACTGCCGGACCTTGGCGGCCCACCAGGGCCGCGATCCGGGTCTCACGTTCCGAGCAGGAACGAGGTGATGGGGTCGACCACGACCTCGAAGACGATGCCGAGCGGCGACGGCAGGCCGACGAACCCAGGCAGGAAGATGAGGGCGAGCAGGATGATCGGCCCGTACTGGTCGAGGACCGGTCGAACCCGGTAGGCCGTCTCACGATCGAGGACCGCATAGAGGACCTTGGAGCCGTCGAGGGGCGGCAGCGGGATCAGGTTGAAGACCAGCAGCAGGACGTTGATGGTCACGAAGAAGTGGAGGATCTCCAGCGCGAAGAACGGGACGTCCATGTCGGTGGCCAGGATGTACCGGAAGGGCAGCGCGGCGGCCGCGGCGAGGACGAGGTTGGAGAGGGGTCCGGCGGCAGAGACGATCGCCTCGCCGTAGTGGCCGCCCCGCAGGTTGAACGGGTTGTAGGGCGTGGGTTTGGCCCACCCGAACCAGGCCACGAGGATGAGGATCGCCCCGATCGGGTCGAGGTGGGCCAGCGGGTTGAGGGTCAGGCGTCCCATGAGCTTGGCCGTGCCGTCGCCGAGTCGGTAGGCAGCAAGCGCGTGGCTGAACTCGTGGAACGGCAGGGCCACGAGCAGAATGAGTGCTGCGGCGACGAAGGACTCGGGCGACGGATCTCTCAGCATGCGGGAACGACTCCGGTCGACGGGTGGCGGGACGGGTCGACCAATGGTAGTCGGCGGGCCTCAGATCCGGGCTAGGAGCTCCTGCTTCTTGCGCTCGTACTCCTCGGGCGTGAGGGCGCCCCTGTCGCGGAGCGCCGCGAGATCACCCAGGGCCCGGGTCACCTCGTCCGCTGACATCGGCCGGCCACCGGTGCCAGGCGCCCGGAGGGGCGGTCCGGGAATGTGGGCGAATTCGGTCTCGAGGGCGTGCTTCTGGTCGAGCATCGCCTTCTTGAAGCCCGGCGCCTTGTTGAGCATCCGATACCGGTCGATGGCGACGTCGGCCGCGGTCAGGATGTCGAGGTCGCCGTAGCCGAAGATCCGGCCGAACAGGTTCTGCTCCAGGACGGCGTCGTTGATCTTCTCGAGCGAGCTGTCCGCCGAGCGCTTGTTGATGATGCCCTCAACCTTCAGGACCCGGCGGTTGGTGACGATGTAGTCCTGGGCCATCCAGCTCCAGTAGTGCTTCCCGAGCCAGGCGAGCGAGACCACGAGGCCCGCGGCCACGACGTAGCCGAGGACGGTCCGAACGCCGCCGTCCCCCATCGTCAGGGTGATGATCAGCAGGATCAGGCTGACCACGAACAGGGCCCATGGGACGCGGCCGTCGACGATCGTGGCGAACCAGTGCTGGCGGGTTCGCAGGACGATGCGTTCCCCCTCGGCGAGCAGGGTGTCGGCATATCGCGCCACGGTGGGCATCCCTCCTCAGGCTCGTGGGTGAGCGCGGGCGTAGACCTCGCGGATGCGCTCCCCCGTCAGGTGCGTATAGAGCTGCGTCGTGCTGATACTCGCATGTCCGAGCAACTCCTGGACGATCCGGAGGTCGGCGCCGCCCTCCAGGAGATGCGTCGCGAACGAGTGGCGGAGGGTGTGCGGGCTGACCCGGTCGGCGAG
>MGOD01000050.1:8806-9191 GCA_001795245.1 Chloroflexi bacterium RBG_16_70_13
ACCGCCCAGGAACAGCGGCCCGCCACGGGCCGGCGCCACGTGGCCGAGGGCCAGGAGCGGCAAGCGCGGACCGGCGATCCAGGCGGCCAGAACGGCCAGGGCCACGTCCCCCACCGGCACGAGGCGCTCCTTGTCGCCCTTGCCGATGACCCGGACGAATGCCCCGTCGAGCGAGAGATCCTCGCGATCCAGGCCGAGGGCCTCGGAGATCCGCAGGCCGGCGGCATAGAGGAGCTCCAGGAGGGCCCGGTCGCGGAGGCGGACGGGATCCGGGTCGTCCTCGGCGCCGGCCGCCTCGAGGAGCCGCCCGACCTCCTGGACCGTGAGGGTCTCGGGCAGGAGCCGCGGCATCCGCGGCAGATCGAGGTGGGCGGCGACATCGACC
>MGOD01000050.1:9208-10654 GCA_001795245.1 Chloroflexi bacterium RBG_16_70_13
AAGGCGAACTTGTAGAAGCCGCGGATGGCCGCGGCCCGGCGGCGGAGGCTCGTCGGCGCGAGGCCCGGGTCGGACGGTCGCCCACGGTTCGTTCGGGCCGCGAGGTACCGGATCGCGGCATCCGGCCCGCGTGCCCAGTCGCGGTCCGTACCCCGGGCGGCCGCGAAGTCCTCCAGGTCGGCGCGATAGGCGCGCAGGGTCGCCGGGGCCAGGCCGCGCTCGACGCGCAAGAACGTGAGGTAACCGTCGATCGCCCGGTCCAGCTCGGTGCCCACGCGCTCGCCTCGCGCCCGGCGTTCGGGGTCAGGCGTCCCGACTCAGCCGGCCGCCACGGGCCGGCCGCGCCAGGTCTCTGCGGCGTCGAGGAGCTCGCGCGCCGAGGCCAGGGCCGTGCTGCCCGGTCCGCCGCCGTCGCCGGGATCGCCGGGCCCGCCGAGCATTGCCGCGAGCTCGACGATCCGGCCCTCCCGATCGAGGCGCACGACCTCGGTCACGGTTCGCCCGGCCCGATCGCGCTTGGCGATCCGGAAGTGGGCGTCGGCGTGGGCCGCGATCTGGGGCAGGTGCGTCACGACGAGAACCTGGTGAGCGCGGGCGAGCGACCAGAGGCTCTTCCCGACCGGGTCCGCCGACCGGCCCCCGATCCCCGCGTCGACCTCGTCGAAGACGAGCGTCGGCGTGTCGTCGGCGGTGGCGAGGACCTGCTTCACGGCGAGGGCCACCCTCGACAGCTCGCCGCCGGACGCGATCTTCGCCAGGGGCCGGGCCGGCTCGCCCGGGTTCGGAGCGAACCGGAAGACCACCTCGTCGGCGCCGGTGACATCGAAGATCACGGCATCGCCGTCGAGCTCGATCGCGGGCTGGTCGGAGGCCGCGGCCTGCCGTCCCACGGCGACCTCGAAGGCGCCCGGCGGGAAGCCCAGGCGCTGGAGCACCGCGTCGACGTCGGCGGTCAGGAGGGTGGCCGCGGATCGCCGGTGGATCCCGAGCTCGGCGGCGGCCGCGGCAACATCGGTGAGGAGCACCGCGTCCTCCGCCGCCCGGGCGGCGCGCTCGGCCTCGAGGCCGCGAAGGCGTTCGGCCTCAGCTATGGCTCGCTTGCCGTGGGCCAGGATCGCCGCCTCGTCCTCGCCGTAGCGACGCTCGAGGGCATAGATGATCGAGAGGCGCTCCTCGAGCGCGGTCACCGCCGCGGCGTCGTGATCGACGGCGTCGAGGAGGCCGCGGACCTCCGAGGCGATGTCACCGACGTCGGCATCGATGCCGATGAGCCGCGCCTCGATGGCCTCGAAACGGGGGTCAAGGCGGGCGAGCGTTCGAGCCTCTCGGAGGGCCTGGGCTGCCACTGTCCTCGCCCCGGCGTCGCCGTCGAGGGCCTCGCGGATCGCCGTTCCGCCCCGGGCGATCGCCGCGCCCTCGCGCGCCGCGACCAGGCGGGCCCGGAGC
>MGOD01000050.1:10674-10781 GCA_001795245.1 Chloroflexi bacterium RBG_16_70_13
GAGGCGCGCGCCGGCGATCTCGGTCGCCTCGTGCTCCACGACCTCGAGGCGCCGGGCGATCTCGCGCGGATCGATCGCGAGGTTGCTCAGCTCCGCTCGGTTCTCAC
>MGOD01000050.1:10790-12519 GCA_001795245.1 Chloroflexi bacterium RBG_16_70_13
CGACGACTGCGGCCATCCGCTCGCGAGCCTCGCCGTGACCGCCGAAGGCGTCGAGGAGGTCGCGCTGCCAGCGCTCGTCGAGGAGTCGCGACTGCTCGTGCTGGCCGTGGATCTCGACGAGCGGCCCGGTCGTCTCGGCAAGGCGGGCCGCCGTCACGGTCGCGTCGTCCAGGCGGGCCGCGGAGCGCCCGGACGTCGACACTTCGCGGACGGCGATCAACGGCTCCGGGATCCGGTCGAAGAGCGCCTCCACGCGCGCGGCCTCGGCCCCGTGCCGGACGAGGGACGTGTCCGCGCGCGCGCCAAGCGCCAGCCCGAGGGCATCGATGAGCAGGCTCTTGCCGGCACCCGTCTCGCCGGTCAGGACGTTCAAGCCGGGCTCCAGGGCGAGCCGGAGGCGATCGATGAGCGCGAGATCGACGACCGCCAGCTCGAGCAGCCGACCCGGCCGGTCGGGCCGGTCGTCGATGCCGGGGTCGCGGTCGCGCGGCTGAGCGGTGCCCTCCCCGCCCCCGCCAGGGTCGGCGTCGTCGCGGCCGGCCATCACCGGGACCCACCGGCTCACGATGGCAGGAGCTCCACCTTCTTGCGGACGAGGTCCCAGAACGGCATCGAGCCCTCCGGCTGGACGAGCCGGATCGGCCGCTCCAGGGCACGGACCTCGACCGTGTCGCCGACCTCGATCGGGACGTCCTCCCGGCCGTCGATCGAAACGAGGGCCTCGTGGGCATCGGCGATGCGGCAGCGGACGACGACCGAGCCGCCGACGACGACGCTCCGGATCGTCGTGAGGTAGCCCGCGATCGGGGTCACGATGAGATTCCGGGCCGTTGGGTCGAGGATCGGGCCGCCGGCCGAGAAGCTGTAGCCGGTCGATCCCGTGGGGCTGGCCACGACGAGCCCGTCGGCGACGAAATTCGCGAGGTGGCTCTCGTCGATCGAGACGTCGAGGCGGACCACTCGGGCCAGCGATCCCCGGGCGACGACGACGTCGTTGAGGGCGACGTGGACCTCGTCCGCAGCGGTCGCTGCGGCGCCCGCAGCGCCTCGGAGGATCCGGCCCTCGAGCGCCATCCGGTGCTCGAGGGCGTACTGGCCGGCGCTCAGGCGATCGAGGGTCCGCACGAGGTCGCCGGCTTCGACCTTCGAGAGAAACCCGATCTTGCCGACATTGATCCCCAGGAGCGGGACGTCGACGTCGGCCACGGCGCGGGCGGCCCGCAGGAAGGTACCGTCGCCGCCGAGGACGACGAGGACGTCCGTGCCCGGAAGCTCCCTCGCGAGGACCTCGTAATCGGCGGCCGTCGTCGCCCAGTGATCCAGGCCCCGCATCGCCGCCCAGCCGGTCGCCCGCTCCCGGAGCTCAAGGGCGGCCTCGATCGTCGGGTTATAGGCGAATCCGATCCGCCGGACGCTGTCGGTCATCGGGCTGCCGGCTTCCCGCCAGGCGCGTCCGCGGCCGCCGCGATGCGGTCCTCGATCCCGGGGCCCGGCGCGCCGCCCACCCGAAGGTGGAGCAGGAACTCACGATTGCCCTCGGGGCCCAGGATCGGCGAGGCAATGACGTCGCGCGCGCCGAGGCCGGCGGCCGTGGCGGCCTCGACGACGGTCTCGATCGTCGCGGCATGGATCGACGGGTCGTGCACGACCCCGCCCCGGACCTGGGCCCGGCCGGCCTCGAACTGGGGCTTCACGAGCGCGACGATGTCGCCGCCGCCGCCCGGCGCGA
>MGOD01000051.1:0-367 GCA_001795245.1 Chloroflexi bacterium RBG_16_70_13
GGCGCGGCGGCCGTGCTCGCCGTGTATGGCTCGTTCGAAGGGATCCCCGAGCGCGCGTCGGCCTGGGAGATTCCGGGCGTCGGCGGCGCCCGGGCGATGTCGCTCGCGGCGTCGCTGCGCGACCACCGCGACGAGGCAGTCCTCTACCGCTCGCTGGCGCGGCTCCGGTACGTCGACGACGGCGTCGAGATCCCGGAGCAGACCGCCGCCGAGCTGGCGTGGCGCGGCGCGCCGCGGGCGCGCTGGGAGGCGTTCTGCGACCGCTGGGCCCTGGACCGCCTGCGGGCGCGCCCGCATCTATGGCTCGCGGAGCCCACGCGGGCGATGTAGGGTCGTCGCCGACGGGCAGGCGGCCGCCACCGGCGGC
>MGOD01000051.1:377-1015 GCA_001795245.1 Chloroflexi bacterium RBG_16_70_13
CGCGACATCGCACAACGAGGTACCGAGGGTGGACGGCGTCTCAACCGGCACGTCGGCACGAGCGGCGGAGCTCGACGCCTCACTCGGTAGCGGCGAGAGCGTTGTCGACCGCCTCCTCGATGCGATTCGCCGCCTGCCCTTCGGTGGGTGGTGGATCTACCCGATCCTGATCGTCCTCTCCGGGGCGTGGGTGACCGTCGTCCGTTGGCTGACCGGCGCGGCGGCGATCGGCCAGGTCGACCCCGGGATCCTCGCGTACTTCCCGTACCCGGTCGTTGCGCTCGCGCTGCTCCACTATCTCGGCGACGTCGCGGCGGACGCGCTGCGGAGCTTCGCCCCGGCCCTCGGCGGCGACGAGGCAACGATCACTGCCTGGAGGCGACGACTGACAACGCTGCCGGCTCGACCGACGGTTCTGGCGGCGATCGTGGGACTGGCGTTCGGCGGCGTGGCCCTCGCCCAGCTCCCGCCATCGATCTACCGCCAGGTCGCGCCCGACCTCCTCACGCTCGCGGTGCTCGTCGGGTGGATTGCCATGGCCGGCTTCGCCCTCGGCGCCGTCCTCCTGTACCAGAGCTGGCGACAGCTGCGGGCAGTGAGCGCGATCCACGCCGCCGCGTCGCACATCGACCCCGCGA
>MGOD01000051.1:1067-8070 GCA_001795245.1 Chloroflexi bacterium RBG_16_70_13
CTACCTCGGGGTCGTCTACTACTCGGTCGTCACGAACGGCCCGACGTATGCCGGCGACCCGACGATCCTGGCGCTCAATGCCCTCTTCGCCGCCTTCGCCGTGGCCTGCTTCGTGCTCCCGCTGCGGGGCATGCACGGGCGCCTCGTGGTCGCGAAGCGCGGCCTCCTCGACGCCGCCGAAACCCGGATCGAACGGGTGACGGCTGCGCTCTACGCGGCCGTCGACCGCGTTACGCTCGAGGGAATGGCCGAGTTCGATGACGCGATCAGCAGCCTGACGAAGGTCAAGGCCGAGATCGAGAAGTTGCCAACCTGGCCGTGGTCACCCGCGTTGATCCGAGGCTTCCTGACGGCGCTGCTCCTCCCGATCGCGATCTGGCTCATCACCCGCATCCTCGACCAGCTGCTGGCACACTGATCCCACCGATCGATCGGGTCGCGGCCGGCCTCGGGCGCTGACGAGCCGCCCGAGCAGCTCGCGCGAATCGTCGGCGTGTCGATCGGCTGGAGCGGAGGCGGCGCCGGGGCCGACCCCGCGCCGCGCCCTGCCAGACGGCGTCGCCGCCGATTTCGAGCGTCACGATGTCGCCGGTGGCAATGTCGATGACCCTCACGCTACGCCGGACGCTCGAGCCAGACGACGCGATCTGCCGGTCCGTCCATGCCGGCCTCGGCGCTGAGCAGTGCTGCGAGGGCTCGAACGAGCGCGCCGATCTCGACCGTCGACAGGCGCCATCGGCCGGGCGCGAGCAGGACGAGTCCGGGATGGCGCGCCCCGAGGCGTTGCCGATCGCGGAACAAGCCGAGATGGTCGACGACGTCGGCCGTCACGATCGTCCGGCGTTCCGCGGCGGCTCGTTCGACGATCCCGAGGTCCGTTCGTCCGCGAAGGTCGCGGCGATCGGCGACGGCCTCCACGTCCAACCCCGATCCTCGAAGCTCGCTCGCAACCCTTGGCGAGAGATGCTCGTCGAGGAGGAGCCTCACCCGGGCCGGCCGGCGGTCCCTGGGATTCCCCGCGCTCGCGCGGCGACCGCCCGATTACGCTCGATCCAGCGCTCGATCTCGGCCGGATGGGCAGCCCGATACGCCTCCGCCGCTTCAACGGTGCCGACGGGGATCTCCAGGTAGGCAGCGGCTGCCGAGGCGTCGCCATCGTGGGCCCGAAGGACCTCGACGACCTCCCAGACGCCGAGGCCGGTTCCGACGAGGCTCGCCCGACGCCCGGCGGGTTCGTCGACGAAGTCGATGGCCGGGTGATCGAGCCGACGGAGCCCTTCGTCGATGAACCGCTCGGCCAACGCCGTGTACGTCTCACCTGTCTCGGCGGCACGGTGGGCCAAGCGCTCGGAGGTATCCGGTCGGAGGCGGAAGGAGCGGTGGACGCGGCGCCCGGTCATGGTGTGGCACAGCGTAGCACAGTGTGGGACGCCGGGCCGGGCGTCAGCCATCCGCGATACGTCGGAGGAGCTCCCCGTGGTGGCCCGGCGGGGCGGCGAGGACGCCGATCGACTTTGTCTTCGCGGCGATCTCGAACCACGGTCCCCCGTCGAGGCTCGTGATGGTCGCGCCGGCCCGCTCGGCGATGAGGCCGGCCGCGGCGATGTCCCAGGTCGACAGGCCGCCCTGCTGGACGAAGGCGTCGAAGCGCCCGTTCCCGACGTAGGCGAGGGCGAGCGCCGCAGAGCCCATCGAGCGAGGCACCCGGATGGCCTTGCGGACCTCGCGGGCCCGGGTCGCGGCGGCTCGGCCGCCGAGGGCCATCGAGATGACGAAGTCGCTGAGATTCGGTTTTTCCGAGGCACGGATGGGTCGCCCGTCGAGCGTCGCCGGTCCGTGGCTCGTCGCGGCGAAGGACTCGCCGCGCGACGGATCGTGGATCACGCCCATGCCCGGCCGGCCGGCCGCCACGAGCGCGATCGAGACGCAGAAGAACGGGATCCCGTTGGCGTAGTTGATCGTCCCGTCGAGGGGATCCACGACCCAGACCCGGCCGAGGCCCGAGGTCGCGGTCTGGCCGGCGGCCCCGCCGTCATGCTCGCCGGTTTCCTCGCCCAGAAGGGCGTCGCCAGGGAACGCCGCCCGGATCGCATCGAGGATGAGCGCCTCGGAGAGGTGATCGACCTCGGTCACGACGTCGCGGGCCGATTTGCGGTCGATCCGCTCGACGCGCTCGTAGCGCTCCATCTGGAGCTCGCCGGCACGGGCGGCGACCTCGAGGGCGAAGGCGAGCTCGGTGGCCTGACCGCCCGCCGTGACCCCGTCCGCCGATCGCGCCGCGAGGCCGGTCACGGCGAGTCACAATCGACGCCGAGCGCCCTCGGCTCGTCGCCGAAGGCCGTGATCGAGGCCGTGAAGGTGATCGACCCGCCGGCCGGCACGACGGGCGTCTGGACGACCTGGGAAGGGCCACCGGCGGGCCGATCGGCCTCGACGACCCGGCACGTCGTGGCCGCGGCCTTGGAGCCCCGGTTCGAGACGCTCAGGGTGATCTCGAGCCCGCCACCGGGAGCGGCCACGGTGTCCCCGGCCTGGCCGCTGAACGGTCCGACGCCCGAGAGCCCGATCCGCCCGAGGATCGCGAGGATCACGACGAAGAGGACGATCCCGCCGGCCGCGAGGGCGTGGACCTGGGTCGCCGCCGGCTGCTGGAGCCCGAGCGGATTGCATTCGTCGCAGAGCGCGACATCGATGGCGACCGGGCGGCCGCAGCGAAGGCAGGCATGGGTCGGCTCGGGCTTCGCGGGGAGGGTCGCCGGGGTGGTCATGGGCCCGACGATGGTGCCACGATCCCCGGCCCGGCGACGTCAGCGTTGCGCGGCGGCCACGAGCCGGTCGATGTCGGCGGCCGTGCGCGCCGTCAGAACGACTTCGTCGGCCCCGAGGGCTCCCCAGCGCTCGGCCGTGTCTGCCGGTGCCTCGATCCAGGGGCTGCCTGCCAGCGCGTCCTCCCCGGTCCGCCCGCCGCCGAAGCCCACGACGACTCGCTGGCTGCTTCGGGGACGCCCCTCCGCTGCGAGCGCATCGAGGTAGCGATCGCGGAGGCCCTCGTACGTCCCCGCTTCGGCGGCCCAGCCGTCGCCGGCACGAGCGGCCAGGCGGACGCCGGCCGGACTGCCGGCCCCGACGAGGATCCGGGGCGGCGGGGCGGGGCACGGGTGGGCGAAGGCACCGTCGAGCGGGTAGAACCGGCCGGGACGCGTGACCGGTCCGCCGGTCCAGAGGGCCCGGATCACGGCGATCGCCTCCTCGAGGCGGGCGGCGCGCTCCGCCGCGCCGGGGAAGTCGATGCCGTAGGCCCGGTGCTCGCGGGCGAATCCCCCGATCCCGATGCCGAGGGTCAGCCGCCCCCCGCTGATCGCCTGGACCGTGCCGGCCGTCCGGGCGAGCATCGCCGGGTGACGGTTCATGACGTTCGCGACCCACGAGCCGATCCCGATCCGGCGCGTCACCGCCGCGGCGGCCGCGAGCGTCGCCCATTGCTCGAGGACCGGCACGGTCGGATCGCCCTTGCCCATGACGTGGTCCCAGCACCAGGCACCGGCGTAGCCGGCCTCATCGAGGCGGCGGGCACTCTCGAGCCACCAGCGCGCGTCGGCCCCGACGGATCCGATCGCGACGCCGATTCGTGGGCTGTCGCTCGCACCGGAGGTCACGTCAGCCATGCTGCCCGCTCATCGTGCCGCGCCTGACTGTCCCCGATGACGCTGGCTCGGCAGTGTCGCCACCTCGTGGCCGGCTTGACTCCCTCGCTCCCGAGGCTTCGTGACGCCGAGTCACGAATCGAGGGCCGAAGCCTACCGTCGGGCGTGGCTCGGGGCCCTTGGTGCCGGATTGGTGACGCCGGGTCATCAGGTGGCCGCGTCGTGGGCCGCCGCCCTGGCCGCGCCCGTGGATACAGCGGCAGAGCTCCCCCGGGTGGAGCTGGCCGACACGCCTACAGACCGGTCTCGAAGAGTCGGACATCCTCGGCCGAGATCGCGTGGCCGTCGCCCCGGGTCGGGCCCAGCGCCGCGAGGGCGCCCAGCGCGTCGAGGTCGGCCGGGAAGCGCCCGATGAGGTCGAGGACGACCTTCTGGATCCGCTCCGCGTTCTGGGCGAAGACCTCGAGAACGCTCTGGGCGTCGACCGCCTCCGTGCCCTCGATGACGCCGGCGTCGTAGTCGGTGATGAGGGAGATGTTCACGACCGCCATCCCGAGCTCGCGGCACAGCCAGGCCTCGGGGTATTGGGTCATGCTGATGACCTCCCAGCCGGCGTCGGAGAACCACTTCGATTCAGACTTCGTCGAGAAGCGCGGGCCCTCGATGACGACGATCGTGCCCCGCTCGTGGACCTCGATGCCGTGGTCGCGGATGGTGTCGATCGCCAGCCGCCGGAGGACAGGGTCGTAGGTCTCGGCCGACGAGAGGTGAGTCACGATCGGGCCGTCGTAGAACGTGTGGGGCCGCTGCCCGCTCGTCCGATCGACGAACTGGTCACAGACGACGAAGTCGCCAGGCTTGACGTGGACGGCGAGCGACCCCGCCGCGCAGGGCGAGATGACCGCCTTCACGCCGAGCGAGCGCATCGCCCAGACGTTGGCCCGGTAGTTGATCCGGTGGGGCGGGATCGTGTGACGACGGCCGTGGCGCGGCAGGAAGGCGACGGCGCGGCCGCCCACGGACGCGAGGAAGAAGCTGTCCGACGGCGCGCCGTAGGGCGTGTCGATCTTGATCTCGCGGACGTCCTCGAGGAGCGAGTAGAAGCCGGACCCGCCGAAGACCCCGATCTCAGCCAGCTCCGTCACGCTCCGCCTCCGCTCGACCGACCCCCGGGAGGGCTCCCGGACGCGCCGGATGGACCCCGGGACGAGGGCCGATTGTAGTCGCGTCGGGCGACCGGGCTGGTCTAGGATGACCGGGCGCTCCCTGCGCCTGAGGAGACCGATGACCACGCCGAACGAGCGTCCCGACGTTCCACCGGTGCCACCCGGCCCGACCGATCGCGCCCACTCCGTGCCGCCCGCGCCGCCCGTGCCGCCCGCGCCGCCCGCGCCGACGACGCCGCCCGCGCCCGCCGCCCCGACGACACCGCCCGCGCCGCCAGCGCCGGCTGCAGCCGGTACCGACCTCAGGACAGCGTTCGAAAGCGGGGCCAGGGCCTTCGACGAGCGTGCCCAGGCCCTCGGGCGCGAGGCCGAGGGAGCCGCGCGGCGGTGGAGCGAGAGCCCCGCGGTCAAGGAGACCGCCGACCTCGCCGGACGGCTGTGGGGCCTCGTGCTGCTCGCCCTCGGCCTCTGGTTCCTCGCCGACGTCACGCTCGACATGGCCCTCCCGAACGTCCGCTGGAACGAGCTCTGGCCGGTGATCCTCATCCTGATCGGCGGGTTCGTCGTCCTGCGAGGGATGGCGCGGCGGCGTTGACGGGCCAGGGATCGGATGCGGCGTCGGACGTCGCCGCGGGAGGCACGTCTCTCGAGCTCGCCGACTGGCGACGCCGCACCTCGGCGCTGTACGCGGAGGTCCGCGAGCGCGCGGCGAGCGACCCGCGGGCTGCCTGGGAACGCTGGCGCGCCGTCCGCGAGGCGATGTACCGGGAGCATCCCCAGTCGCCGGTGCCGGTCGCGGCGCGCGCCACCTTCCGGGCCAGGCACTGGCCCTACGATCCGACGCTTCGCTTCGGGGTCGACGTCGAGGTCGAGGTCGAGGGTCCCTCCGACAGCACCGGCGCCGACTCCACCGGCGGAGCGCCGATTCTCCCGATGAGCTCTGGCCGGGCGCTCGACTTCGCGCGCATCGGGCAGGTCACGGTCCCGTTGCCGGCAGGCCCTCGCACGCTTGGCCTGTTCTGGATGGCCGGCTACGCCGGCGGCCTGTTCCTGCCCTTCCGCGACGCCACGAACGGCCGCGAGACGTACGGTGCCGGCCGCTATCTCCTCGACAGCGCGAAGGGCGCCGACCTCGGCGGCGATCCCGGGACCGGCCGCCTCGTCCTCGACTTCAACTTCGCGTTCCAGCCGTCGTGCGCCTTCGATCCGCGCTGGGCCTGCCCCCTCGCCCCGCCCGAGAACCGCCTGGACCTCCCGATCGAGGCCGGCGAACGGCTGCGATGACCGGACTACGGGCCGGCCGACAGCGGCGAGGCGCCGGACCGGTCGTCAGGGCGGCGACGGTCGCCGACGCCCGGACGATCGCCGAGATCCGGGTCGCATCGTGGCGAGCCGCGTACCAGGGCATGGTCCCCGCCGTGACCCTCGAGCGGATGGACGTCGATCGTGACGAAGCAAGATTGCGCGCGAAGCTCGCGGACCCGCGGCTGCGGGCGTTCGTCGTCGTGGACGACAGTGGGCGGGTCGCCGGCTTCGTCCTGGCGGCCGCGGCCCGAGACGAGGATGCCGCGGGCCTGGGCGAGGTCCAGGCCATCTACCTCGATCCGGGCGCGCGCGGCCGGGGCCTCGGGCAGGCGCTCATGGAAGCCGCCCTCGCCGACCTCGCCGGGGCCGGGCTCGCGACCGCCGTCCTCTGGGTCCTGACCGCGAACGCGCCGGCCCGGCGGTTCTACGAGCGAGCCGGATTCCGCGCCGACGGTGCCGCCAGGACCCTCGACTTCGACGGCACCCCGGTCGAGGAGATCCGCTATCGGCGGGCCGATTCGGCCTGAGCCCGTACCATCCGGGTGATGCCCAACGACGTGCCCGCCCCGGACGACCGGCTACCTCCGGCTGCAGAGCTCGGGCCCCGAGTCCGCTCGTTCCTCGATGTCGCACGGATCGCCACGATCGCGACGGCCGGGCCGGACGGGGAGCCCCACCAGGCCGCGACCTGGTATCGCCTCGAGGGCGAGGGCCGGATCCTCGTCAACAGCCGCTGGCCCCGCCGCTGGCCGACGGAGCTGAAACGGGACGGTCGCTGCTCCCTGGCGATCGTCGACGGCGCCGACGGCTTCCGATGGGTCGGCCTGAACGCGGTCGTCGAGTCGAGGATCGACGACGTCGAGGCGGCCCGCGACCACATCTGCGAGC
>MGOD01000051.1:8101-8481 GCA_001795245.1 Chloroflexi bacterium RBG_16_70_13
GCGATGTTCAGGAGCCAGCCGAGGGTCTCGTTCATCCTCCGGGTCACCCGCGTCCACGACCACCTGGGCGACGAATGAGCGGCGAGCAGCGGCCCGTCCGGTTCGGCGCCCAGCTGTGGTCGCAGGCGACCGACTGGCCGGCCTTCCGCGACGCCGCCCTCGCCGCCGACGGCGCGGGCTGGGATTCGGTCTGGACCTGGGACCACGTCATGGCGATCTTCGGGCCGTGGCAGCAGCCGATCCTCGAGGGCTGGACGACGCTGGCCGCTCTCGGGCCGATGACCCGGCGGGTCAGGCTGGGCCTGATGGTCGGTGCCAACACCTTCCGCAACCCGGGCCTGACCGCGAAGCTCGCGGCGACCCTCGATCACCTGAGCGGC
>MGOD01000051.1:8589-15843 GCA_001795245.1 Chloroflexi bacterium RBG_16_70_13
CGAGTCCGTCGGGCTCATGCGGCGCCTGCTCGATGGCGAGACGGTGACCCACGAGGGCCGCTTCTACTCGTTCCGGGAGGCCCTCATCGCGCCACCCCCGATCCAGCCTCACCTGCCGATCCTCGTCGGTGGCTCGGGCCCCAGGAAGACGCTCCGGACGGTGGCCCTCCGGGCCGATGCCTGGAACACCTCGGGCGACCTCGACGAGGTCAAGGGCAAGCTGGCCACCCTCGATGGACACTGCGCGGACGTGGGTCGCGACCGCTCGGAGATCGAGCTGACGGTCAGCTTCCCGATCGTCGTGCGCGATCGGACGGCGGACGCTGAGGGGGCCTGGGCCGCGATCATCGGCCACAACGGCACGCCGAACGCGGGGAACGTGCCCCACCTCCTCGGCTCGCCGGAGGAGGTCGCCGACGCGATCCGACCGTACGTCGAACTCGGCTTCCGGACGATCATCGTCCGCCTCCCGGCCCCGCACGATCGCGAGACGATCGAGCGGATGGGCGAGGTCGGGGCCCTCCTCGCCGATGCCTGAAGCGCCGCCGGAGAGCGTCGCGGCGCAGACCGCCGCGCAAGGCGTCGCGGCGCAGACCGCCCAAGGCGTCACGGCGCGAACCGCCGCGCATGGCGACGCGGCGCGGAGCGCCGGGCCGCTCGTTGTCGAGCTCGCCGGCGGCGTCGGCGGGGCGAAGCTCGCCCACGGCCTCCAGGCCCATCTCGGCGACCGGCTCAGCGTCGTCGTCAACACCGGCGACGACCTCGAACGCCACGGCCTGCTCATCTGCCCCGACCACGACACGGTGATGTACACGCTGGCCGGTATCGACAACCGCGAGTGGGGCTGGGGCATTGCCGGCGAGACGTTCGTAGCGAGCGAGATGCTCGCCCGCTACGGCGAGGAGACCTGGTTCCGGCTCGGCGATCGCGACCTGGCGACCCACATCGTCCGGACCCGGCGCTGGCGCGATGGCGAGCGGATGACGGCGATCGCCCTCGACCTCCAGGCGGCCCTGGGCGTCGCGGCCCGCATCCTGCCGATGACCGACGCTCCCGTCCGGACGCAGGTCCGGACGGACCAGGGCTGGCTCGACTTCCAGACGTACTTCGTCGGTCGCCACCAGGAGCCCGAGGTCCTCGAGGTCCGGTTCGAGGGCATCGGCTCGTCCCGGGCGACGCCCGAGGTCGTCGCTGCCTTCGAGGTGACCGACGGCATCGTCGTCGCCCCGTCCAACCCGTTCGTCTCGGTCGCCCCGATCCTCGCCGTGCCCGGCATCCGTGGGGCAATCGACGCCGCCCGGGCCCGCGGTGTCCCGGTCGCGGCGATCTCGGGCATCGTCGGCGGACGCGCGATCAAGGGCCCGGCCGACCGGATGATCGCGTCGCTCGCCGGGGAGTCGCCAACGGCCGTCGCGGTGGCCCGCCGCTACGTCGGCTGGGTGGACATCTTCGTCCTCGACGAGGTCGACGCGGGCCTCGAGGCCCAGGTCCGAGACCTTGGCTTCGTGACCCTCGTCACCGACACGATGATGGTCGACGACCCGACCCGGGCCCGACTTGCGGACGCGGTGCTGGCGGCGCTCGCGATCACGCCGGCCGGCCGGGAGTGACTCGCCGCGCACGGATCACCACTGGCCGTTGGGCCCGTTGAGCTTCGCGGTTGCGACCTCCCACTCGTATGGTATGGTCAATGCCATGCGAACTACCATTGACCGGGCCGGGCGGCTGGTCATCCCGCGTTCGCTCCGGGATCGGATCGGCCTCGCCCACGGTGGCGAGGTCGAGCTCGAGCTGGACGGCGCCGCGGTCCGCATCGAGCCCGTCGCCGGCGGCAGGCTCAAGGACGAGGACGGCCTGCTCGTCATTCCGGCGACGGGCATCCCGGTCACCGTCGCGGCGGTGCGCGAGCTGATCGATGCCGACCGACACGGCAGGTGAGGCCGCCGTCGCGCTGCTCGACACGAGCGCCGCGATCGCCGTCGTCGTCGAGGATCACGAGGCCCACGCCATCACGCTCGAGGCCCTTCGGGGCCGGCGCCTGGGACTTGCCGGTCACGCCTGGTTCGAGGCGTATTCGGTCCTGACGCGGCTGCCCGGGGCGCAGCGTCGGTCGCCGGCCGATGCCCTCCGCATCCTTGCCCACAACTTCCCCGCGTCCGCATTCCTCGGCGAGGCCGAGACTGCGGGGCTCGGAGCCGAGGTTGCCCGGCTGGGCATCTCGGGTGGCGCCGTCTATGACGTGCTCGTCGGGGCCGCCGCGCGTCAGCACCGGCGACGGCTCGTGTCGAGCGACGCCCGGGCGCGTCCGACCTATGACGCGCTCGGCGTGGAGGTCGAGGTCATCGGGTAGCGGCCTTCGACGCTTGTCCGCGCGCCAGGGTCGGTGAGGGCCGAGATGGCGCGCTCGGCTAGCATCAGGTGGTGGACGCGCCGGCCGACCTCCGCTCGACATGGGCCCTCGTGCCCCTGCGCGGCCTCGAGGACGCCAAGACGCGCCTTGGGGCGGAGCTGGATCCCGAGGAGCGGCTGCAGCTCGTCGTGGTGATGGCGACCCGGACGCTTGCCGCCGCCCGCGACGCCGCAGGCATCGCCGGCACCGTGCTGGTGACCGCGGATCCCGCCGCGGCCGAGCTCGCCGCGACGTTCGGGGCGCGGACGATCGTCCAGCGACTGCCGGGTCTGAACGCCGCCCTGCGCGAGGCGCGGGGCGTCGCCGTGGGCCTCGGGGCCACGGCCGTCCTGGTCCTGCCGATCGACCTGCCGGCGGTCTCCGCGGACGCGATCGGGGACCTCCTCGGCGACGCCGCAGCCGCGCTCCGGGCCGGGCGTCCGCTCGTGGCCGCCGTCCCGGACCGCCACGGCAGCGGCACGAACGCCCTCCTCGTGACGCCACCCACGGCGATGGAGCCGGCCTTCGGCGAGGGCAGCTTCGCGGCCCACCGCGCCGCCGCGGCGGCGGCCGGGGCGATCTTCGTCGCCCGGGGCGGACCGCTGACCCTCGACGTCGATACGGGCGCCGACCTCCTCATCGCCGAGGCCCGGGGCGTCGGAACGACGAGCGGCGGCGGGACGACGAACGGCCTCGGCGTGGGCGCCGGGCGAGATGGGCATGGCGCCTGAAGAGGCCCCGCGAGTCGCCCCGGTCCGGCCCGGGCCGTCGCTCGAGGTCGTCGCCCTCCTCGGGATCCCGGAGGTCAGGCCGGGCGACGACCTCGATGCCCTGCTCCTAGACGCGCTCGCCGCGACGCCGGGCGTCCTCCCCCTCCGCGATGGCGACGTCCTCGTCGTCACCCAGAAGGTCGTCTCCAAGGCCGAGGGCGCGATCGTCGACCTCGAGGGCATCGAGCCCCGCCCGGAGGCGGTGGAGTTCGCGAACGCCGCCGATCGTGATCCGCGCCAGGTCGAGGTCGTGCTGCGCGAGGCCCGTCGCGTCGTCCGGATGGAGAAGGGCGTCCTCATCACCGAGACGCCCCACGGCTTCATCTGCGCCAACGGCGGGGTCGATGCCTCGAACGTCGGCCCCCACAGCGGCAGCGTCGTCACCCTCCTGCCCGTCGACCCGGACGCGTCCGCGGCCCGGATGCGGGCCGCGATCCGGGCTCGTCACGGTGTCGACGTCCCGGTCGTGATCTCGGATTCGTTCGGCCGGCCGTGGCGCTGGGGCATCGTCGACGTGGCGATCGGCGTGTCGGGCCTCCTGCCGATCGAGAACCTGCGGGGCTCGCCGGACCGCGACGGGCGGATCATGAAGTCGACCGTCCGGGCCGTCGCCGACGAGCTCGCATCGGCCGCCGAGCTGGCCCTCGGCAAGACGGCCGGCCGGCCCGCGGCGCTCATCCGCGGCGCCGCGTTCACCCGGGGCGACGGCGCCATCCGCGACGCGCTCATGCCCGCGGCGTGGGACCTCTTTCGCTGACCGGCGTACCCTTCCGAGCGCCCGCCCTGCCTGCTCACCGGTGGCGACATCTCGTCTACGGCGCGCCTGTGACGCTGCCAGCGTCAAACCCGGGGTTGGAGGGGCAATACGCCCCGCTCCGGGATCAGCGCGCCCGGCCGGCGTGCACGAATAGGCCTTCGACGAGTTCAGCGCGACCCCACCGAGACCGCCTATCTGATATGTAGCCGCCGGTTGGACGGTGGCACCGTCATGGGGCGCGACATGGGGATCTCGGGATAAACGTTCGCGACGGAGGCGGACGTCCGCGCTACGCTTCGGTCCCCGCCCACACCGAGGTCGCCCGTGAAGTTCGGACTTCAGATCAGCTCGTTCACCTGGCCCGGCGGCCCGGAGCAGCTCGCTCCTACCCTGGCCCGGGTAGTCCGGACCGCCGATGACGCCGGCTTCGACTCGATCTGGGTCATGGACCACTTCTTCCAGATCCGGTCGGTCGGCCGGCCCGAGGAGCCGATGCTCGAGGGCATGACCGCCCTCGGCTGGATGGCGGCCCACTCGGAACGAGCTCGTCTCGGCCTCATGGTCGGCGGCGTCCATTACCGCCACCCGGGGCTGTGGATCAAGTCCGCCACGACCCTCGACGTGCTGTCGGGCGGGCGGGCCTGGTTCGGCATCGGGGCGGCCTGGAACCAGGAGGAATCAGAGGCCCTCGGGTTCCCCTTCCCGCCCCTCGGCGTCCGGTTCGAGCTGCTCGAGGACACGCTCCGGATCGCCCACGGGATGTGGTCCGGCGAGCGCGGCTCCGAGGAGGACTTCCAGGGCCGCCGCTACGGGGCCACGCGGCTGCTGAACTCGCCTCAGGCCATCAGCCGGCCCCGGATCCCGATCATGATCGGCGGCGGCGGGGAGCAGAAGACGCTTCGCCTCGTGGCCCGCTACGGCGACGCCTGCAACGTCTTCGGCGGGCCGGAGAAGATCCACCACAAGTACGAGGTCCTGCGGCGACACTGCGAGGACGTCGGCCGGCCGTTCGAGGAGATCGAGCGCTCGAACCTCCAGTCGGTCAACGTTACGCCCGACGGTGGCGGCGGAACCGAGTCGCCGGCCCAGGTCACCGACCGCTTTGCCGAGCTGGCCGACGCCGGCGCCCAGCACGTGATCTTCAGCCTCCGCGACGTCTGGCAGACCGACAAGCTCGAGCTCCTGGGCAGGACGCTGCTGACCGATCTCCGCGAACTCTGAGCGATCGGCCCGACCGGCTTCGCCCAGTACCTCCTTCTCAGGTGACCCGGGACGGCCGGCGGGGCACGATGCGGAGAGCGGCGGCCGTCCGACGTCCCGGCGCGCCGCAACAAGTCGAGGAACGACGTGCCCGCGCGCTTCGCCAGCCCGGTCCGATGTCGCTGAAGCCACGCTGGCCGGGGCCGGCGCCGGACGCCGGCGGCCCGGGTGCCGCGAGCGGGGCCGATTCGGGCATCTCGCCGATCGATCCCAGCGGCCCCTTCCGGGCGCGCCGCGTGCCCCAGCCCTCGTCGTCGACCGGCGGTCCCCAGGCCGCGGTCCGGGCGATCACCCGCGGGAGGACCGCGCTCGTCAGGGCGACGCCGCAGCTCGACCTTCGCGACCCGATGCTCCCGGCCGCCCTGCGGTTCGCCCGCCGGCACGGGGCGGACATCCTTCCGTCTCCGATCCTCGGCGCCTGGCGCACCCGGACCCTCAGTGCGAACGCGCAGGAGCGGGAGACGCCCTGGCTCCTCGGCTTCGATGCCACCCCGAACTCGCCGGCCTACGACACGCCCGATCGCACCGGGGCCATGTGGCGACCGCGCGAGCGCGACTGGCTGGAGCGCGATGCGACGGGCTTCGGGCAGCGCCTCCTCGGGCCGATTGCCCTGGCAGAGAACGTCGACTTCCTGGCGGCCCTCGAGGACGACCCGAGCCCGGCGATCGCCGGGACGGCGGCCGAGATCTTGCGCGAGATCCAGCCCCGGATGGAGGCCGACCTCGCCGACTGCATCACCGGCACGGACCCGTGGCACGACACGTTCGCCCTCTGGCTCCTCGCCCGGCGGCCCGGGGCCCTCGCCCTCCTCCATCCGCTGGCACTCGCGATCGCCACCCGCTACGGGACCCTCGCCAATCGCCTGGCCGGGCTCGTCTGCGGGACGCGCTTCCCGTTCGAGGGGGTCCCCCTCACGTCGGCGAACGCCCAACTCGGCGTCGCCCTGTGGACCCTCGACTACCGGCCGACGCTCCTCGCCGGGATCGTCGCCTTCGTCCGCTCCCACCGGACGCCCGACGGCGGGTTCGCCGACGAGGGCCAGTTCGCCGATCCCCTGACGACGCTTGCCGCGGCCGACCTCCTCTCGACCCTCGACCCGGCCTTCGACCCGGCGCCGACGGCCGACTGGTTCGCCCGGACACAGGAGCCGGCCGGCTGGTGGCGGGCGCTCGATCCCGAGGTGCCGTGGCTGACGGCGGCGGTCGTCGAGTGGCTCGAGGCCGCCGAGCGGCCGTTCGCGGAGCGCTTCCGCTGGCCGGCCTACCAGCGGGTCGACCTCGATCGCAAGACGAGCATCCCCGGCTACGTCGCGTTCGACCGGCTGGCCCGGGTCTTCGAGGCCGTGCCCGGGATCGCGAGCGCCCCGGTCGCGCTCGCCTTCGGCGACCTCGCCGGCTTCCGCGAGTTCAACAACGCCTTCGGCCAGGAGATGGGCGACCGCGTCCTGCGGACCTTCGCGACCGCGCTCTCGGAGATTGACGCGTCGCTCGCCATCCGGGACGGCGGCGACGAGTTCCTCATCGTGGGTGCGCCGACCCGAACGGGCCTCGTCGAGGATCTCGAGCGCTTCGGCGCCGCGTGGCCGACCCGGTTCTCCAGCGAGTACGGGCCGCAGGCCGGGGTCGTCGCGCCGAGGTTCGTCGTGAGCACGATCGAGGGCCGCGACCTCCGCGCCGCCCGCGAGCGCCTGGGCCGGGCGATCTCCGGCGTCAAGGCCGAGGCGCCGGAGCCGCCGCCAGAGGGCGTCCTGCGCCGCCTCGAGCGCTAGGCAGGGGCGGCGGCGATCTGCTACATACCCCCCAGGGGTATCGGTCCCGTGATACGATGGCTGCGTATGACCGAGCGCAACACCAAGCCCGCCCCGTTCGGCGGGCTTTCCATCGACTTCTCGGGCGACACGTCCGTCGCCGCGCCGGCAACGCCAGCTCCCCTCGGGGGGCTCTCGATCGCCCTCGCCCCCGACGTCGCAACGGCGCCGGGCGGTCCCGCGACGTCCCTCGACGGTCGCGGCCCGACCCACTCCAAGCTCATCATCGTCGGCTCGGGGCCGGCCGGGCTGACCGCGGCCGTGTACGCC
>MGOD01000051.1:15861-16118 GCA_001795245.1 Chloroflexi bacterium RBG_16_70_13
TCGCCGGCTCGGCGCCCGGTGGCCAGCTCATGCTCACGAGCGACGTCGAGAACTACCCCGGCTTCCCGGATGGCATCCAGGGGCCGGACCTCATGACCGCCTTCCGGTCCCAGGCGGAGCGCTTCGGGACCCGGATCGTCGACGTCGACGTCGATCGCGTCGACTTCTCCGAGCGGCCCTTCCGGCTGTGGGCCCGGGGCGTCGAGTACCGCGCCGAGTCGGTCGTCATCGCCACCGGCGCCTCGGCGATGTGGCTG
>MGOD01000051.1:16128-16798 GCA_001795245.1 Chloroflexi bacterium RBG_16_70_13
CCGGCTCCGCGGCCGCGGCGTGTCGGCCTGCGCGACCTGCGATGGGTTCTTCTTCCGGGACCGCGAGATCGCGGTCGTCGGCGGCGGCGACACGGCCTTCGAGGAGGCGACCTACCTGACCCGCTTCGCCTCGAAGATCCACCTCCTCCACCGGCGCGACGAGTTCCGGGCCAGCAGGATCATGGTCGAGCGGGCGAAGGCCAACCCCAAGATCGAGATCCACACCAACACCGCCATCGACGAGGTCCTCGGCGACGCCAAGGTCCAGGCCCTCGCCATCCGCGACACGGCGACCGGCAAGACGAGAACGATGCCCATCGAGGGCCTCTTCATCGCCATCGGCCACCGGCCCAACACGGAGGCGTTCCGGGACTGGCTCGAGGTCGACGCCAAGGGCTACCTCGTGGTCCGCGACGAGACTCACAGCAAGATCGACGGCGTCTTCATTGCCGGCGATGTCCACGACCATCGCTACCGCCAGGCGGTCACGGCCGCCGGCGAGGGCTGCAAGGCCGCGATCGACGCCGAACGCTGGCTCGAATCCGAGGGCATCGCCGAGGCGAACACCCTGACCGCCTGGTGAGCTTCTCGCGCGGCGGATCCGGGCGCGGTTCCTCGACGAGCGCCGGCGGGAGTCGAATCTCGCGCCGCTTCGGCGTAGATCCGGGGG
>MGOD01000051.1:16808-26533 GCA_001795245.1 Chloroflexi bacterium RBG_16_70_13
CCGCCGCCACCGATCCCGCCCGAGCGCCGCGGCCGGACGATCCGGCGAATCGTCGCCTTCTTCCGGCCCTACCGGTTCCAGGTCGTCGTCGTGGTCGGGGCGATCCTCCTGACGAGCGGCCTCGGGCTCATCAACCCGATCCTCCTCAAGCTGCTCATCGACGACGCGATCCCGAACCTGGACTTCAGCCGGCTCAACCTCTACGTCGGGCTGATGATCGGCATCCCGGTGATCTCGGGCCTCATCGGCCTGGGCCAGAGCTACCTCAACAACCTCATCGGCCAGAGCGTCATGCAGGACCTCCGCGGGGCGCTCTACGAGCACCTCCAGCGGATGCCGCTGCGGTTCTTCACCGAGACGAAGACCGGTGAGATCCAGAGCCGCCTGGCCAACGACGTCGGGGGCGTCCAGGGCGTCGTCACCGACACGGCTGCCTCGCTGACCTCGAACCTCGCGGTCGCGATCAGCACGGTCATCGCGATGTTCATCATCGACTGGCGGCTGACGGCCCTGTCGCTCGGGATGCTGCCGTTCTTCATGTACCTGACCTACCGGGTCGGGCGGGTCCGGCGCGAGATCAGCGGCGAGACCCAGAAGTCGCTGGCCGAGCTGTCGGCGGTGACCGAGGAGACGCTGTCGGTCTCGGGGATCCTGCTCTCGAAGACGTTCGGCCAGCAGGCCGCCGCGGTGACCCGGTTCGTGGGCCTGAACCGGCGGCTCGCGGGGCTCCAGATCCGCCAGGCGATGGTCGGGCGGTGGTTCTTCATGATCGTCGGGACGGTCTTCTCGATCACCCCGGCGTTCGTCTACTGGCTGGCCGGCTGGCTGGCCATCAGCGGTGACGCGAGCGCACCGACGATCGGTGACATCGTCGCCTTCACGACCCTCCAGTCGCGGCTGTTCTTCCCGCTCGGCCAGCTCCTCAACGTCCAGGTCGAGATCCAGGGCGCCCTTGCCCTGTTCGACCGGATCTTCGAGTACCTCGAGATGGACCCCGGGATCGTCGACGCGCCGGATGCCGTCGCGCTCGACCCGGCCACCGTTCGCGGCCAGGTGCGGTTCCGCGACGTCGCCTTCCGCTACCCGGCCGCGGCACCTGTTGTGGCCGCCGCGGCGGCGGCCGTCCCCGACACGGAGGACGTTGCCGAGGCCGCGCCGATCGAG
Organism: Chloroflexi bacterium RBG_16_70_13; assembly: GCA_001795245.1. Lineage (GTDB taxonomy): Bacteria > Chloroflexota > Limnocylindria > Limnocylindrales > CSP1-4 > UBA5189. Next base: position 17,973 of record MGOD01000051.1, read on the forward strand.
GCTCCCGCGGAAGAGGAGGCGCCGGCCGCGCCGGCCCAGCCCTTCGGCATCGAGGGCATCGACTTCGAGGCGGCCCCGGGCCGACTCGTCGCCCTCGTCGGGCCATCGGGCTCGGGGAAGACGACGACGACCTACCTCCTGCCGAGGCTCTACGACGTCGATGCCGGGGCGATCGAGATCGACGGGCTCGACATCCGGAAGGTGACCCTGGCGTCGCTCGGCTCGGTCATCGGCTTCGTGACCCAGGAGACCTACCTCTTCCACGCCAGCGTCCGCGACAACCTCTTGTACGCGAAGCCCGAGGCGACCCAGGCCGAGCTCGAGACGGCCGCCCGGGCGGCCGCGATCCATGACCGGGTTATGGAGCTGCCCGTCGGCTACGACACGATCGTCGGCGAGCGCGGCTACAAGCTGTCGGGCGGCGAGAAGCAGCGGATCGCGATCGCACGAGTGCTGCTGAAGGATCCCCGGATCCTGATCCTCGACGAGGCGACCTCGGCCCTCGACACGGTCAGCGAGCGGCTCATCCAGGCGGCCCTCGAGCGCCTCGAGCGGGGCCGAACCACGATCGCCATCGCCCACCGCCTCTCAACGATCCTGAGGGCCGACGTGATCCTCGTCTATGCCGGCGGGCGAATCGTGGAGCGCGGCACACACGCGGAGCTCCTCGCCGCCGGTGGGCTCTATGCCCGGCTCTACCACGAGCAGTTCGAGTCGCCACCGCCCGAGGCGGCCGCAGGGCACGCCGTCCGGGCGAGCGCCGCTGACATCGCCGCCGTTTAGCGCTCCATGACGAGGACCGCGGCGCCGGCGATGTCGCCGCGCTCCAGGCGGCCGAGGGCGGTGTTGCCATCGGCCAGGGGATGGACCTCGATCTCTGTCCGGACCGGGATCGTCGCGGCAAGCTCGAGGTACTCGGTCGCGTCGGCCCGGGTGACGTTGGCGACGCTGCGGATCGAGCGCTCCCACCACAGGTCGTCGTAGTCGAAGGCCGGGATGCCGTCGAGGTGGATCGAATTGATGACGACGGTCCCGCCTCGATCGAGGGCTCGCAGCGCGGCGACGACGACGGAACCCACCGGGGCGAACGTGATCGCGGCGTCGAGGGGTGCCGGCGGCAGTTGGTCGTAGCGCCCGACGGACGCGGCACCGAAGGCCGTCGCCCGCTCGAGGTCGGCCGATGATCGGGACGCCACGTGGACCTCGCAGCCCCAATGGCGGGCGACCTGGATCGCCTGGAGTGCCGAGGCCCCGAAACCGTACAGGCCGAGTCGCCCGCCCGGCTGGATCCCGCTCATCCGGAGCGCCCGGTAGCCGATGACGCCGCCGCAAAGGAGCGGCGCGGCCTCGAGGTCGTCCATCGCCGTCGGGAGATGGACGGCGACGTCGGCCCGGACCGTGAGCTGTTCGGCGAACCCGCCATCGCGGTCCCAACCGGTGAAGGTCGCGGCGGGGCAGAGGTTCTCCCGTCCTGACACGCAGAAGCCGCAGGTCCCGTCGAAGCCGGCCAGCCAGGACACGCCGGCGCGATCGCCATGCCGCCAGCCCTCGACATTGACCCCGACCGCCTCGACGACCCCGACCGCCTGGTGCCCCGGGACGATCGGCAGGCGCCGTGCCGCGAGGTCCCCGGTCGCTACCTGGAGATCCGTTCGGCAGACGGCGCAGGCGATGACGCGGAGGAGGAGGTCGCCTGGACCGGGTGCGGGATCCTCGACGGTGCGCAGCCGCAGCGGGGCAGACTCGATCGAGCCCGGACGGTCGAGGACGAGCGCTCGCATCAGGCCTCGATCGTAGCGCGGGCCCGCCGCGGCGGACGGTTCCCCGGGGCGCGGAGTACGATCGGGCGGGTCCCCACCACGATCGACCGAAGGACACGCTGCCTGCCATGACCACGACCCGAACCGCGACGCTCGTCCACGAGGGCGGGAACCGCTTCGCCACGACGACCGGCAGCGGCCGGACGTTCGCCTGGGGCGACGCCAAGGCGAACGGCGAGATGAGCCCGATGGAGACCGTTACGGTCGCCCTCGCGGCGTGCAGCGCGATGGACGTCATCGCGATCGCCCTCAAGAAGCGCCAGGGCATCGACCGCTACGAGATCCGCGTCCACGGCGAGCAGCGTGACGAGTACCCGCAGGTCCTGACCCGGGTCGACGTCACCCACGAGGTCGAGGGCCCCGAGGTCGACGAGACGGCGATCAAACGCTGCATCGAGCTGTCGGCCACGAAGTACTGCCCGGTCAACGCCATGCTCTCGTCCGGGGCGACCGAGGTTCGCCATCGCTATGTGGTTCGGAAGACGGGCGAGGGCGCCTTCGAGGCCGAGGGCGAGGTCATCGTCACCGGCCCCTTCCGTCGACCCGACATCGTCGCCTGAGGCGGTCCCTTCCCGCGCCGGCCGCGACCCGCGGCGACAGCCCGGTCAGCCCTTGTGACGGTCCCGGCTTGGCGTACGCTCCCGCCTGTCGGACGTCCCGACCGCCGTCCTGCCTGCCGCCTGGAGCCCGGAGATCGTCATGCGACCGCTGACCGGGGCGCTCGTCATCCTCCTCCTCGTCGCGGCGGCCGCCGTCGCGCTGGCGGTCTGGGCGACGAGTCCGGGTGGCCCGGGAACGGCATCGTCGACGCCGACTGCGACGTCCACGGCCGAGCCCGAGCCCGAGGCAGAGCCCACGCCCGAATTCGAGTACCCCGAGGCGGGTGACGTCGGGGTCTGCTTCGATCCGATCGCCGACCGCGATGACGACGCGCTGCTCGCGATGCAGATCCTCGACTGCGACGAGCCCCATCACGGCGAATTCATCGGAGTTGACCGGATCGATGCTCCTGCCGGCGCGCGCTGGCCGGGCGAATCGTCCGTCGCCGCCGAGGCGGAGCTGCTCTGCCGGGCCATCTTCGAGGCCTACGTCGGGATCGCCTACGACGATTCGCGGCTCGGCATGGCCATCTACTCGCCGATCCGTGAGACGTGGGAGTTCGACGATCGCGACGTCTGGTGCATGGCCGAGGGGAACTTTGGACGGGCGTTGACGACGAGCGTCCGCGACCTGCGACGGTAGCCGAACGTACAAGGTCGGCGTCGGCGACCGGTCCACGCGTGCATGACTATGCAATGCCATGTATAGTCATGCGTCCATGACGCCGACCGAGCTCCAGCCTGCCGCCACCGCCGCGTCCAGCGCCGCGCCCACGGCCGGCGCCGGCCCGATCCGTGTCGGGATCGTCGGGGCGACCGGCTACGTCGGTGGCGAGCTCATCCGGCTGCTGGCCGCGCACCCGGCGGTCGAGCTCGTCGGGCTGACCGGGCGGGAACGGCGGGGCGATCCCGTGGGCGACGTCCATCCCCACCTCGCCACGACCGAGCTGGCCCTCGAGAGCGAGCTCGACGGCGAGGTCGATGCCGTCTTCCTGGCCCTGCCCCACGGGACGGCGGCCCAGCGGGTGCCCGAGCTCCTCGCAAGGGGGATCACCGTCATCGACCAGGGGCCTGACTTCCGGCTCCGCGACCCGGCCGACTACCCGCGCTGGTACGGCTTCGAGCATCCCCATCCCGAGCTCCTCGGCCGGGCGGTCTACGGCCTGCCGGAGCTGCACCGGGTGGAGCACATCGCCGCGGGCGAGGCACGCTCGTCGGGGACGCCGGCGCTCGTCGGGTCGCCCGGCTGCTACCCGACCGCGACGGTCCTGGCCCTGGCGCCGCTGGCCCGGGCCGGCCTGATCGCCGACGTCGTCGTCGACGCCAAGAGCGGCGTAAGCGGCGCGGGCCGGGAAGCGAAGGCGGAGATGCTCTATGCCGAGGTCAACGAAAGCGTCCGGGCGTACGGTGTCTTCTCCCACCGGCACACCGCCGAGATGGAGCAGGAGCTGGGGCTCGACGGCCTCGACTTCCTGCCCCATCTCATCCCGATGACCCGGGGCATCCTCGCCGCCTGCCACGTCCGGCCGGGTCGGCCCGTCTCGCAGGCCGAGCTCGACGCCCTCTACGCCGAGGCCTACGCCGACGAGCCGTTCGTGACCGTCGTCGATGCGCCGCCGGCGACCGGCCATGTCCTCGGCAGCAACCACGCGCGGGTGTTCGTCAGGACGGACGAGCGGACCGGCCGGATCCTCGCGCTCGGGGTCATCGACAACCTCGTGAAGGGCGCCGCCGGGCAGGGTGTCCAGGCCTTCAACCTCGTCTTCGGGCTGGCCGAGACGGCCGGTCTCGAAGCCCTGCCGCTGGCGCCGTAGCCGTGGCCGTCGAGATCGATGTCCGCGCCGCGCTCGCGCCGGACCTGCCGGCGGTGGACCGGCGCGCCCGCATCCCCGCCGGTTTCCTCGCCGGCGGGCGCGCCGCCGGGATCAAGGCCAGCGGCCGGCCGGACCTCGCTCTCGTCGTCGCCCCGGGCGGGCCGGCTGCCGCGGCCGCGGTCTTCACCCCGAACGCCTTCGCGGCCGCCCCGGTCCGGCGGTCGCGGGCCGCGCTCACGGCGACCGGTGGCTGGGTGCGGGCGATTGTATCGTCGAGCGGCTGTGCGAACGCGGCGACGGGCGCGGCGGGTGACGCCGACCAGGCCCGGGTCGGGGAGCTGGTGGCCGGGGCGCTCGGGATCGGCGAGGCGGAGGTCCTCCACCTGTCCACGGGCGTCATCGGGACGCGGCTGCCGCTCGATCGGGTCGCCGCGGGCATCGACGCGCTGGCCTCGGCGATCACGGCCACGGACGAGGGGCTCGAGGCGGTCGCCGTCGCGCTCCGGACGACGGATTCGGTCACGAAGGTCGCGACCCTGACGATCGCCCTCCCCGATGCGAACGGGAATCTCCACGACGTCCGGGTCTCGGGGACCGCGAAGGGTGTCGGGATGATCCATCCGCGGATGGCGACGATGCTCTCCGTGATCCTCACCGACGCGGCCGCCTCACCGGAGCTCCTCGGCAGCATCCTCCGCCCCGCCGCCGCCCGGACCTGGGACCAGCTCAGCGTTGACGGTGACACGAGCACGAACGACACGGTCTTTCTCCTTGCCTCGGGGGCCTCACCCGCGGCGCCGGTCGTCGCCGGATCGCCGGCCGCGGCCGCGCTCGCGCGCGCGGTGGAGGCCGTGGCTCGCGACCTCGCCCGCCAGCAGGCCGCCGACGGCGAGGGCGCCACCTGCCTCCTGACCTGCCAGGTCACCGGCGCCCTCGACGATGCCGAGGCCCGGGCAGTGGCCCGCGCCGTCGTCTCGAGCAGCCTCGTGAAGGCGGCGGCCCACGGCAAGGACCCGAACTGGGGCCGGATCGCCGGCGCGGCCGGGAACGCGCACCTGGCCGAGACCGCCGTCCTCGCGGCCGCCGGCCTCACGCCCGAGGCGGCCTATCGCCGCGGCAGCGCCCCCGCGTCCGTCGATCCCGATCGCCTCCGGATCGCGATCGCCGGCCACCTCGTCTTCGACGGCACCGCCGGCGGACCGAAACCGTTCGATCGTGCGGCCGCGCGGGCGGCGATGGACGCCCCTGAGATCGTCATCCGGCTCGACCTCGGCCTCGGCACCGGCTGGGGCGAGGCCTTCGGCTGCGATCTGACCGAGGCCTACGTCCGCGAGAACAGCGAGTACACGACATGAGCGAGACCGTCGTCATCAAGCTCGGGGGAACGACGATCGCCGACCAGGAGCAGGTGCTCGTCGAGGTCGCGGCGCTCGCTCGTCGCCGGCCGGTCATCCTCGTCCACGGCGGCGGCAAGCGCCTGACCGAATGGCTCGACCGGATGGGCGTGGTGTCCGAGTGGCACGGCGGCCTCCGGGTCACGGACGCCGCCTCCCTCGAGGTCGCCGCGGCCGTCCTCCGGGGCGTCATCAACAGCGAGCTCGTGGCCGGGCTGCGCGCCCTGGGAGTCGATGCCGTCGGGCTGTCGGGGGTCGACGGCGGTCTCCTCGTCGCCGAGCGGATCGAGGATCTCGGCTTCGTCGCCCGCGTCACCGGCCTGCGGCGCGATCTCCTCGACGCCCTCATGGTTGCCGGCCAGGTGCCGGTCGTGGCGCCCCTCGCCCGCGACGAGAACGGGATCGTCTGCAACGTCAACGCCGACGACGTGGCGGCCGGCATCGCGGCAGGGATCGGTGCCCGTCAGCTCGTCCTCATGACCGACGTCGACGGGGTTCGCGACGCGAGCGGCGCGAAGCTCGACTCGCTGACGGCACAGGAGGCCGAGGCGCTCATCGACGGCGGTGTCATCGTCGGCGGCATGGTGCCCAAGGTTCGGGCGGCGCTCGGCGCGCTGACCTGGGAGGGTACGGAGGCGATCATCGCCGACGGCTCGGCCGAGCGGGCCCTCGAGCGGGCCCTGGGCGACCCGACCTTCGGGACGCGCCTGACGGCGACGCGCTCGGCGAGAGTCGGCGCGGCATGAGGACCGCCCCGCCGCCCGGCGCGACGCCCTTCGCGAAGCGCGACCGCCATCGGGTCATCCGCGAGATCGTCGCCCGGCAGTCGATCGCCAGCCAGCAGGAGCTCGCGGACCGGCTCGCAGCCCGCGGCTTCGCCGTCACCCAGGCCACGGTGTCGCGCGACATCGCCGAGCTGGGCCTGGCCAAGGCCTGGCGGGGCGAGCGCCACGTCTACGTCCTGGCCGACGACCTCCCGCGCGCCATCGGGCCCGGCACGAACGAGCGGCTCCGTCGGATCCTCGCCGACATCCCGGTCACGGTTGGCCGCAGCGGCCTGATCCTCGTCCTGACGGGCAGCCCGGGGACCGCGAGCGTCATCGCCCAGGCGATCGACGAATCGACCCTGTCCGAGCAGGTCGGAACCGTCGCCGGCGACAACACCCTCATCGTCCTGTTTGCGGATGAGGCCGCGCTCGGGCGCTGGCTTGACCGCTTTACCGCCCTGCAGACGCCGTTCGCCCCGGGCGACGGCACGGAGGAACCCCGATGAAGAAGGTCGTGCTCGCCTACTCCGGCGGGCTGGACACGTCGGTCGCCGTCGCCTGGCTCAAGGAGCAGTACGACGTCGAGGTCGTGACGCTCACGGTCGACGTCGGCGGCGGGTCGCTCCGCCAGGGCGTCGAGCGGCGGGCGATGTCGGCCGGGGCTTCACGCGCCTACGTCGTCGATGCCCGCGAGCGGTTCGTGACCGACTTCGTCTGGCCCCACCTCCAGGCCAACGCGCTCTACCAGGGCGCCTACCCGCTGGCCACCGCGCTCGCCCGGCCGCTCATCGCCCAGCTCCTCGTCGAAGTGGCCCAGAAGGAGGGTGCCGACGCGGTCGCCCACGGCTGCACCGGCAAGGGCAACGACCAGGTCCGCTTCGACGTCGCCGTCCACGCCCTCGACCCCGGGCTCGAGGTCGTCGCCCCGATGCGGGTGGGGATGGGCCTGACCCGGGACCAGGAGATCGACTACGCGGCCGAGCGAGGAATCGAGATCCCGATCACGAAGGCTTCGCCCTACTCGATCGACGTCAACCTGTGGGGGCGATCGTGCGAGACCGGCATCCTCGAGGATCCCTGGGTCTCGCCCCCGGCCGATGCCTACGAGTGGTCGGTCGATCCCGCCGCGGCCCCCGCCCCGATCGAGGCCGTCATCGGCTTCGAGGGCGGCGTTCCCGTGTCGCTGGACGGCGAGTTCGCCGACCCGGTGGCGTTGGTGGAGCGGCTCCACGCTCTCGGCGGGGCCCATGGCATCGGTCGCATCGACCATGTCGAGGACCGCCTCGTCGGGATCAAGAGCCGGGAGATCTATGAGACCCCGGCGGCCACCATCCTCCACACGGCCCACCGTGCGCTCGAAGGCCTGACCCTCTCCAAGGACACCCTGCGCTTCAACCGGCTGGTCGCCGACGAGCACGCCCAGCTGACCTACGATGGGCTGTGGTTCTCGGCGCTGCACCGCGACCTGCGCGGCTACGTGGCGTCCTCCCAGCGGGTCGTCTCGGGCGAGGTCCGGATACGCCTGGACCACGGGGCGGCAATCGTCGCCGGAAGGCGCTCGCCGCTCTCGCTCTACGACAAGAACCTCGCGACGTACGACGAGGGCGATGCCTTCGACCACGCCTCGGCGGTCGGGTTCATCGAGATCTTCGGCCTGCCGCTGCGGGTCGAGGCGGCCCGCCACGGCGCCGTCGGGAAGCATCACGGCGCGGCCTGGGCGTGGACGCCGCCCTTGCTGGAGCACCTGCCCGCGACGGTCGAGGATCCCGAGGGCGCCGGCGCCCGCTGAGACCGCTCGCGCCCGGGGCCAAGGGCCCGCCACGAACGGGACGAATGCGCCTTGCGACGGGCAGGGTGCAGGCACGAGTATGACCGGCCGAGGAGGTGCTTGGATGACCGATGCGACCGGCACTCGGCCGGTCACCACGCCTGTGATCGTGGAGCTACCGGAACGGCACGCCGCCACCGTCTGGGTCGACGGGCGGGTCGATGAGCTGCCGCGCCTGATCGGCGAGGCCTTCGGGCTGACGGCCGAGGCGATCGGCGCCTCGGGCGCCGTGATCGCCGGCCCACCCTTCGCGCGCTACCACAGCTTGGCGAGCGAATTCGGGCGGACGTCGGCTTCCCGTTCACGGGCTCGCTCGTCGCCACGGACCGCGTCCACGAG
>MGOD01000051.1:26541-29351 GCA_001795245.1 Chloroflexi bacterium RBG_16_70_13
GACGACGCTGCCCGGCGGCCGGCTCGTCACGACGACCCACGTCGGCGCGTATGACGAAGTTGGCGTCGCCTGGGATCGGGCGGCGGCGTGGATGCGGGAGCAGGCGCTCCACGCGAGCGGCGCGCCCTGGGAGTGCTACCTCACCGGGCCGGACGAGCCCGGACCGCCGATCACCGAGGTCTTCTGGCCGCTCGACTGATCACGAGCTCGAGCTGATCGCGAGCTCGAGCCCCCGCTGGGCAGGATCAGGCGCCCGCCGGGCCACTCGCGACCACGGCCCTCGCGGCCTCGCCCCGGAGGTGCGCGTAGCCAGGCTTGACGACCTCGTTGATCAAGGCGAGACGTTCGTCGAAGGGCGCGAACGCCGACTTCATGGCGTTGATCGTCAGCCACTCCATCTCGCCGAGGCCGATCCCGAAGGCCTCGTCGAGCGCCGCGAACTCGGACGACAGCGAGACGTTCGACATCAGCCGGTTGTCGGTGTTGAGGGTCACCCGGAAGCGGAGGCGCCGGAGCAGGTCGATCGGGTGCTCGGCGACCGCCGCCGCCGCGCCCGAGTGGACGTTCGATGTCGGGCACATCTCAAGCGGCACGCGCCGATCGCGGACGAACGCTGCGAGGCGGCCCAGGCTCACCGTCCCGTCGGGCGCCACGGCGATGTCGTCGACGATCCGGACCCCGTGCCCCAGGCGCTCCGCCCCGCAGAACTGAAGGGCTTCCCAGATCGACGGCAGCCCGAACGACTCGCCCGCATGGATCGTGATGTGGAAGTTCTCGTGGCGAATCCTGTCGAAGGCCTCGAGGTGGCGGGTCGGGCGGTAGCCGGCCTCGGGGCCTGCGATGTCGAAGCCGACGACTCCGGCGTCCCGCCACCGGATGGCCGCCTCGGCGACCTCGACCGAGCGTGCCGCCTGGCGCATCGCCGTGACGAGGACCTTCATCGTGATCGCGCGACCGGCCGCGGCCGCCCGGTCGGCACCCAGCCGGAAGCCCTCGAGATTGGCCTCGATGACCTCGTCGAGGGTCAGGCCCTTCTCGGTCGAGAGCTCGGGCGCGTAGCGGACCTCGGCGTAGACGACGCCATCGGCGGCGAGGTCCTCGGTGCATTCGGCGGCGACCCGGACGATCGCCTCGCGCTCCTGCAGGACGCCGACGGTGTGGACGAACGTCTCCAGGTACAGCTCCAGGGACTTGCGATCCGCGCCGCGCCGGAACCAGACCGCGAGGTCATCGACGTCGGTCGTCGGCAGGCCCCGGTAACCGAACTCTGCGGCGAGGTCGACGATCGTGGCCGGGCGCAGGCCGCCGTCGAGATGATCGTGGAGGAGCGCCTTCGGGGCGCGACGGATCGTGTCGGCGGTCAGCACGGTCCGATGGTACGACCGCGCCCGGAGGCGTGAGTGCCCATCGGTCGATCGACCGAGGACGGACACCGGTGGGAGCTCCGCGGAGCGTGGGTCCCAGCCGGACGGCGGCGCGATGCGCTGAGAGCAGACATGGGCCTCGCCACGTCTTGCCGGGACCGACGCGCGCGTAGGATTGGGGCGATGACCGCCGCGTGGACGGATTCCAGTCACGGCGTCGACTGGCGTCTCGAGCTCGAGCGTGACGCGCTCCTCCCGGGACGGCTCGTCACTGGAAGGATCGAGGTCGCGAGCCGAGGCGCGTTCGAGGCGCGGGCCCTGATCGTCGCGCTGCGGGCCGAGGAGCACTGGAAGCACGAGGTGACGACGACCGACGCCCAGGGTCACACCAGCACCCGGGTCGTGACCGAGCGAGAGGCGCTCCTGACCGAGCCGGTCGAGATCGATGGCGCAATCCACCTTGCCGCCGGCGAGCGCCGGACGTGGGCCTTCGAGCTGCCGGTCCCGCCACTCGGGCCGGCGACCCTCGAGGCCGACGTGGCCGGGGTCGACTGGACGATCGAGGCCAAGCTCGAGCGGCCGGGCGACTTCGATTCCTCGATCGAGGGCCCAGTGCGCGTCGTCCAGCCGGTCGCTTTGCTCCGGTCCGGGGCGGTCCCCGTCGGGCAGTTCGCCCTCTTCGACTCGGCCGACGTCGGTGGCGACGGCGTGGCCGGTTCGGTGTCTCTCGATCCGGTTCCGTTGTGCGCCGGCGCGCCCTTCACCGCGACCATCACGCTCCAGGCCGGTGGCTCGCGGCGGCTCCAGGAGCTCCGGGCCGAGATCCGGGTCAAGGTCGAGGCGACGGTCTCCAACGGGCTCGATGAGACGATCATCGCCTGGTCCGGCAGCGCTCCGATCGTCGACCTGGCCGGCGACCGGTCGATCGAGTTCGCGGGAACGCTCAGCTCACAGGCGCTGCCCTCGATCGAGTTGCCGCACGCTCGCACGAGCGCGACGTTCGAGCTCATCCTCGCCACGGCCTGGGCGCCGGATCCGCACCTCGTCCGCGACGTCGCCATCGCGACGACACTGGAGCTCTGAGCCGGGGTCCTGAGCCCGGCGGGGGTCGCCGCCTTGGCCGGGGATCCTGTCTGGCAGTCCGCGATTCCAACTTGGCACTCTCATCGCGGGCATCCGCGACCCGCCACGCGTGTTTCCCGGACTGGCAGTCCGCGATTCCGGCTCGGCGATCTCGTCGCGGGCATCCGGGAGCGGGCCACGCACGTTTCGTGGACTGCCAGGCAAGGCCTCGCCGTCAGGGTCGTCGACGTCCAGGCCTCGGCGTCCTTGCCCGCTCGGACCGAATGTCGCTGGACCCGGACCGCAGCCAGCGAGGGGTCCGGCGAGTCCCGTGGTCAGCCCGGGCCGAGGCGCTCTCGGACCGTGGCGAGGGCAGCTCGGACC
>MGOD01000051.1:29376-43443 GCA_001795245.1 Chloroflexi bacterium RBG_16_70_13
CGATGACGTCCATGGCCGCGATGGCGCCCTCGATCGTGGTCGCCGCCCGGATCACGTCGGCGGCGGCGCGAGCACCGCCGGCCGCCATCTCCGCCGCCGTCGCGTCGTCGACGGAGCGGAGGGCCGCCTCGACCTCCGCGTCGGTGACCGCCTCCATCCCAGCGGCGCGCGCCTCGGCCGCCGCAACGAGCGCGCCGACGACGTGGTGGGCGCTCCGGAAGGAAAGCCCGCGCCCGACGAGCGCGTCGGCGGCGGCCGTCGCCGTCGTGAAGCCCTCGCCGGCGGCGCCCCGCATCCGCCGGGCGTCAATGGCCAGGGTATCGATGAGCCCGGCCATGATCCCGAGCGAGGCCTCGTATCCCGAGACCGCGGCGATGAGCGGAGGGATCGTCTCCTGGAGGTCGCGCTGGTAGGTCAGCGGCAGGCCCTTGAGGATTCCGAGCACCGCCCCAGCGGCCGCGATCACCCGGGCTGCCCGTCCCCGCACCAGCTCGGCCGGATCCGGGTTTCGCTTGTTCGGCATCATCGAGCTGCCGGTCGAGAAGGCGTCGGCGACGCGAACGAACCCGAACGCCGGGTTCGACCACCACGTGATCTCCTCGGCCAGGCGGGAAAGGTGCACCATCGAGAGGGCGACGGCCGCAAGAACCTCGACGACGAAGTCGCGATCCGAGACTGCGTCCATCGAGTTCGCCGTCACGCCCTCGAAGCCGAGCTCCCGGGCGGTCGCGTCGCGATCGAGAGGGTAGCCGGCGCCGGCGAGGGCACCCGAGCCGAGGGGCGAGACGTTCAGCCGGCGCCGCGCGTCGGCGAGCCGGCTGCGATCGCGCTCGAGCATCTCGACGTAGGCCAGGAGGTGATGGGCCAGGAGGACGGGCTGGGCCGGCTGGTTATGGGTCGTGCCGGGCAGGATCGCCCCGCCCTCCCGCTCGGCGAGCCCGACGAGCGCCCGCTCGAGGTCGATGATCGCGGGGTCGAGGCGGTCGATCGCCCGGCGTGTCCAGAGGCGCAGGTCCGTCGCCACCTGGTCGTTCCGCGACCGCCCGGTGTGGAGCTTCCTCGCCAGCGGCCCGATCCGCGCCTCGAGGGCCGCCTCGAGGTTCATGTGGACATCCTCGAGGGCGGGGTCCCAGGCGATCTCGCCGGCGTCGACCTCGGCCGCCAGGGTGCGCAGGCCGTCGACGAGCGCCTCGACCTCCGCAGCCGTCAGGATTCCCGCCCGGCCGAGGCCCCGCACGTGAGCGATCGAGCCCTCGATGTCGTCGCCGGCGAGCGCCGCGTCGACATCGATCGAGCGGGTGAACTCGACGACCCGCGCGTCCGTCTCGCCCCTGAACCGACCGCCCCAGCGCTGCATGCCACCTCCGCTGCGGATCGTACCGTGGGGATCGGACGGGCGAGGCCGGGACGCGCCGAGGTCAGGCGGCGACGGAGCGGGGCGGCGTCAGTCGCCGGTGCTGGGGGAACGCGCCGCTGTGTGCCGGGCGGTCCGGGCGTCGCGGCCGGGAATCGAGGCGTCCTCGGCGGGCCGATGAACAGGCGACGCGTTCCTGAGCTCCTCGGCCGCCTGCTCGGCGGTCAGGTCGCGCTGGGCCTCGGCCAGCAGCTCGTAGCCGACCATGAACTTGCGGACGTGGGCGCGCAGGAGGGGCGGCAGGAAGTGGGCGTGCAGCTGCCAGTGGGCCGCACTCTCGGGCGCATCGGCACCGTTGCGGTCATCGCCGACGCCCAGGTCAAAGGGGGCCTGGTGCCAGCCCATCGAATACGGGAACGACAGCCCGAACAGGTTGTCGTAGCGGGTCAGGAGCCGGATGAGGATCCGGGACAGACTGTCGCGCTGGGCTGCGCCGAGATCGGGCAGCCGCTCCACCGGCCGGCGCGCCACGAGCAGCGTCTCGTACGGCCAGGCCGCCCAGAACGGGACGACGACGAGCCAGTCGTCGTTGACCTCGACGACCCGCGGCCCATCGAGCTCCTGCGTGGCGTAGTTGAGGAGCAGGCGCCGCCCGGTGCGGGCGTGGTATCGACGCTGGGCCCCGTCCTCCTTGGCCGCCTCGCGGGGGAGCGCCGAGCCCGCCCAGACCTGGCCGTGCGGATGGGGGTTCGATGCCCCCATGATCTGGCCCCGGTTCTCGAAGACCTGGACCCACCGGAAGCGGCGACCGAGCTCGGCCGTCTCGTCGGCCCAGACGTCGACCACCCGCCCGACCGCCTCGGCCCCCATGAGCGCGAGCGTGAGGTCGTGGCGGGGGCTGAAGCACAGGACATGACAGGCGCCCGCCTCGCCCTCGGCGCGGAGCAGCCCGACCTCGATCCGGTCGGTCGGCGTGTCCGGGTGGAGGGCCGAGAAGTCGTTCGTGAAGACGAACGTCGACTCGTACTCGGGGTTGCGCTCGCCGTTCGCCCGGACATTGCCGGGACAGAGATAGCAGCCCGGGTCGAACACCGGCGAGGCATCCCGGGGGTGCGTCTCCTTGCGGCCCTGCCACGGGCGCCGCGTGCGCCCGGCGGACACGAGGAGCCACTCGTCGATGAGCGGATTGAAGCGCCGGTGCGGCTCGGTCCGGAGCCGGTCGAATGCCTCGCCGTCCGGCTCGTGCCGCTCGCTCATCTCGCAGCCGCGATGCCGCTCGAGTCGGGCGATCCGGCCAACCCCGCGGCGGTGGGGTTGGTGAGGATCAGCTCGCGGACCTCGCGCCCGAGGGCAACGCGGGCGTCGGCATCGAGGCCCACGTCGCTGATCAGGACGTCGGCCTGGTCGAGGCCGGCGATCGAGCTGATCCCGATGACCCCCCACTTCGTGTGGTCGGCGACGACGACGAGCCGGCGCCCGGCCTCGACGAGCGCCCGGTCGGTCTCGGCCTCGAGCAGGTTGGGAGTCGTGAAGCCCGAATGGGGGTCCATCCCGTGGACGCCCATGAATACGAGGTCGACGTGGATCGTCCGGAGGGCTGCCACGGCAAACGGGCCGACGAGCGCGTCGCTCGGCGTCCGCACCCCGCCGGTCACGATGATCGTCTGGTCCGGCCGGCCCATCCGGTACAGCACGTCGGAGACGGGAACGGAGTTCGTGACGACGGTCAGGCCGGCGACCTCGGTCAGCCGCCGGGCCAGGGCATACGTCGTCGTGCCGGCCGACAGGGCGATGGCCATGCCCGGCGTCACGAGCTCGGCGGCGGCCGCGGCGATACCGCCTTTCTCAGCCAGCTGCAGCTCCGACTTCACGACGAAGCCGGGCTCGAAGAGGGAGCTCCCCCCGGTGACCGTCGCGCCGCCATGAACCTTCTCGATCAGCCCCTGCTGGTGGAGGAGCTCCAGGTCCCGGCGGACGGTCATGTCGGAGACGGACAGGTCGCGAGCCAGCTCCGCCACGCGGGCGGCACCGTCCTCGCGAACGCGTTCCAGGATGTACGTCTGGCGCTGACGAGGGAGCACGGACGCTGGGCACCTCCCGGACGAGAGTATGACTGACGGGCGACGCGCCTACAGACTGCGCCACGAACCACCGAAAGTCAACGTGATCGCACGCGATTGTGGCGGAACGTGCCGACTTCGGCTTGACATCGGGCCCTGACTGCCACAAACTCCTGTTTGGTCCTGTCGGTTTGTGTTCGTCCCAGCCGACGCTTGGCGACCGCATTTGGAGGAGAGCCGCTTTGATGGCAGAACTCAGAACGCCGCGCGAGCCAGGCGACTGGACGATCGCGCGCCCACCGCGCCGGCGCACGCCGGCCCGGATCCTCGTCTTCGCCGCCGCGTTCATGCTCATCGCGACCGCGTGCGGCGGAGGCGCCACCCCGTCCCCGACCTCGCAGCCCACGGCGAGCCAGCCCGGCGAGTCCGTGGCCCCGACCGACGCCGGACCGCTCGGCGAGGTCACGATCGGATCGAACTACTCGGACCAGGTCCCCAAGGACGCCTTCCAGGCGATGATGGACTACTGCGCCGGAGAGGCGAACGTCACGCCGAAGATCAACACGGTCGAGCACGGCGCCTTCCAGGACAGCCTGAACTCGTACCTCCAGGGCACCCCGGACGACGTCTTCACGTGGTTCGCCGGGTACCGCATGCGGTTCTTCGCGGCGCAGGGCCTCTCGACCCCCATCTCCGACGTATGGGAGACGGCAGGGGCCAACTACTCGGACGCCTTCAAGCAGGCGTCGACGGGTGACGACGGCGAGCAGTACTTCATCCCGATGTACAACTACCCGTGGGTCGTCATCTACCGCAAGAGCCTGTTCGCCGACAACGGCTACACGATCCCGACGACCTGGGCCGAGTTCAAGACCCTGGCCGCCGACATCCAGGCCGACGCTCTCGTCCCGCTTGCCTTCGCCGACAAGGACGGCTGGCCGGCGATGGGCACCTTCGATATCCTCAACATGCGCCAGAACGGCTACCAGTTCCACGTCGACCTCATGGCCGGCAAGGAGAAGTGGACGGACTCGCGGGTGAAGGATGTCTTCAACCTCTGGAAGGAGCTCCTGCCCTTCACCCAGCCGAACGCCCTCGGGCGGACCTGGCAGGAGGGTGCCCAGTCGATGATCAACAAGGAAGCCGCGATGTACTTCCTTGGGACCTTCGCGGGCGAGCAGGCGGCCGACCCGGCGGTCCACGATGACCTCGACTTCTTCCCGTTCCCGGTCCTCGGGAACGAGTGGGACAGCGAGCTTGCCATCGATGCGCCGATCGACGGCCTCATGCTGAGCAAGGCGCCGGCGAACCCCGAGGCGGCCAAGGCCCTCCTCGCCTGCGTGGCGACCGGTCCCGCCCAGCTCGAGTTCCTCGCGTCCAGCCCGAACAACGTGGCGGCCGCCAAGGACGCCGACACGAGCAGCTACTCGCCGTTCCAGAAGAAGATGGCCGAGATCATCGGGAACTCCAAGGCCATCGCCCAGTTCCTCGATCGTGACACCCGCCCGGACTTCGCCGGCGGCAACGGCATGCAGGCGTTCCTGCAGAACTTCCTCAACGACCCCGACCAAGACCTGGACACGTTCCTCGGAACGATCCAGTCCTTCTACGACTCGCTGCCCCCGCAGTGAGCCGCTGACCCCACGATCGAGCCCGTGACTGCCTCAGCCAATCGCGGGCTCGGCGAACCGGCGGCGCCGTCCGGGCGTCGCCGGTTCGGATTCTCGCGGGGCGCTGCCCGGCGGCGGTTCAGCCTCCTGACCCGGCGGGACAAGCTGGTCCTCGGCCTGATGGTCGGGATTCCGACCTTCATTCACGTCTTCTTCATCTGGCTGCCGACGATCGCCTCGGGCGTCCTGTCGTTCACCTCGTGGAACGGGATCGGCCTCGACAAGATCAGGTTCATCGGCCTGAAGAACTACACCGATCTCTTCACCGGGGTCTATCCGCCGTTCTGGCCGGCGATCCAGCACAACCTCATCTGGCTGGCCGTGTTCACCTTCGTCGCGACCCCGATCGGGATCTTCTTCGCCGTCCTCCTCGACAAGGAGATCCGCGGGACCCGGATCTACCAGAGCGCGCTCTACCTCCCGGTCGTCCTGTCGCTGGCGATCGTCGGGTTCATCTGGCAGCTCATCTACTCGCCCGACCAGGGGCTCATCAACAGCCTTCTCGGCACGGCGAAGACTCCGGACGCGACCGACTGGCTCGGCGACCGCTCGATCAACCTGTGGATGATCCTGATCGCCGCGGGCTGGCGCCACGTCGGCTACATCATGGTCCTCTACCTGGCCGGCCTGAAGTCGGTCGACCCGAACCTCAAGGAAGCCGCCGCGATCGATGGAGCGACCGAGACCCAGACGTTCTTCCGAGTGGTGTTCCCCGTCCTTCGCCCGATCAATCTCGTCGTGATCGTCATCACCGTCATCGAGTCGCTCCGGGCGTTCGACCTCGTCTTCATCACGAACCGCGGGCTCAACGGCCTCGAGCTCCTGTCGGTCCTGGTCACGAACAACATCATCGGCGAGGCCAGCCGGATCGGGTTCGGGTCCGCGATCGCGATGATCCTGCTCGTCGTCTCGGTCGGGCCGATCATCTACTACCTCACCCGCTCCCTGCGGGCGGAGCAGGCATGACCGTCACCACCGCCGAGCCGCCGGCCGCCCTGGCCACCGCGGTCGCCCTGCGCCACCGGCGGACGCCGCCGCAGCGAGTCGTCCTCCAGGGCTTCCTGATCCTGACGAGCCTCGTCTGGATGGCGCCGATCCTGTGGGCCGTCTACACCTCGCTTCGACCATACGCCGAGACGGCTCGCCTGGGCTACGTGTCGATCGGCGGGATCTACAACCTCGACAACTTCGTCAACTCGTGGAACGGCGCGGAGCTGCCGAAGTACTTCCTCAACACCCTGATCATCGTCGTGCCGGCGGTCATCCTGACGCTCTTCCTCGCGTCCATGGTCGCGTTTGCCGTGTCGCGCTACAGCTGGCGCCTCAACCTCCTGCTGCTGATGGTCTTCACGGCCGGGAATCTCCTGCCCCAGCAGGTCGTGATCACGCCGCTCTACCGGATCTACCTGCTGGTCCTGGGGATCCCGGAGCCGCTATCAGACAACGGGCGCCTCTACGACCAGTATCTCGGCATCATGATCATCCACATCGCCTTCCAGCTGGGGTTCTGCACGTTCGTCCTCAGCAACTACATGAAGACCATCCCGCGGGAGCTGAACGAGGCCGCGGTCGTCGACGGCGCCGGGGTCTTCCGGACCTACCGCGAGATCATCCTGCCGCTCTGCCGGCCGCCCCTGGCGGCCCTGGCGACCCTCCAGTTCACCTGGATCTACAACGATTTCTTCTGGGCCCTCATCCTGATGCGCACCGGCGACAAGCTCCCGATCACCTCGGCCCTCAACAACCTCAAGGGCCAGTTCTTCGTCGACAACAACCTGATCGCGGCCGGGTCGATCCTCGTGGCGCTGCCGACGCTGATCGTCTTCTTCGTCCTCCAGAAGCAGTTCATCCGCGGGCTGACGCTCGGCTCGACGAAGGGCTGAGCACCGCGATGGCGGTGACCCATCCCTGGGCGGACCCGGGACTCTCGTCCCGCGGCCGCCTGCCGATGCACGCGGTCGCTCACGACGACCGGATCAGCCTCGACGGACGCTGGCGCTTCCAGCTCCTGCGGCGCCCGACGGACGCGCTCCGCGAGGCCTGGTCCGACGCCGAGGTCCCCGGCTGCTGGACGATGCAGGGCACCTGGGATCGGCCGATCTACACGAACGTCCAGATGCCCTTCCCGGGCCAGCCGCCGAGACCGCCGGACGACAACCCGACCGGGGTCTACGAGCGGTCGTTCGAGCTGCCGGCGGCGTGGGCCGGGCGGCGCGTCGTCCTGTCGGTCGGGGCCGCCGAGAGCGTCCTCATCGTGACCCTCAACGGGATCGAGGTCGGGGTCAGCAAGGACTCTCACCTGGCCGCTGAGTTCGAGATCAGCGACCTCATCCGGCCCGGGTCGAACGACCTTCGGCTGACGGTCGTGAAATGGTCGGACGCGACGTTCGTCGAGGACCAGGACCAGTGGTGGCACGGCGGGATCACCCGCCCGGTGAGCCTCTTCGCCACGGACCCGACCCACCTCGCCGACCTCGTGGTGCGGTCGGGCCTGGCCGACGACGGCCGAAGCGGGACGCTCGAGCTCGAAGTGGTCGTCGGTTGGGAGGGCGGCACATCCCGTCCTGGCTGGTCTGTCGCGGCGACGCTGACCGGGCCCGGCCTGACCGAGCCGCTCCGGCTCCAGGCGAGGTGACGGCCGGGCCGCCGCCCGGCCGCCGTTCGCACGCCGGCTGGTTCGCGGGCCCGCCCAGCCGGGGCGAGCTCGACGTGCTGACCGAGGGCGCCGCCGGGCTGTCGCTGCCGGCCGCCGAGGCAGCCGCGCGCGGAGAGACGATCGCCGGGACCCGCGTCGCGGCCGGCCTCGTGCGTCTCGCCGCCGAGGTCCCCGACGTCCAGCCGTGGTCGTCGGAGGTGCCCGCGCGGTACCGGCTGGAGGTTGCGCTGCGCGATCCCGGCGGCCACGTCGTCGAGCGGACGGGGACGTGGCTGGGCTTCCGGACCGTTCGCGTCGTCGGCAACGAGCTGCTCATCAACGGCCGCGCGGTCCTCATCCGAGGCGTCAACCGCCACGACTTCGATCCCGCGACGGGGCGGGTGGTGGCCGTCGAGGACATGCGGGCCGACCTCGTCGCCATGAAGCGGTTCGGCTTCAACACGGTCCGGACCTCGCATTATCCGAACGATCCTCGATTCCTCGATCTCGCCGACGAGATCGGGCTGTACGTCATCGACGAGGCCGACATCGAGTCGCATGCGTTCTGGGGCTCGCTGTGCAACGACCCCCGCTACCTCGGCGCCTGGGTCGACCGGGTGTCGCGGATGGTCCTCCGCGACCGGAACCATCCCTCGGTGATCGCATGGTCGCTGGGGAATGAATCCGGGCACGGGGCCAACCACGACGCGGCCGCGGCCTGGGTCCGGCGGGCCGACCCCACGCGCCCGCTCCACTACGAGGGCGCGATCCGCTTCGACTGGACGGCCGGTGCCGCGGTGACGGACATCGTCTGTCCGATGTACCCATCGGTCGCGGCCCTCGTCGGACACGCGACGTCGGGGCGGCAACGGGGCCCGCTGATCATGTGCGAGTACTCGCATGCGATGGGCAACAGCAACGGGACCCTGGCCGAGTACTGGGAGGCGATCGAGGCGACGCCCGGGCTCCAGGGCGGCTGCATCTGGGAATGGCGGGACCACGGCCTGGACCAGGCCCTCCCCGACGGCACGACCCGGGCGGCCTACGGCGGCGACTTCGGCGACCGGCCAAACGACGGCAACTTCTGCATCGACGGGATCACGTTCCCCGACCGCAGTCCCAAGCCGGGGCTGTGGGAGCACCGGGCCCTCGCCCTGCCAATCCGGGTCCGGGCGTCGACGGCGGAGCTCGCAGCCGGCACCGTGGAGCTGGAGAACCGGGCCGACTTCCGGGCCCTGGACTGGCTGGCTGCCTCGTGGACGCTCCACGACGAACGTGGGGACATCGCGAGCGGCGCACTCCCCGTCCCGCCCCTCCCGCCCGGTGATCGGGGCCCCGCCCGGCTCGAGGGCTGGCCCGGCACGCTCGCCGAGGTCGGTGGCGCCGAGGCCTGGTTGACGATCTCGTTCAGAACCGCGGGCGACGAAGCGTGGGCGCCCACGGGGTTCCCGATCGGCGAGGCTCAGCTCCCGGTCTCACAGGGTGCCGCCACGTCGGTTGCGCACGGGCGAGCCATCGCGACCCGGGCGGACCGCTCGATCGTCGACACCGACGGGGGGCTCCGGCTCCCCGGCGTCGCCTCGGGCCCGAGCCTGTCCCTGTGGCGAGCCCCGACGGACAACGACCGGATCGCCGGGCTCGGAGCGTCCTGGGAGGCCTGGGGCGTCGCCGACCTCGAGCGACGGCTGGTGTCGGTGGACGACACCGGCGAAGAGCTCGTCGTCCGGCTCGAATGGCGGACCCGGGCCGGCATCGTCGTCCCGCACGAGCAGCGGATCGTCGCCGTCTCCGGCGGCGGACTCCGGATCACCGAGCGGGTGGAGATCCCGCCGGTCCTGGCGGACCTCGCCAGGGTCGGGACGGTCCTCGAGCTCGAGCCCGGGCACGAGGCCCTGACCTGGTTCGGGCGCGGCCCGATCGAGACCTACCCGGACCGCCGCCGGGCCGGGTCGATCGGGCGCTGGGCGACCACGGTCGCCGACGCCCATGTCCCGTACGTCCGCCCCCAGGAGAACGGCGGCCGCGCCGACGTCCGCTGGCTGGAGCTCCGCCGGCCGTCGGGCGAGGGCGTGCGCGTCGAGCTCGACCGGCCACGCCAGGTCTCGGCGACCCGTTTCCGGGCCGCCGACCTCGCCGCCGCCACGCATCGCGAGGAGCTCGTCGCCCGCCCGGAGACCGTCCTCCACCTCGATGCGGCCCATCGCGGGATCGGCACGGCCAGCTGCGGGCCGGACACGCTGGCCGAGTACCTCGTGCCCACCGGGACGCACGAATGGACATGGACGATCCTCGCGCTCGGGGAGGACGGGTGATGGCCATCACCTGGCGCGACGACTCCCGCGAGCTGCACCTCCACAACGGCCGGGTCAGCCTGGTCCTCGCCGTCCACGAGAACGGCTGGCTCGGGCAGCTCCACGTCGGGGCGCCGCTCGACCCGACCGCGTCCTACCGGCACCTCGGCCCGACCGACTTCCGAGGGTTCGCCAACCGCCTCGATGAGCCCGTCGGGCTCGCCGTCCCCACCGCCGGCAGCGGCGACTTCCGCGTCCCGGCGTTGGTCGTCGAAGGCGCCGACGGCTCGACCGTCCTCGATCTCGTCTACCGGGGTCACCGGATCGCGGCCGGGAAGCCCGGCCTCGATGGCCTGCCGTCGACGTACGTCGAGGACCCGGCCGAGGCGACGACGGTGGGGATCGACCTCGCCGATCCGATCGCGGGCCTGCTCGTCACGCTGTCGCTCACGATCTTCGAGGACCGGCCCGTCATCGCCCGCTCAATGCGCCTCGTCAACGAGGGTGACACGGGCCTCATCATCCGGACGGCGATGAGCGCGTCGCTCGACCTCCCGGACGGAGCCTGGGATCTCCTGACCCTGAGCGGCGCATGGGCCCGCGAGCGGCGGCCGCACCGGGCCGCGCTCCTGCCCGGCCGACGCTCGGTCGGCAGCCTGCGGGGCGCGACCGGCCACGGCCAGGACCCGTCGCTCTTCCTCCTGCGCCCCGGCACGGACGAGGCCCACGGCGAGGGCCTCGCGATCTCGCTCGTCTACTCCGGCAACTTCCTGGCCGAGGCCGAGGTCGGGCCGCGGGGCCCCACCCGCGCCCGGATCGGGCTCCATCCCGACGGCTTCGCCTGGACCCTCGAGCCGGGGGCCTCATTCACGACGCCTGAAGCGGTCATCGCCTGGTCGGCGGATGGTGTCGGTGGCCTGAGCGACGCGTTCCACGGCCTCTTCGGGGAGCGCCTCGCGCGTGGTGCCTGGCGAGACCGGCCGCGCCCGGTCCTGCTCAACAGCTGGGAGGGCGTCTACTTCGATTTCGACCACGACCGCCTCGTCGAGATGGCCCGCGGCGCGGTGGACCTGGGCGTCGAGCTGTTCGTCCTCGACGACGGCTGGTTCGGTGGGCGCGACGACGACACGAGCTCGCTCGGCGATTGGGAGGTCGACCGGCGCAAGCTCCCGGCCGGCCTCGGGCCGCTGGCCGCCGACATCGAGGCCCTCGGGCTCCGGTTCGGGCTCTGGATCGAGCCCGAGATGGTCTCGCCGCGGAGCCGGCTCTTCGAGGCCCACCCGGACTGGGCCATCGGCGTCCCCGGCCGGCCTCGGACCGAGAGCCGCCAGCAACTGGTCCTCGACCTGTCGCGGCCGGAGGTCGTGGACCACCTCGAGACCGCGATCGCGGCGGTCCTCGGGAGCGCCTCGATCTCGTACGTCAAGTGGGACATGAACCGGAACATCACCGAGCCTTACGGCGGTGCCCTGCCGCCCGAGCGTCAGGGCGAGTTCTTCCACCGCTACCTGCTCGGGACGTACGAGCTGTGGCGCCGCCTGACGTCTCGTTTCCCGGAGGTCCTGTTCGAGTCGTGCGCCGGGGGCGGCGGCCGGTTCGACCCGGGAATGCTCGCCTTCGCGCCGCAGGCCTGGACGAGCGACGACACCGATGCCATCGAGCGGCTGGCCATCCAGTGGGGCGCCTCGCACGTCTACCCGCTCAGCTCGATGGGCGCCCACGTCTCGGCCGTCCCGAATCACCAGGTCGGGCGGATCACCCCGCTCGCGACGCGGGCCGCCGTGGCCTTCTTCGGGGTCTTCGGCTACGAGCTCGATCCGCGGGCCCTGAGCGGGCCCGAGCGGGCCGAGATCCGGGCCCAGATCGCCTTCTACCGCGAGCATCGCGAGCTGTTCCAGCGCGGGCGCTTCGTCCGGCTCCGCAGCCCGCTCGGACGGGACGACGGGGCCTGGATGGTCATCTCGCCCGATCGGCGGGGCGCGATCGTGGCCCACGTCCGGATCCTCGCGCGGCCGGTGCCGCCGCCCGATCGGCTCCGCCTGCGCGGCCTGGACCCGGGACTGACCTACCGGGTCTCGCCGTGGCCCGGTCCATCCGCTGGCGACGCGTCGGACGGGGTTCGCCGGGGCGGCGACGTCCTGATGGCCGCGGGCCTCGGCCTGGTGCCCGAGGATCCACCGACGGGTGCCCCCGGCGGCGACTTCAGCTCACGGATCTGGGTCCTGTCCGCGGACTGACCCGGTCGTCGGCTCGCCGGACGGCGCGGCGGCCAGCGGGGCGGGTCAGCCGGCCTGGGACAGCGCCACGAGCCCCGCGCCGTCGGCGGCGTCGACGACGAAGACTCTCGCCCTGAGCCCGGTCCGGGGGGCGTACTCGCGATCCACCGCAGCCCGGAGCTCCTCCGCCCGGCCGCGCTCGACGAGGTTGATCGTGCAGCCCCCGAAGCCGGCGCCGGTGAGCCGGGCGGCGATCACGCCGGGCGTCGCGACGGCGATCTCGATGAGCGCATCGAGGGCGTCGGACGAGACCGCGAACCGGTCGCGCAACGAGGCGTGGGAGGCGGCGAAGAGGCGACCGATCGCCTCCAGGTCGCCCTCGCCGAGTGCCCGCTCCGTCGCGGCGACCCGGTCGTTCTCGGTCACGACGTGGAGGGCACGGGCGTAGGCGATCTCGTCGATCCGGTCGCGATTCCGCTCGAGCATCGCGACGTCCACGTCGCGGAGGGCCCCGACGCCGGGCTCGCGGGCGGCGAGCGCGGCGACCGCGCGAGCGCACTCTGCCCGCCGGGCGTTGTAGGCCGAGGCCTCGAGGCGACGCGGGCTGCCGGAGTGGCAGACGAGGAGCTCGATCTCGGTGGGCAGCGGGACGGCGTGCCAGTCGAGGGTCCGACAGTCGAGGTGGAGGGCATGCCCGGCCTGGCCCAGCGTGACCGCGAACTGGTCCATCAGCCCGCACATCACCCCGACGTACTCGTTCTCGGCTCGCTGGGCCGTCCGGGCCAGGGTCATCGGGTCCAGGGCGGCCGGTCGCCGCCGGCCAGTGCCCAGGCCGTCGCCAGCTCGATCGCGGCCGAGGACGAGAGACCGGCACCGGCCGGTATCGTCGATGCGAGGACCCCGCGGAAGCCGCGGGTCGCAACGCCCGCCCCCTGCAACGCCCAGGCCGTCCCCGCGACGTAGTCGAGCCACGTCCCACGCCGCGGACCGAGGGCCGCCAGGTCCAGGCCGGCCCGCTCGCCGGTCGCCGCCATGACCAGCTCCACCCGCCCGTCGTCGACGGGCACGAAGGCGATGTCGATGGCAAGGCTGATCGCGGCCGGCAGGACGAAGCCATCGTTGTAGTCGGTGTGCTCGCCGATCAGGTTCACCCGTCCGGGCGCGCGGACCACACGCAGCCGGGAGTGGTCGGCGGCGGCCTCGGGGAAGGCGACGCCGAGCGCCTCGAGGAGGGCCGCCGGGGCGGATGGTGCCGGCGAGGCGGTCATGGCCGCGATCGTAGCGGACCCGCCGACGCCCGAGCCGGCACCGCCCGCCAGGTCACGACGGCGCCGACCCCGGCCAGGGCGGCACAGCCGAGGAACAGCGGAAGGGCGCCGCCCCAGCCGTAGACGACGCCGCCGACGGCGTTCGCGACGATCGCCGCGAGCCCGAAGCTGACGGTCTGGTTCAGGCCCTGGCCGGTCGCCTGGAGCTCGGGGGGCAGGAGCGCCGCGATCGTCATGACGGCCCCGACCGAGATCCCGGCGAAGGCCACCCCGGACACGACCCGCGTGCCGACGATGAGCGCCGGATCGGCAAGCCCGGCCCAGGTCAGCATGACGAGCCCGTACAGGAGGATCCCGCCGACGAGCAGCGCCCGGAGACCGACGCGCCCGATGACCCGGGGGATCAGCCAGATCGTGGGGATCTCGGCGATCGCCGACACGCCGGCAGCGAGCGCGATCTCGGTCGGGCCGCCGCCGAGGTCGATGAGCCGCAGCGACAGGAACGTGAACCCTGACACCACGCCGACCTGGACCAGCCCGATGCCCAGGAGCACGCTCGGCAGGCGCGGCTGG